>JACQVV010000385.1 GCA_016209595.1 Planctomycetota bacterium
GGCTTCGCCCTTGTCGTAGCAGGGCTACGACTTCGGGCTCGCGCCTCGCATCCGGGCCGCCCGCGCTCCGCCGGGCTCGGACCGGGTTCATGGATGGGCTCCTAGCCGGCGCGCCGCTCGCGCAGCGGCGCTCGGGCAGGAGGAGGCCGACGGTCATCCTGTCGGGACCCAGGTATTCGGACACGACCCGGCGCACGTCGGCGGCAGTCACCGACTGGACGTCCTTCGTGTATCGACCCAGCCGGTCGAGGTCGCCCAGGAGCTCGGACTTCCCCACAAGATACGCCTGGTTGAACACCTTCTCCCAGTTGTAGAGGAAGTCGGCCTCCGACTGGTTCTTCGCCTGAGCGAGCGCACGGACCGACGGCCCCTGCGTGGCGATGCGCTCCAGGCAGCGCACGACCTCATCCACTCCTCGATCCGGATGCACCTCCGGGTGAATCGTACCGTAGATCCAGAAGACCCCGTCTTCGACCTTCGTGTCGTTCACGGTGTCCACATCGGTCATGAGTCTTCGCTCCTCGACGAGCCGGCGGAAGAGCAGCGAGGAGCGCCCGTCGCTGAGGAGGGACGCCACCACGTCGAGAACCCGATCGTCCGCGTGATTCCCCGGCACCGTCCGGAAGAGGATCTGGACCTTCGGGACCTGGACATCCATCCGGACGGCGACGCGCTTCTCTCCCTTCGCCCGGGACTCGGTCCGGACCGGCCTATCGGGTCGCGGGCCGGGGGGGATCCGCGCGAACAGGCGCTCTACGGCCTGGACCGCCTGGGGCGTCGCGAAGTCCCCCGCCATCACCACGAACGCGTTCGAGGGGTGGTAGTGGCGGTCGTAGAACTCCCGGATCGCGCCGCGCCGCACGCCCGCAAGGTCATCCCGCCAGCCGAGGATCGGGTGCCGGTACGGGTGCGTGGAGTAGGCCGCCGCGAAGACCGCCGTGTCGAGCGCCCCGTACGGCGAGTCCTCGTTCCGGCCGATCTCTTCCAGGACCACGCTCCGCTCCAGCTCGACCTCGCCGGGCGGGAACCGGCAGCGCCGCATCCGGTTCGCCTCGATCTCCAGGGCCGGGAGCCAGTCGCCCGCCGGGAGGTTGAAGTAGTAGCAGGTGCAGTCGCGGCTCGTCATCGCGTTGTTCGTGGCACCGAGCCGCTGCGTCAACCGGTCGATCTCGCCCTTCTTGTACCGGTCGGTCCCCTTGAACATCAGGTGCTCCAGGAAGTGGGCGAGCCCCGTCCTTCCCTCCTCCTCGCGCGCCGATCCGACCCGGTACCAGATCATCACGGTCACGATCGGGACATCGTGGCGCTCCAGCGTGAGGAGCTTCAGACCGTTCGCGAGCACGGTCTCCCCGACACCGGTCGTCCCGTCGGTCCGCGTGCGCGGGCGACCGTTGCGGCCGGGCTTCGTTCTCGTAGGCACGCGCGCCATCGTAAGGAGGGAACCGCCCCGTGGCAAGCCTCACAAGATCCTCGGTATCACCCGATCTTTCAGTCGCCGAGCCAGCCGGCGACGGCGACAACGATCCGGTGCTCCGGCTCGGCCGCGCGGGCTGCTTCGAGGGCTGCGGCGATCCTCGCGCGGGACTCGTCGTCGCCCAGCTCCGCCGCGAGGCCGTCCCGCATGACAACCGCGGAGAGTCGCAGGAGCGGAGGCAGTTCGTTCTTCTCGATCGCCTCGAGCACGATGAGCCGCCGCGTGCTCGCGGCCTCGGAGCCATCGAGGCTCCTGTAGAGCGCGAGCCAGGCCATGGCCGGATCGGGCGCGGCGAGGACGTAGCGCACGGCGCGCGAGACGGCCGCCTCGCGAAGCGGGCCAGCGGCAAGGGACTCGCGGAGGTCCTCGGGGACGCGCTCGCTCTCGATTTGCACGCCTCGGGCGACG
This sequence comes from Planctomycetota bacterium, assembly GCA_016209595.1. GTDB lineage: Bacteria > Planctomycetota > JACQVV01 > JACQVV01 > JACQVV01 > JACQVV01. The sequence goes on from JACQVV010000385.1 coordinate 1,883, forward strand.
CCCGGTGGGAGGAGGAGAACAGGCTCGGGGCGGACCTCGTCTTCGACGAGAGCGAGGCCTGTGGCGACCCGTGCCTCCCAGAGAGCTTCGTCTCTCCGCAGTGTGAGGATAGAGACATCCCAGATCCGGGCCGTCAAGTCCGAGGTTGCCGTCACAACCCCCGTCCCGTCGGGGCTGAAGGCGGCCGACCAGACACTGCTCTCGTGGCCGCGGAGGACGACCGGCTCTCCGCCCGCGGCCGGCCAGATCCGGGCCGTCTTGTCCTCGGACGCAGTCACGACGCGCGTCCCGTCGGGGCTGAAGGCGGCCGAGTTGACCCAGCCCGCGTGCCCGCGCAGGACGACCGGCTCGCCCCCCGCGGCCGGCCAGATCCGGGCCGTCTTGTCGTCGGATGCAGTGACGACGCGCGTCCCGTCGGGGCTGAAGGCGGCCGAGCGGACCCAGCCCTCGTGGCCGCGGAGAACGACCGGCTCCCCGCCCGCGACCGGCCAGATCCGGGCCGTCTTGTCGTCGGATGCAGTGACGACGCGCGTCCCGTCGGGGCTGAAGGCGGCCGAGTAGACAGAACCCTCGTGCCCTCGAAGGACGACCGGCTCGCCGCCCTCGGCCGGCCAGATCCGGGCCGTCTTGTCATCGGACGCCGTCACCACCAGGATCCCGTCTGCGCTGAAGGCGGCCGAATAAACCCCGGCCTCGTGGCCGCGGAGGACGATCGGCTCCCCGCCCGCGACCGGCCAGACCCGGGCCGTCTTGTCGCCTGAGGCCGTCACGACCCGCGTCCCGTCGGGGCTGAAGGCGGCCGAGACGACATACTCGTCGTGCCCCCGAAGGACGACCGGCTCCCCGCCCTCGGCCGGCCAGATCCGGGCCGTCCCATCCTCGGACGTCGTCACGACCCGCGTCCCGTCGGGGCTGAAGGCGGCGGAGAAGACATCACCATCGTGCCTCCCGACAACTCGAGGAAGGGAGCTCCCGAGAGGATCGAGGGCCTCGTAGAGGCGAGGCCAGCCATTCGTCTGATCGTCGTACGCAAGTGAGACAGCCGCCCGGATCGCGGCTTTCTCACGGCTCCCGGCCCTCAGGGCCTCGCTCGCGGCCGCAAGATGGGCCCTGGCGGAAGCCCGGTCGCGCTCCTGGTTCGCCCGGTCGCGCTCGGTCACGGCTTCGCTCCGCGCCCGCGCCTCGGCGTCGGCCCGCCGCGCTTCAGCAGCCCGTGCTTCCTCGGCGTCCTGGCGTGCCTCATCGGCCTCCCGCCGCTTGATGTCGAGGCGCCAGACGAAGCCCACGGTCAGCGCGACCAGCACTACGGCCGCCACACCGCTCACCGCGCTCACGGCCTTGTTGCGCTTGACCCACTTGGCCGCAACCTGGAATGGCGTGTAACTCGCGGCGCCGAGCGTCCGGCCCGCGAGATAGGCCTCGATGTCGGCGCGGAGTCCCGCGGCGGAGGCGTAGCGCTCGCGCGGATCGTGGGCCATGGCCTTCATGACCGAGGCCTCGAGCTCGCGCGGGACGTTTCTCTCCGGAGCACGCGTTGAAGGAAGAAGCAGATCCCCGTATGTCACCTTCTCGAGGATGGCCCATGCCGTGTCACCGGTGTATGGCGGTTCGCGGGCCAGGATCTGATAGAGGATCGCCCCGAGCGAATAGATGTCGGAGCGCTCGTCGAGATTGAGGGTCTCGCCCCGCGCCTGCTCGGGCGGCATGTAGCTCGGTGTCCCCATGACCGAGCCATCGAGAGTCCGGAGCGGCTCGTCCCCTCCCACTCGCTCGCGAGCCCGCCGGGCGACCTCGCCCTTCGAGAGATCGGGCGTCACCCGGTCCGCGGCGGGGTCGGGGCGGCCGAGGACCTTGGCGAGCCCCCAGTCCATGACGAGGACCTCTCCGAACTCGCCGACCATGATGTTCGCAGGCTTGAGGTCGCGGTGGATGACGCCGCGGGAGTGGGCGAACGCGACCGCGTCGCAAACTTTACGGAAGACCTCCAGGAGCCGCACAAGCGAATGGGCACCGCTCTCGCCCGGGTCTTTTTCAGTTCCGCGTTCCGCGCTCCGCGTTCCGCAATCTTTGAGGACCGCCTCCAGGTCCTTCCCGCGGACTCGCTTCATCGTGAAGTACGCCCGGCCGTCCGCAGTGACGCCGAGATCGTGGAGCGGGATGATGCTCGGGTGCTCGAGCTGCCCCGTGATCTGGGCTTCGAGGAGGAACTTCTCGACCTGGCGCCTGTCGGTCGCCCCCGTGCCACGGATGACCTTGGCGGCGAGGTCGCGATTCACTTCGGGATCGTGGACGAGGAGGATCTCGCCCATCCCGCCCTTCCCGAGGACGCCTCCCACGGCGTAGCGGCCGAGGGTCTTCGCCCCGGGCGGCGCCGCGGGAGCCTCGCCTGGCTGCTGGAGCGCCACCTGCGCGGCGCCGGGGGACACGCCCAGGAGCTCCCAGATCGTCCGGAACTCGTGACGCGGGGCGCGTTCGGCTGCTCCGGCCTCTGGCGACGCCACCACGTCAGTTGGATACGACGCTCCCGGGACGGCCACGACTTCGCCGCAACGAGGGCACTGGGGCGACTGGTCCATCTTCGATTCCAAAGCGAGTCCATGCTCCGCCCAAGAGCGCGAGAACTCAAGGGTCCGTCTGTTCCCGCTCGCCAACGACGCGAGCTCCATGCCTATCGCCGCTCCACCACCACCGGCACCACCAGGGCCGAGGGGTGGGCGGCGTCGTGGAACACCACCTGGTCGGCCGCCTCCATCCTCGTGCCTGTGGCGATGGGCTCGCCGGTGCCCAGGTTGCGGGTCCAGCGGGGGTGGGCCCCGGACGAGACCTGGAGACGGAGGCGGTGGCCCTTCGCGAACCGGTAGGCCGTGGCCCACAGGTCGACCTCCAGCCTCAGCGAGCCGTCGGGCTGGCGTTCTCCCCTTCCCGGCGCCACCCGCACCAGGCCGTCGCACACGTTGCGCGAGCGGCCCCTGGCGTCCACGTCGCAGAGGCGGCCGAAGAAGTCCGTGTGCGCCAGGCTCGAGCTGACGTAGAGCTCGAGGCGCACCGGGCCGATGAGGTCGAGGTTGTCGGCCAGCGGCGCGGTCGAATAGCACAACACGTCGCTCCGTGCTTCGAGCTCACGGTTGTCGCGCTGGCACTTGTTCGCGCTGTCCAGGCTGGCGCCGCCCACCGCGGGGGTGGGGTCGGACGGGTCGTACCGGTAGCGGTCCGGCTCCGACTCGGCCGGCGGCTCCTCGCTCGAGAGCGCCGCGCCGTGACGCAGGCAGAAACGAGTGGCCCGGGCCGGGGGCGGCCAGCGGTCCAGCTCAATCCACTGCCCCGCGCCCATCAGCCAGAGCCGCACCGGCCGGCGCCGCAGCTTCCCGGCGTCGCCCTTGAGGTGGGCGTCGAACCACCGGAGCCCCTCGCGCAGCGACTCCATCACCGCGCCCACGTGCGCGTGGTCCCAGGCGCCGATGGTGAGGTAGGGCCGCTTCCCCGCGGCCTCGAGCTCCGCATAGGTATCGAGCACACCCCGTAGGTAGACGTCGAACCAGCCGGCCACCAGCAAGGCGCGCGCCTCAATCCGCCCGACGCGCCGGCGGTGGTTGCGGGGGCCCCAGTACTCGTCGTCGGGCTCGGTGTGGGTGATCTGATCGCGGTAGGATCTCGCCGGCTGGCCCAGCACGATCTCGTCCGCCTCGATCAGGGGCAGGTGGGCCACGGCTTTGCGGACCTTGTCCGCCTCCCTGCCCGCGAAGTACGACACCAGGGCCGAGAGCTTCTGTGGCCCCGAGAGCGCCTTGAAGCGGCTCTTGAAGTGGGTCGCGTGGAGGGCTCGAAGCCTCAGGTCGAGGTTGAAGGCACCGTCCTGGTGGGTGACGGAGAAGGTCTCGGGGCCTACGAATATGGGCTGGATCGCCTTGAGCGACCTCGGCGCGTCCGGGGCTATCGCGAACTGCACGTAGCCGAGATAGCTCAACCCCCACGTGGCCAGCGAGCCGTCGAACCAGGGCTGCGCCTCGAGCCACCCCACCGTGGCTCGGCCGTCGGCGGCCTCGTTGACAAAAGGCTCGAACTCTCCGCCCGAGTCGAACCGCCCCCGCACGTCCTGGACGACCACGTGATAGCCTCGCTCGGCCATGAACCTGACGAGGAGCGACAGGCTTCTCCGGTCGTAGGGTGTTCGGATCAGGACGGTTGGGAAGCGCCCGCCATTGCGAGGCGAATACCGGTCAGCCACGAGCTCGACCCCGTCCGGCATGGGGATCTTGACGCCGCGCTCGACCACGACCCCGTATCGGGGCGGCGCGAACCCGAGCGCCAAGGCCAGCAGCCGGCGCCGGAGCACGAAGAGACCGAGGCAAATCGCAACGACCAGCACCACGACGATCGGAGCCATGAAAGGATTAAACCCCATCTCCCCACGAAGGCCCAGAGGGCCCCTCACCCTGGCCCTCTCCCCGAGAGCGACCTTTCCTCTAGCTCCGGGCCCTCTCATCCCGAGCGGCGGAGCCCTCTGGCGCCTCTATCGTTGCCGCCGTATACTGACGTCTGATGAGTGCGGTAAAGACCCAGTACACCTCCCAGGATCTCCTCGACATGCCCGAGGGGGAGCGCTACGAGCTCGCCGGCGGGCGGCTGGTGGAGAGGAAGATGGGATCGAGGGCGGCCTGGATCGCAGGACGATTTCACTTCCGGCTGGAGAAGTTCATCGAGAAAGAGCCGCTCGGGTTCGCCTTTCCGGACGGGGCGAGCTACAAGTGTTTCCCCGATGATCCCGAAAAGGTGCGCCGCCCCGACGGCTCCTTCATCCAGTTCGGTCGCCTTCCGGGCGAAGAGATTCCCGAAGGCCACATCCCGATCGCGCCGGACCTCGTCGTCGAGGTGACCTCGCCGAACGACCTCCACGTCGAAGTGGCGATGAAGGTCCAGGAGTACCTGCGGGCCGGCGTCCGGGTCGTCTGGGTCGTCACGCCCGAGACGAGGACCGTGCAGGAGCACCGCTTGGATCGGGCGGAGTCGAGGCGGCTCAGCGAGGAAGATGAGCTTTGTCCGGAGGACGTCCTTCCTGGCTTCCGTTGCCTCGTCCGAGACTTGTTCCCTCCGGCCACGTGAGCGCCTGAGAGCCCATCCAAGAACCGGACCGAGCCCGGCCGCCGCCGTCGGTCGCTCCGGCGCCGCGGGAGCCTCGCCTGTCGGAACGACCCGATCCACACCGCAGCGAGGTCATCTGGTCGACTTGCCGATCTTCGATTCCGGCAGGGCGAGGTGCTCCCCGCACGAGCACGCGAACTCAAAGGACATGTTCTTTCCCCCATTCCTCCTGAGGTATATTGAGAGTCGAGGAGTCCAGGTCCGCGACATGCGCGGAAGGGCTCAAGATCCTTGTTTCGGAGAGACCCGGGGCACCGCGCCCGAGGTCTGCCAATGAAGCGCCGCAAGCGAGAGCACCAGGAGCCCGCCGACCCTCTGGACTTCGATTTCTCGGAGCTAGACTTCTATCGCGAGTACTGGCTCGCGCTCTCTCCTCGCGAACGAATGCGACGGAGCTGGGCCATGCGCTCGCGCCTCCCCGATCCGGAGGCCGTGCACGATGCGAAGCTTTTTCCGCGCCCTTGAACGCCGCGGTGCGGAGTATCTCCTCATCAGCGGCCAGGCGTCGGTGCTATACGGCGGGGCGACGTTCTCGGAGGACTTCGACCTCTGGGTGCGCCCCACGAAGCGAAACATCGAGGGCACGGTTCGGGCGCTGCGCGACGTGGGCGCCCGCGTCTACAAGCTCACGCCGCCGCTCGAGCCCCGGCACTGGCGGGCCGGGCACGCTTTTCACTTTCGAGTCACCGATGCGTTCGTCGATCTCATGCCCCGACCCCCGCGCGCCGGCGGTTTCGTCGCGGCCGCGCGGCGATCCACGAGCCTGGAGACGGACTGGGGGCATCTTCCGGTGGTCTCGATCCAGGACCTGGTCGAGATCAAGAAGACGCGACGGCCGGCCGACTACGACGTGATCACGAACCTCGCGGGAATCCGGTTGCGGAGAGCCCAGGCCGACGGCGGGCCGACCCGAAGCGTGCTCCGATGGGCGCTGGAGAATACATTCCGCCGGGAAGACCTCCTGGCGGCGCTGAGGCGCTGGCCCGCGGGTCGCGCGCTCGCCCTGCGGTCGCCCCGTAGTTCGCTCCGGCTTGCGGCAGCGGCGCCTCCCGAAAGGGCCATCCCGTCGCATCGGGCAATGGCAATCCAGGTTGCGATGATGCGCGAACTAGACGCCCTCTGGAGGGCGGATGCACGCTACTGGAAGCCGATCATCGAGGAGCTCCGCCTCTTGCGGAGGGCCAACGCACTTCTGCCCGACGGAGCCCCCGTCTAAGCAGCCTTCTCCTTACGTTTGTGTGCAGGCCTCTGGGCGCCGCGCGGGCCGACCTGGACGTCAGCGCACGATCCGGACCTCGCCGCTTGCCGCGACCACGGCGAACTCCCCAACTCGGGGGGCGGGGAGAACGGCAACCGGATCCGAGCCGGATCCCTCGAAGGTCGCGTGGACGGCGACGTGCGTGCCGCCCGCGTCGTAGACGCGGCCCTCCCGTGCGCTCGCGGCGATGAGCGCGCCGCCGGGGATGAAAGCGAGCGCGGGGCGCGCGAGGTCCTGACCGAACGCGTCGAACCGTGGTCGCCCTCCGCGCCGGCCGAACCGTACGAGCATCCCCCCTTCTTGGAAGCCGATCGCCAGGCACGGCGACAGCGAAGGGAACCCGGCAAGCGTCCGGGGCGCCTGCGGGAGCTTGTGCGCCCAGGGGGCGCCTGCGTTCCGATAGAGGCGGGTCCCGACCGCTATGCAGATACCATCCGGCCGGAAGAGAGGCTCGAGGAGGACAGGCCTGGGTTCCTGGATCACCGGAAGAGTGCAGGTGGTAAGGATCTCGCCCCCGGGCTGGTGGGAGTCAAGAACGAGTTCCCCCCGGCCTTCTCGAACGACCCAGGGCAACCCGGACGAGTCGAAACGGAACGCTAGCGTCCCCTCCGGGAGCCAGCCCGGCGTCTGCGCGTACGACCCGACGGGGAACGTCGCGCAGGCCGGGAAGCTCCGTGAGTCCAGCCTCGGCCCGCCGGCAAGGGCGAGGATTGCGGGCCGCTCCGGGCTTGCGGCCACGTCGAGAAGGATCGGGAAACCCGACGTGCCGGGCAGGTCCCAGCGGACCTCCTGAGTGAAACCGCCCCAGCTCGACCGGGCGAGGACGGGACCTGATTCCGCGAATCCCGCCGCGTAGAAGAACATTCCCGCCGACCGCGCCGCGCGCCATTCCACGTGCGGCGGAAGCTCGAAGTGTCCCACGAGGGTCAAACTCCGTCCTGCCGGCGTCCGTGCGGGGCGCGGGAGCTCGCTCCGCCTCGCCTCCGCGAAGCGAGCCCCGTCACGCGCGAGCAGCCGGTCCCCGGGGGCGAGTCGCGCGACGGCCCGGACGAGTTCCTCCGTTTCGGGCGCGCCGGCCTGGGGCAGTCGCTCCCCCGCGACGACCCGCGCGGCGTCTGCCGCCCGGTCGCGGACCCGCGGCTCGGGGTAGGCGCCTGCCATGGAGGCGAGGGCGCCCACCAGCACCGCCGCGCGCTCGTGACGCGCGGGGTCACTCGCGAGCTGGGCCACGAGAGCGGCCGCCTCCTCGTGGCGCTCTAGCCCCCCGAGAATGGCAAGCCGGGACACGAGGCAGGGTCCGGCCTGGGGCGAGTCGGGCCAGGTCGAGGCGAGGAGCTCCAGGGCGTCGTCCGGGAGGCCGAGCTTCGTCTTGACGATCCCGGCCGCGGAGAGGACGTCCCCCACCGCGGCGAGCTTCCCGGCCGCGAGCCGCCAGCAGCGTTCGGCATCGCCGGCTCGCTCGAGGCGCGCGTAGAGATCCCCCGCCTTCTCCTCGTCGCCGTGCGCCTCGTAGAGCGGCGCGGCCTCGGCGAGGAGGCCGCCCTTCTCCAGGCACCGAGCCGCCTCGAGGGGGCGTTCCAGCCGGTCGAGGTAGAGCGCCGCCGCCTCGCGAAAGTGCCCGCCCTGGGCGAGCGCACTCGCCGCCCCGTCGAAGTCGCCCAGGAGCTCGGCGAGGACATACGCCGCGCGCCGGTGCCGCCCGAGCCGGATCTCGCGGTTCGCCGCCTGGCGATACCGGCTCCGGAGTGCCGCGAGCTCCTCGGCCGCGACGCGCCAGGGATCGCCGGGAGCTCCCCCCGCGAGCCGGCGGGCGTCGTAGTCCACGTCCCGCGGGCCGAGCCGGCTCCCCGGGCGCCCCGCCCCACGATTCCCGTGATCGACGAGGGGTAGTGCATGGCGGAGCCCCTCGTCTGGATCCTCTTCGAAAAGGGAGAGCAGCCGGCGGAGCTCGCCGGCGCGCTTTGATACGAGTTCGCCGTCCTGCGAGGGCGGCTCCCGTCTGCCTCCGGCGAGCCGCCGCGAAAGCCAGCGTCCCGCGCGGCGGAGCATCCCGGGCATTGGTTCGCCCGGCGCGGGCGGGATCGCACCGGGCGGGCGCGTCCCGATGTCCTCCCTCCCGCCGGCGAGAACTCCTTCGACCGTCGGCGGCTCCTCGGGTTCGACCGAAAGCAGCCGGGGAGCCGGCGCGAGACCGGGAAGAGCGAGATCCCAGGCCGCCGGCCGTTCGGGCGGCGCGGCGAGGAGATCCCCCGGCCGGAGGAAGTCCCGGACCTCGAACCCGACGAGGCCGGCCGCGGGGTGAAGGACGAGGATCTCGCAGGCGAGCTCTTGATCGAGCTCGCCAGGAGAGACGTCTGGATCGAGTTCTCCGCCGGCCGGAAGGTAGAGCCGTCCACCGCGGCGGACGTACGGGATGGCGCGCGGCGCTCCCTGCGGCCCCGGCCCCCCCCGGACGACGGCGAGCACGCCGATCGCGGTTCGGACGCGGGCCGAGGCCGGAATGGGGAGGAGGGCGATCGTCTCCGTGTCGATCCCCCAGCCCGTGATCTCGAGGAGCCAGCGGGCAGGATCGGCGCCGGGAAGGAACCAGGCGTCCGCGTCGCGCGAGGCCACGGGCAGGGGACGGAGAGCTAGCGGGAAGCGGATCATCCGAGGAGCTGCGCGAAGCGGACCACGAGTTCGAAGATCCGGGAGGGCGAGGTCGACGGAAGATCGCCCACGAGAGACGGCGGTCCGCATCCCTTTCCGTTCGACGACCATGCCGCCAGAGGGCCCCGATCGCAGAGGAGGAGCGAAACCTGCGGGATGTCCCGGTCGGAGCTCACGAGGTGCGCGAGACCTCGGGAGTCGAGAAAGACCCGGCTCCCGTCTCCCCACTCGGCGACCCGAAGCCGGTAGCGCGCTCCGGGTAGTCCGGGGCAGGGCAGAAACGGGCGGAGCGACCTCTTGACGGCCACGACCGCGTCCCTCCGTTCCAGGTACATCTCCCGTCCGCCGTCCCGCACGGCGACCGCGAACAGGTTCCCCTTCAGCGCGATGAATCCCAGCCGCCCCTCAGCGTCCACGCAGGCGGCGCGAGACCCGCGCCGGATCGGTGGGCCCGAGCCGCCCACCGGAACGGCCGAAAGCGTCTCCCCTTGCGGACCTTCCTTGACGGGTTCAAGTCTCAAAGAAGCGCCGTCCCAGGAAAGCAAGAGCCACCCGGGGCGCCCGCCGAACCAGCGCCCGCGCCGCCACCGGACCCCGCGCGGGAGGTCGAGCCAGTCGAGCCGCTCGCCCGACCTCGTGTCGAACGCATCTACGTACTCGTTGAATACGAGACACACCACGCCCGGGAAGTGACAAACTCCGCGCGGTGGAACCTCCGCGGCCTCGAGTTCGATCCGGCGGGCCCCCCCGGTGTCCGGGTCGCAGACGAGGTATGGAATCCAGTTCGTGTTCACGGCGCCCACGACGACGTGGATTTCTCCTCCTGGACCGATCGAGAGATCGTGGACCTTCCCGCGCGGTACCCGGGCCGTGAGCTCCCGCGCCATGCTGCCCTCCTTCCAGAAAAGCAGCCGGTGATCCTCTGTGACCGCGGCAAACCCTCCCGCGCTCGAGGCCAGGGCCCTCCAGGACGTCGGGGTCGGGAAGAGGAGAGGGAAGGGTTCGATCTTGAGGGCGAACGGCAGCGCGCGATCGTCGGCAAGCGGGACCGGCGCCGGCCGCCCGGGCTTCGGGTCCGTTAGGAGCCGGGCGAGGTCGAGCTCCGCCGTCCCCAGAACCCTCTCGCCGCGGGCCGTGAGGGCGCGGAGGACATAGTGCCCTTTCCGCGTGACCGTCGCGGCGTAGAGGAGAGGAACGCCCGCCTCGCGGACGGCGTCGCGAAACGAGGGGTCGGCGAGGACGTCCTCGTGCGTCACCACGATGGCGTCGGCATCAGGGCCGACCTGCTCCAGAAACGAGGGGAGCGAGGCTCCCGGCTGGGGCGCTGCCTCGATCGACTCGAGGTGCTCCACGAGTCCTTCCCGGCTCGTGAGGTCGCAGGAGACGAGCCGTCCCGCCCGGGTCCGAAAGGCCGCCACCTCGGCTTTCCGATGGGCGGCGGCGACGAAGGCGAGCGCGACCGCGGCCGCGAAGACGCGGGGAACGCCCCAGAGCCGGATCCCGGTATCCACCAGGACCACCCGGCGCCGCGGGGGAGAGGCCTGCGGGCGCTCCCGGCGGAGGTAGAGCGCCTCTCCGAGGGCGATCCGCACGGAGAGCGTGAGGTCGTCGTGCGCGAGCTCGCTCGCGAGCAGCCGTTCCAGCGGACCGCGGTTGGCGATGTCAGAGACCCCGCCCACCGGCATCTCGTCCACGTCCGAGAGCGGCCGGGGAACGTGGACCGCCGCGAGCATGTCCCGCGCGACCCTCGCGACGCCGCCGAGCTCCGGGTCCCCGGCGAGCCCCGAGAGGAGCGCGCGCGCTCGCTCGACCGGCGTGAGGTCGAGGTCTGCCGGCCGGACGGGCGTCTCGAGCCCCGTCTTCATCCGGAGCTCGAGCGCCTCCGGATCGAGCGCGGCGAGACCCTGCCGCAACGCCGAGAGGTCCTGGCGGAGGACTTCCAGGGCGCTGGTGCGAGGGCCGTGAGGGCCTTCCCGCTCCGGGGCGAGAGCGAGCCAGGCACCCGAGATGAAGCCATCGAGAACGCCGGCCGCGTCCTCCGGAAGCCCCCGCATCGTGGAACGCTCGAAGACCACCTCGGCGAGCGACGCCTTCGCTCCCGGGCTCCCGCGGAGCTCGGGAACGAGGTCGTTCACCCGGTCGAGTCCGAGCCGGACCTCGAGCGTCCAGGCGGGCGGGTCCTCGAAGAGTCCGAGGTAAGCGTCGATGGTGCGGGGCGCGAGATCCCGCCAGCTGTTGCGGCAGGCGGCGAGGAGGAGCGCCACCGAGCCGAACGGCGGGAGGCCGCCGGGCGCGAGCCGCGCGAGGACGCGCTCCACCTCCTCGCGAAACGCGATCGTCGTCCCGTCCACCCAGGCGAGCACCTGCCCGTTCCCCTCCCACCGCCAGAAGGTCCGGGTCGGCGGCGAGAGGTAGCGCCGGACGGCGCAAGGGTCACAGGCCACGGGAGAGTTTCTCGCCCGTCGCTCGGACCGCGCTCCTGGCTGCCCGCGCGAAACTCTCGCCCGGGACGCGCTCCCAGGATCCGTCCCCCGCGAAGAGGGCGAGCTCTCTCGGCGCGAGGCCGAGGACCGCCCGGACCGTCCCGGCGCCGACCCGCGGGGACCAGGCGAAGCCGCAGGGCACCGCGATCCCGTCTTCCTCGCAGCACCGCTCGCCCGGGATTGGAGGAAGGGGGTGCCCGCGGACCAGGGCGCGCCCGTCGCAGGAGGCCGCGAAAACGAGTGGCCGGAGCCTCGCCGCGCTCGCCCGCTCGGCCCACCCGGCGAAGCGGGCGAAGGGCGTCACGACAAGGCCCGGATCGCGTTCCGCGCCATGTCCGGGGTCGCGCGTGGGCGCTCCGGCCCTCACGATCGCGAGACGGATCTTCCCGCGCGGCTCGCCCGGGAGCGCCGGGGTCTGCGCCTCCAGGTGAAGCCAGCTTCCGAGGGGCACCCACCCGCCCGCGGGAAGCCGACCGATCGGAACCCTCCCGCCCGCCGGCAGGATCCGCCCGCCCGGGAGCGCGTCGTGACGCCGGACGCCTGGGAGCACTTTCAAGTACATAAAAAGCTCGTCGGAGAGCTCTCCGCCACGGATCCAGACTTCCGCTCCTTCCTCACGGACTTCGACCCCCGGCGCGAGCCGGAGACGCCCCAGAGCGAACGCCTCCTCGCGCGGGATCCGGGCCGCCCAGTCGCCCGTCACGCCTTCCTTCCGAGACGCGCCCACAGCTCGTTCACCCGTTCCTGGAGGAAGGATCTGGCCTCGTCCCCCTCGACCCACTGGATCCGCGCCGCGAGCACTCCCAGGCGGTCCTCCAGATAGGATCGTTCCGCCGCCGCGTCGCCGACTTCGCCCAGGCGCCGCGCGATCGCCTCGAGGTCCCGGGCGATGGCCTCCGGGTCGGGGCGATCTCCTTGCCGCGCCCGGGGGTGCGCCTCGCGGCCGGACGCCTCCCCGCTGGCCGGAGCCTTCTCCACGACGGAGTTCACTACCCCTGAGAGGACCTCGACCTGTTCCTCGGCGTCCCAGATGTGCCGGAGGACCCAGAGGTCGGAGATTAGGGCCTCGAGTCGCCCGCAGAGGAGCGCGCTCGCCGCCACGGGACGCTGTAGCTTCACCGCGCGGCGGTCGGAGATTGCGATCCCGGCGTGGCGCAGGCGATGAACGAGCTCCACCATCGCCGGCCGAACACGAGAGAAGTCCGCAACCGCGAGGAGCGCGTGGAGCTTCCGCACGTCCTCGACCGAAAACGCGGGCCTTGCCGGCCCTGCCCCCATCTCGAGCCTCCAGCCCGCCTCCAGGACCTCGCCCAGGCGCTCCGGCGGGACGTTGTCGCAGCGGACGCGGAGAAGGAAGCGATCGAAGAGGGCGCCGAGCGCGTCGTCCTCCGGCAATCGGTTCCCCGCGCCGACCACGAGAAGCGAGGGAAGCGGTCGCGTCTCCCGTCCGCGCCGGAAGACCCGTTCGTTGAGCGCGGTGAGGAGCGAGTTCAGGATCGCGCTGTTCGCGTTCAGGAGCTCGTCGAGGAAGACGAGGTCGGCCTCGGGGAGCATCCCCTCGGTGTTCGTGACGAGCTCGCCTTCACGCAGCCGGCGGATGTCGAAGGGGCCGAAGATTTCTCCCGGCTCCGTGAAGCGCGTCAGGAGGTACTCGAAGGTCCGGCCCTCCAGGCGCCGTCCCAGGTCGTGGACGAGTGCGCTTTTCGCCGTCCCCGGGGGCCCCAGGACGAAGAGGTTTTCCCCCGCCACGAGCGAAATCCCCAGGAGGTCGATCACCTCGTCCTTGCCGACGAAGGCCTCCTTCATCGGCGCGAGGACACCGTCCGTCAGCCGCCGGCCGAGGTCGCGGCCCGCGCCCGGACCGCTCATCGGCCGACCTCCGCCACGAGCATCCAGCCCTGGACGTCGCGCGGTCGCCCAGGGGGACAGCAAAGGGTTCGGGGCACTCCCGAGTGCGGCACGTCTCTTGCTAGTCGAGCGTCGCATCTTACCCGTGATACTGGATTTACGTAGGCGACCGGCACTCGCAGGCGCCGGACCTGTCGCAGGCCCCCCATAGCCTCGGGGCCATGGTCGGTACGACCAAGCGCTGGCATCTGAAAGGCCCCTCTCGGCATGAACCGGGGAATCTCAAACGGAGGCTTCTGCCTGGAGTTGCCCCGGTTCGGTGGACAGTTACGGGCTTGTAGAACCAGTCGGTGGAAGGCGCCTCCTTTAATACTCGATGGGGGAGTGGTAGTCGAGGGCAGAGGGTGCAAACCGGGTACCCTGGTAACAGATCTGACCGGGAGCTCGGGTTACAGGTTGGATTTCGGGTATGTCAGCGCGCCGAAGGCGGCCCGGATTCTGGGGCGGGAACCCGACTTCGTCGTCCCCAACGCCCCGGGGGAGAAGTTCCGGCGGCCCGAGTTCGCGCTCCCCGCGAGCGTCGCCGCCTCCCGCAGCGGGGGGGTCGCAGGGGCCATGAGAGCCCATCCATGAACCCTTCCATCGCCGGCGCTCCGCCGGGCTAGGTCCGGGTTCCTGGAGGGAGGGCTCTAGGACGGGACCGTGGGGCCCCCTGCACATGACTTGACCGGTCGCGCCCGCGGCCTTATGCTGCTCAGGACGGGGGTTTTGGGCACGCAAACCCGGAGCGCGAGCGCACTTGTCTCGTCTGGCCGACCTCCTCTCCACCCACGAGAAGCTCTTCGTCCGGGTCGCTCTCCAGAAGGGGCTGGTGGACAGGGAGCGGGTCGACCAGTGCGTGGAGAACCACGGCGCGTCGGACTCTCTCCACGTCGGACTCCTGCTCCGGCAGGAGGGGCTCCTCGACGCCGGGGGGCTCTCCGAGGTCTGCCGGACGATGCAGAAGTACGTCGGCCGGGAGGACTACGAGGAAGGGTTCCGCGCGGAGGACGAGTCGATCCGGCGGCTCGTCGTCGAGAAGGGGCTCGTGGACGCCGGGAAAGTCGAGGAGTGCGAGCATCTCAAGGAGGAGCTCGGGGCGCGGGGGAGCACGTGCTCCCTGGGATGGGTCCTCATCCACAAGGGGTTCCTCGCCGCCGAGGACTACCTCGCCCTGCTCAAGAACCAGTCCCTGTCCCCGGACGGGCGGCAGGTGGTCCGCTGCGAAAGTTGCGGCGCGGCGTTCCGCGTCCGCGTGTCGGCGAAGCGCGGCCGCTTTCCGTGTCCCCACTGCAAGACGATCGTCGAGGTCGAGGCGGGCCCGTCGGAAGCGGGTCCGCCAGGAGAACCCGAGGAACGGGATGAGGTGGACCGGACGACCCGCCGCGAGCCACGGGTCCCGCGCACTCCGGGCGAGGAGCAGGAAGAAGGCGAGGGGGCCCGGCCCCCGGAGGGGATGGGCGAGACGCTGGACACGGCGGATGTCCGGGCCCACGAAGGGCCCCCGTCGGGCGATTCCGACTTCCTCAAGGCGATCCAGTTCGACAAGGAGAACTTCGCCAACGACTTCGAGATCCTCTCCGAGATCGCTCGCGGCGGGATGGGGATCGTGTACCGGGCGCGGCAGAAGTCGCTCGACCGGATCGTGGCGCTGAAGCTCCTTCGTGAGGGGGAGCGCGCATCGAAGGCCTCGATCAAGCGTTTCATCCGCGAGGCGCAGGCGGCCGGGAAGCTCGACCACCCGGGGATCGTCGCCATCCACGAGGTGAGCGAGTGGAAGGGCGTGCCGTATTTCTCGATGGCCTACATCGAGGGGGAGTCGCTCGACCATTTGATCCGCAAGAAGAAGCTCTCTCTTCGCCGCGGTGTGGAGATCCTGGAGATGGTCGCGCGGGCGGTCCATTACGCTCACAACGCGGGAGTGATCCATCGCGATCTCAAGCCGGCGAACGTCCTGGTGGACAAGGACGGGACGCCGAAGATCACCGACTTCGGCCTTGCCAAGTCGATCGAGTTCAAGGGCCGGCTCACGCAGGCGGGCTACGCCATCGGGACCCCCTACTACATGTCTCCGGAGCAGGCCAAGGGGGAACTCGACAAGATCGGCGCGCGGAGCGACGTCTACAACCTGGGCGTCATCCTCTACGAGATGCTCACCGGGCGCGTGCCGTTCACGGGCCGCTCCAACGTCGAGATCTACGAGAAGATCCGGCACGAGGAGCCCCGCCCGCCGCGAGAGCAGAACCCGCAGACCCCCCGCGAGCTCCAGGTAATCTGCCTCAAGGCGATGGAGAAGGAGGCGCACAAGCGCTACCGGACCGCCAAGGAGCTCGCCGAGGACCTTCGCCGCTGGCT
This sequence comes from Planctomycetota bacterium, assembly GCA_016209595.1. Classification (GTDB taxonomy): domain Bacteria; phylum Planctomycetota; class JACQVV01; order JACQVV01; family JACQVV01; genus JACQVV01. Next base: position 17,654 of record JACQVV010000385.1, read on the forward strand.
CGACGGCGACCCCATCCAGGCAAAGCCCGTGGGCATGGGGACGAAAGTCGTCAAGAAGATCAAGAAGCACAGGACGACCTCGGCCGTCCTCGCGCTCTCGCTCGTCGTGATCGGGGCCCTCTCGGCGATGGTGCTCGCGCTCCACTTCCAGAAGGAGGAGTCGAGCCAGGAGAAGATCCGCGCGGGACGGGAGAAGATCCAGGCGGGGGACCAGGCGACCGCGCGCTTCGACATCTCCGCGGCGCTCGACCACTACGACCAGGCCCTGCGCCGCGAGGAGAGCGCGGCGGCTTTCCTCGGACGCGGCCGGACTCAGTATCTCCAGCGGAACTTCCAGAACGCCGAGATGGACCTCTTGCGCTCCGTGGAGCTCGACTTCCAGAACCCGGAGGCTCACTTCTGGCTGGGCGCGACCCACCTCCGGATGGGCCAGATCGACAAGGCCCGCGAGGAGCTCACCCACTCGATCGATCAGGCGGGGGACCTCCACGCGCTCCGGGCGCGGGCCTATTACTACCGCGGCTCCGCGTTCGTCCACATCAAGCGCTTCGATCTCGCCCGGCAGGACCTGACCGCGGCCCTGGACCACTACCAGAAGGCGCGCGACGTCCCGGACGCCTCGGGCGGCGCCTCGGAACCCTGGCCGGGGGCGCGAGAGAAGGTCTACTTCATGGCGATTCTCTCCCGCGGGATGCTCTCCCTCTCCGAGGAGGAGTACGAGCGGGCTCTGGACGATTTCCAGGAGGCGATCCGACTCCGCCCGCGCCACCGGGAGACCCACCTCCTCAAGGCGCTTGCCCACTGGCGCCGCGCCGAGTACACGCAGGTCCTCGACACGCTCCTCTCCATCGAGCGGGTCCTCACCGAGTACGAGGAGGAGAGCCCGGACTTCGTCTCGGAGATCCTGGACGGCGGGGAGGCCTACGACGGCGGCCTGCGGTCGAGGATCGAGATCCGCGTCGTGTCCGAGGAGACCTACACCCAGGACTATCAGATGAGCGCCGAGAAGCCGAACTTCACGGTCGATCGGCTCCTCCGCGACGTCTCACGGGTGATCTACATGTACTACCGGGGGGAGTACAACGTGACGCTCGTCTCGCTCCACTTCATGCGGCTCATCTTCTCGATGGGGATCCTCTGGTCGAACATCGCCGCCTTCATGGGCAACCCCGAGATGCGGGATCAGATGCGCCCGGTCAGCGAGGCCTATTCGAAATACCTGCCGGCCTGGATCTCCTACATCGCTCTCTCGCATCTCGCCCAGGGGGACTCGAAGGCGGCGTCCATGGCGCTGGGGCACCGCTACGAGACCGAGAGACTTTTCGGCGCCCCTCAGGGCAAGGAGCCCGACGCGATCATCCATGCGGTGCGGGGGATGACGAAGTACGCCGAGCGCGCCCACGACGAGGCGCTCTCCCACTACGAGGAGGCGCTTCGTCTCGACGGGGACTGGGCTCGTCTTCACGTTCTCGTGGGCAAGACCTATCTCGCCATGTTCCGGGACGAGGGGCGCAAGGACGAAGCCGCCCTGGAACGGGCTCGCCAGGCGTTCGAGACCGCCCTCAAGATCGATGGCGAGCGCCACGACGCCGCCTGCTACCTCGCGGAGATCGCCTGGCAGAAGGGCGACCGCGCGGAAGCCGCCCGCTGGTGGCAGAAGGCCCTGGAAATCGAGCCGCGTCTGGTCACCGTCCGGAAACGGCTCGCTGAGGCCGATGCCCAGGCCGAGGCGGGGGACGGGAGCTAACCGCTTGCGCGTCCTGGTCACAGGCGGAGCCGGCTTCCTCGGCTCCCACCTATGCGAGCGCCTCATCGCGGACGGCCACGACGTGATCTGTCTCGACAACCTCATCACCGGCCGGGCCGGGAACGTCGGCCACCTCTTCGGTCACGCGCGTTTCAAGTTCCTCCAGTACGACGTGACCGAATTCCTCCACGTCCAAGGGCCGCTCGACGCCGTCCTCCACTTCGCGTCCCCCGCGAGCCCGGCCGACTTCACGCGCTATCCGATCCAGATCCTGAAGGTGGGCTCTCTCGGCACGCACAAGACGCTCGGTCTCGCCCGCGCCAAGGGGGCGAAGTTCCTCCTCGCCTCGACCTCCGAGGTCTACGGCGACCCGCTCGTGGTTCCGCAGACGGAGTCGTACTGGGGGCACGTCAATCCCGTGGGGGAGCGCGGCGTCTACGAC
>JACQVV010000393.1 GCA_016209595.1 Planctomycetota bacterium
GGGGGGGGGGCGGCGGGGGGGGCCCCCCCCCCGCGGGGGTGGCGCGGGGCCCTGGTTGGCCCGCCGCCCCGCCGCGGCCGGGTAGAGGTCTTGGCGGCGAGCGACCCGGGCGGTGAGCCGCGCTCGTTTCTGGCGCCGCGAGCGTCGCGGGCTCACCTCGCCGCCTTCTACCGGCAGCTCGCGACGCTCGTCGGCGCGGGCGTCTCGCTCCGCGCGGCGCTCCGCACCCTGGAGGCGCGCGAGTCCTCTCCCGCGCTCCGGTCCGCCTCGCTCGCCCTCCAGACGACCGTCGATCGCGGGGGCGGGCTCGCCGAGGGGATGAAGCGCTCCGGGCACGTCTTCGGCGAGCTCCACGTCGCGCTCGTCGAGGCGGCCGAGAAGGCTGGGCGGCTCGAGCAAGCGCTCACGACGATCGCCGACCACGAGGAGGCCGGCCTCGCGCTGTCGCGCCGCGTCGCGGCAGGATTCGCCTATCCCTTCCTCCTGCTCAACCTCGCCCTGGTGATTCCCGCCATCCCGAAGCTCGTCCAGGGGGGTGTCGCGGCTTTCCTCGTTCAGGCCGGCATCGGCCTCGGGATCCTCTACGGCCTCCTGGGCCTCTTCTTCGCGGCGTGGTCTGCGAGCCAGCGGAGCCCCACACTCCGGCGCGTCCTCGGGCTGGTTCTCTGGCACGCCCCACTCTTCTCGGGAGTCGTCCGGGGCCAGGCCCTCGCGCGGTTCCTCTCCGTGCTCCGGGCGATGTTCGCGTCGGGCCTCCCCGTCGTCCAGGGCGTCGCGCTCGCCGGCCGCGCCTCGGGCAGCCCGGTCCTTTCGGCGGCAGCGGCCAGGGTCGCCGAAGACGTTTCGCGCGGGGAAGGGCTCGCGGAGTCGCTCGCGCGGACCCGGGTCCTTCCCGCGATGGCGCTCGCGATCGTCGCGACCGGCGAGGAGTCGGGACGGGTCGAGGAGACGCTCGGGAAGGCGGCGGACGCGATCGAACAGGAGACGCGCCACAAGCTCCGCCTCGTCACGATCGCGCTGCCGCTCGCCGCCTACATCGCGGTCGCATGCTACGTCGGGTACGTGATCGTCTCCGGCTGGGCGAAGTACACCGAGTCGATCCTGGGGCAGTAGCGCCCTCCACGACAGGCGTCATTCCCGGAGCAGGATCTCGAGCTCGCCGAGAGCGCGCAGGAGTTCCGCATCCAGCCGGGCGAGCGAACCGGTGCCGGAGCGCGGATCCCGCGCGACGTCGGCAAGGAGCCGCCCGAGCTCGGCGAGCATCGAGAGCGCGCGCTCGGTGCGCCCGAGCAGCCCGCCCGTCACGTCCCCGGCCACGCCCGCGCGGTAGGCAGCGAACGAGGCGCGGGTCCGTTCGAGCTCCTCCTGCCACCGCCCGGCAAACGCCCGATCGGCCGACGGGTCGGTTCCTTCTCTCGCGGTGGCGAGCCGCCGGAGGACCTCCGTCCCTTTCCCGTGGAGCGAGGCGAGGATGCCGAGTACCCCCACGAGGTCCCGCCGGATCGTCTCCTCCTGCCGCGCGCGGATCGCCTCGGCGCCTCCGGGCGGGACCAAGGTCCCGATCGAGGGGCCGTCCACGGCGCCTTCGGGACTCAAGATCCGCACGGAAGCGCGATACGTCCCCGCGAGAAGCCACGGCCCGTCGTCCGGCGAAGTCGAGTCGGGAGACCGGAACGGGCCGAAGGACGTCGCGAACGAGCCGTCGGCCCGCCCGACGGCGACGACGAGCGCGAGCGGCGTTCCGCTCTCGTCGGCGAGCTCGACCTGGTAGGTCGTCCCTTCGGCATGGCCGAGCTTCCCCGCGACCAGGAGGTGGATCCGCCCCGGCCGCCGGGGCTCGGGGAGGACCGATGCGGCCATCGGCCGCGCGCTCCCGGCGAGCGCCTCCAGAGCGGGAGCGAGGAAGGCGCGCGGGTTCTCGGCGGGCGCCGGGCCGGGGTCCGGTCGCCCGCCGTTCTCGCCCGCGAGCGGGCCCCCGGTCCCCTGTTCCACGACCGTCGTGCCGCCGGTCGCCGGACCTTCGGGCGGGGGCGGCTCCTCCTTCTTCGGCAGGGGCTTGGCCTGGAGCCAGCCAGGGACGAAGACGAATCCCGCGACCACGAGGGCGAGGGCCGCGACCCCTCCCAGGACGAGCCAGGGCGCGCGGGAGGGCGGCGCCGCGGTGGTGCGAATGGGGAGGGCGAGGGCCCGGCGCTGGACGACGATCCCGTCCTCCCGGGGGAGCTCGGGCTCGCCCGAGTCCTCTTCCATCTCCGCGAGGATCTCCTCGTACGCCTTCTCGAGGGCCGCGCTCTTCAGAGTGAAGCCCATCTGCTCCAGGCCGTCCTCGGCGGGAGCGGAGACCGCCTGGCGGTGCTCCTCCCCGATCCGTTCGACGATCTCGCGCTCCAGGAATCCCTTCTCCCAGATCACGCGCGCGAGGTCGCGTTCGAGCCCGAGCTCCGCGATGGCCCGCCGGACGTAGCGGCACTCGTCGAGCTCCCCCTGGTCGAGGATCCCGCCCGCGACGAGGATTCGCGCGAGCGCGGCATCCGCCGCGGACACGGACGCGCTCCCGGCGAGGCTTCGCCAGTCGATCGCGCCTCGCCGCTCCTTCTGGACGCGGAGCAACCGGCTGACGTCCGCCGTCGTGAGGACGCCCCGGTCGATGAGCGCCTCCCCTACCCGAAGCACAATCCCGAGTTCGCGCAGGCGGACCTGGGTCCGGAGGGCATCGCGAACCTGTTCCTTTGTCGCGAGCCCCTCCTGCTGCGCCAGGCGCCCGAGACGGAATCGCCGGACGGCGCGGATCCCGCGAGCGAGGATCGAGTCGCCGGCGACCTCACGGTTCGCGTCCGGGCCCTGGCCGCCCCGGACAACCGCCGCGAGCTTCTCGTGTCCGGCCCGGATGCGGCCGAGGATCTCCTCCATCACGCTCTCGGAGAGGAACCCCTTCTCGACGAGGAGCTCCCCGAGCGGTTTGTCGATCCGGTGGTCCCACCAGGCAGACTGGATCTCGCGGCAGGTTGCGAGCTTGTCGGGTTCGACGAGGCCCTCCTCCTCGACGCGAGCGAGCAGCGCCTCGTGCTCCTCGCGGACGAGCTTCACGACCTCGACCGAATCGTTCACCTGGTCGGCCGCGAGGCCGCGGTGCTCCGCCTGGCCGCGCAGGAGAGCCGAGACCGTCATCCGGTTGGCGTGGCGCCGCTCGACCAGGATCTTCCCGAGCTTCGCCGGGTAGCCGCGCCGCGAGAGGTCCTTCTGGACGATGAGACACCGGTCGAGCTGCTCCTTCGACAGGAGCCCGTTGTAGATCGCGAGCTGCCCCAGGCGCCACGGATCCTCGCCCCTCGCGCGTTTCGCGCGGGATCCCGCGCCTTCGAGGATCCGGGAGGGCGGCGGGAGGAGCTCGCTCCCCGTCGCCTCGTACCAGACCCGCCGGAGCTCGACCGGATCCGCGTACCCCTTCTCCCAGACGACCTGGCCGAGATCCCGGCGGATGGCGAGCCCGCGGAGGACCCCGAGGACCGCGCGGCACTCGAGGGCCTCTTCCGGGCGAAGGACCCCTCGCTCGACGAGCGCGCGCGCCGCGGTCTCCTCGCTCTCCTTTAGAGGTACCGCCCCGGCGAGTGGCTCCCAGTCGAACGCGCGCAGCCGCTTCTTTTGCGCGTGCAGGACCTTCTTCGCGTCTTCCCGGCCGAGAAACTCCTTTTCCACCAGGAGGTCGCTCAGGCGGATCGCGATCCCGAGCTCGGAGAGACGGGCCTGGAGGTCGGTGCACTCGCGCACCTGTTCGGTCGTGACGAGCCCCGCGACGGCCGCCAGGTGGCCGAAGAGGTTCTGGCGCCGGAATCGGAGCGCCTCCGGGAGTTCCTCCGGCGGAGCCTCCGGAGAGAGCTCCGCCGCGAGCCCGCTCGAGAGATACCCCATCTCGATCGCGATCTCGCCGGTCCGCCGCTCGATCCCGTGCCGCGCGAGCGCCTCCCGCACCGCCTCGCAGGCCGCGCGCTCCTCGGCCCGGAACGCGCCCTCCTCGCCCGCGCGGGCGAGCAGCCGCATATCCTCCTCGCCGGAAAGCTCGACCAGGTCGACCGACGTATCGACTTCTTCGCCCGTTCCTCCCCGGAGGCGGTTCTGCGCGACGAGTAGCCCCGCCAGACGGCCGCGGTCGAGGCTCTTGCGCAGGATCAGGAACTCGCCCGTCCTCAGGGCGTACCCCAACCGCGCGAGCGCCTTCTGGACCGCGAGCGTCTCCCGGGCTACTTCTTTGGAGAGGTACTTCTTGTGAACCGCGAGCTCGGCCAGGCGACCCTTCGCCCGGTCGATCGACGCCGCCCGCTCGTCCTTTTTCTCGGTGGACATCACGGCGGATTCTGTCCGCCCCGCCCGACCCGGTCAAGCAGGAGCAGTTCGAGCTCGGGGAACCTCGCCGTGAACCGGCCGCCGCGCGGGCGGACCCACTGGCCCGCCCGTCGCGCGCTATTCCCTGCTAGCGATGATAGTAGAAGAAGGAACCGCCGTAGGAGGGGCCGTAGTAGTAGGGCCCGCCGTAGTAGCCGCCACCGTAGTAGTGGCCCCCGCCGTACCCGCCGCCGTAGTAGGACGGGCCGCTGTAGTAGTAGGACGGGCCGCTGTAGTACGGGCCACCGCCGTAGTAGCCCCCACCGTAGTGGCCACCGCCGTAGTAGCCGCCGCCGTAGTGGCCGCCGTAGTAGCCCCCGCCCCCCCAGGAGAACCCGAACGCCCAGTCGTCAGCCTGGACCGGCGCGGCACTCGCAAAGAATGCCGCGGCGAGAAAGAGGACGCCGAAGATCGTGAGGCGCTTCATGTCGATGCCCTCCGGGAAAGTCGCTTCAGCTTCGGGTGACGCGAGAAGCTTACCACGACCCCCTCCGGAGGAAAAGGGCTCTCCAACGTTGCATGGTTGCTGTAGGGCGGGGGTTGATCCCCCGCCGCACCAGGGCCGGGATAAACCCGGCCCCTACTGCACCTGCGGCGGCAGTGCCTCCTTCTTCTTGAGCACCAGGCCGAGGACGAGCCCCAGGATCGCCAGGACGACTCCCAGCCCGGTGCCGCAGCAGCCGATGCCGAAGCCGCCGGCGATCCCCGTCAAGGCCGACTCGCCCTCTTCCCTTGAAGGGGGCTCGGCGATGTAGACCGTTCCCTCGCCCTCGAAGGACGGCCCTCCGCTAGCGTTGCGTCCCGCGAGAACGAAGCGTCGCAGTACCTGCCCCACCTCCGCGTCCAGGAGGTGCGGGGAGGCCACGGATGGGGCCTCTTTCAGGAACCGCTCGCCGATCGCGATCGCATGCGGGGGGCAGATCGAGGAGGAGATCGATCACCACGGAGGTGTCGACGACGATCAACGCCTTCCCTCGCGTTCGGCCCGGACGGCCGCCGCGGTGTCGAGGTTCCCCCGGACGCGCGGCCGGTTGCGGATGCGCGTGAGGATCTCCTCGACGGTGGGTCGCGTCGCCACGTGATCGAGTTCTCGAAGCGGGTATTCGGAGAGAGTCATTCCCGCCCGAGCCGCGCGCGCCTTCAGCGTGCGGTGGATCTCCTCGGGCACGTTCCGAATCTGAATCGCTCGTGGCATGCGCTCATCATGCCTGCATGCATAACGCATGTCAATCTCGATCCCTACCCCTCAGCGTTCACTAGCGGGGCTCGCGTTGGCTTGAAACGCGCTTCGCTCTCCGCCAAGATGCATGATCTGTCGTCTCGTTTCCACCCGCCCGGGGGCCCTCATGAATCTCGCGAGTCTTCTCACCCAGCCCGAGACGTACGTCAGCCTCGTCACGCTCACGGCGCTCGAGATCGTGCTCGGGATCGACAACATCGTCTTCATCACGATCCTCGCCGGCCGGTTGCCGCCCGAGAAGCAGCGTGGCGCGCGGCGGATGGGGATCGCGGTGGCGCTCCTCTCGCGGCTCGCGCTGCTCGCGGGGATTTCATGGGTGATGAGCCTCGACGCGACCCTCTTCTCGATCCGGGGCTTCGACATCACCGGCAAGGGGCTGATCCTCATCGCCGGCGGCCTTTTCCTCCTGGCCAAGGCCACGCACGAGATGTACGAGAACGTCGAGAGGCCCAAGGAACACCAGCCGAAGGAACTCGACGTGAAGGGGGCCTTCGCGCGCAAGGCGCTCGCGGGGGTCCTGCTCCAGGTGGTTCTGATCGACATGGTCTTCTCGCTTGACTCGGTCATCACCGCGGTCGGGATGGTGAAGCCCGAGGGGTTCCCCATCATGGTCACGGCCGTGATCCTCGCGGTTCTCGTCATGCTTGTCTTCTCCGGGCCCGTCGGCGACTTCGTGCAGAAGCACGCCTCGATCCGGGTGCTCGCGCTCGCCTTCCTCGTCCTCATCGGCTTCCTCCTGGTGACGGAAGGGCTCGCCCCCAAGCA
>JACQVV010000394.1 GCA_016209595.1 Planctomycetota bacterium
GGGCGAAGGAGGCCGTCTTCCACTTCGCCGAGTGCTACATCGACCCCGGCGACATGGCGATCGTGCCCTCCCCCGGCTATCCCCCCTACGTACGCGGAACCCACTTCGCCGAGGGAGCCTGCCATTACCTGCCTCTCCTCCGGGAGAACGGATTCCTCCCGAACCTGCGGCTCGTCCCTCCGGCCGTGCTCTCGCGAGCGAAGATCCTCTGGATCAACTACCCCAACAGCCCGTCCGGGGCGCTCGCGACGGACGCCTTCTTCGAGGAGGCGGTCGGCTTCGCCAGGAAGCACGGTCTCATCCTCGCGAGCGACGAGGCCTACACCGAGATCTACTACGGAGCACGCCCTCGCAGCGCGCTGGAGTTCGGGAAGGAGAACGTCCTCGTCTTCCAGAGCCTCTCCAAGCGGAGCGCGATGACGGGCTACCGGGTGGGCTGGGTCGCCGGGGACCCCGACGTGGTCGCGACGTTCAAGAAAATCAAGACGAACGTGGATTCGGGAACCCCCAACTTCGTCCAGGCCGCCGCGATCGAGGCGCTCTCCGACGAGAGCCACGTCGAAGCGATGCGGGCGGAGTACCGGGCCAAGCGCGATTGCCTGGTCCAGGCACTCGTTGGGCTCGGGCTCCCCGACTGCACGCCGCAGGCGACGATCTACATCTGGCAGAAGGTCCCGGCCTCGATGAGCGGGATCGAGTTCGCCGAGAGGCTGCTCCAGCCCGACGCGGCCATGGTCGTGACGCCCGGCGAGTGGATTGCCGACCCCGTCGACAAGAACAGTCTCAACCCCGGGGCCGGCCACGTCCGGCTCGCTCTGGTCCCCTCCCTCGACGATTGCCGCCGGGCCGCGGACCGGCTGGGGAAGCTGCGCTTCTAGGCGATGACCGTGGCGCGCTTCCAGTTCGCGTCGTCCTTCTCGGGGTGGTCGGCGTTGTGGTGGAGACCGCGGCTCTCCTTTCTCATCCGGGCGGAGCGCGCGACGAGAAGGGCGACCTGGGCCACGTTCCGGAGGGTCACGAGCTCGGGCCAGAGCCGGCCGCGGTGCATCCTCTCCTCCGCCTTTCGAAGCACACGGCCGATCCGCAGGACGGCTCGGGAAAGCCCCACGTCGCTCCGGAGGATCCCCACGTCTTCCCAGAGGGTCTTGCGAACTTCTAAGAGGAGCTCGGCAACCGGGAACGGATCGGGGTCGGGCCCCACCGCGAACTCGCGGTCCGGCTCCTCGAACCCGCCGGACGGGATCCCCGGAAGTCGGGCAGCGATGTCGGCCGCGGCGCGGCGGCTCCAGACCAGGGCCTCCAGGAGCGAGTTCGAGGCGAGGCGGTTCGCGCCGTGGACCCCGGTGGAGGAGACCTCCCCCGTGGCGTAAAGGCCCGCGACGTTCGTCCGCGCGTGGAGATCCACCCGGACGCCGCCGCAGGAGTAGTGGGCAGCCGGGACGACGGGGATGGGCACCCGGGCGGGGTCGAGACCCGCCGCGAGGCAGCGCTCGGCGATGAACGGGAAGCGCCGCCGGAAGAAGTCGCCGCCCAGGCGGGTGGCATCCAGGAGTACGCAGGGATCGCCCGACTTCTGCATTTCCAGGGCGATCGCGCGAGCCACGATGTCGCGCGGGGCCAGGCACCCGCGAGGGTGGTAGGCGTCCATGAACTCGCGCCCGGCCTGGGTCACGAGGACCGCGCCCTCCCCCCGGACGGCCTCGGAGATGAGGAACGACTCCGGGCGGTCCGGCGCGTAGAACATCGTGGGGTGGAACTGGACGAACTCCAGGTCCGCGACCTGCGCGCCGATCCGGTAGGCCATCGCAATACCATCCCCGGTGGCGATCGCGGGGTTCGTCGTGTGGAGGTAGCAGCGGCCGATCCCGCCGGTCGCGAGAACCGTCACCCGCGCGTCGTAGGCGGCCAGACGACCCGCCGCGTCGTCAAGGACGATCGCGCCCACCGCGCGGCGGCCGCGGCCCCGTCCGGTCACGCGGAGCGAGACAGCGAGGTGGTGCTCGACGATCGAGACGGACGGCTCCTGGCGCACGCTCGTCACGAGCGCCCGCTCGACCTCGCGACCGGTGCGATCCTGGCTGTGCACGATCCGGCGGCGCGAATGCCCCCCCTCCATCCCGAGCTCGAAGGCGGCTCCGTCGGGGGTCCGGCTGAACCGCGCCCCCCAGTCCACGAGACGCCGCACCAGCTCCGGCCCCTCCTCGACCATCACCTCGACGGCTCTCCGGTCGCAGAGACCGTCGCCCGCGGTTAGCGTGTCCTCGACGTGCGAGGCGAGGGAATCCGCGGGGTCTACAACCGCCGCGATCCCTCCCTGGGCGAGGTTCGTGCTCGACTCGGTGTCGTCCTTCTTCGTGACCACGGTCACGCGGGCCCGGGGCGCGACGAGCTTGGCCAGCACCAGGCCCGCGATGCCGCTCCCGATGACCAGGACGTCGGTCTCGATCCGCTCCACCCGACGCTATCCGGGGGAGGGGCGGGCCGCTATCGATCCCGCCGCGCCGCGGCCGCCCACGTCTTTTTCTTCTCCACGAAGAAGTTCAGCGGAGGTCGTTTTCATCGGTCGCTCCTCTCCGTTCGGGAGGGGGATTCTAGTTGATTCCTCAGGGGCGGGGATCGAGAAAGCGGCCCTCGCGTGGGCGCTCCGGCGTCTGACGGGCGCCTCCTGCGCCGATACACTCGCGCCCGTCATGCGGATCACTTGCTCGCGCGGGCACAGGTTCGAGGCCTCCGAGAAGCAGCAGGTCTGCTTCTGCCCGACCTGCGGCGAGGAGCTCGCTCACGGCGCCGAGACCGTCCGGATCGACACGGAGGGCGTTGTGGTCCCCTCCTTTCCCCACGGCAGCCCCAAACCTTTCATGGCGCCTCCGGACGCCTCTTCCTCTTCCTTCCCGGCCAACTTCGGGGACCGCGCTTCTTCGTCTTCCGCTCCTCCCCCCCGATCTTCCGGTCGAGAATCTCGCTCGCCTTGTCCGGAAGCCAGGGCTCTCCCGTGGAGAAGACCTCGTTGTCCTCGGCGTCGGTGATCCGTGTGATCCGGTCGCCACGGAAGTAGGCCATGTACTGCACGGGAAGGCACATCGCCTTCACGAGGTGAGGGCGGAGCTTCAGGATCTCGAAGCCGGGCAGGAGCTCGTAGTCCTTGTTCGCGGCGACACGGTCGATCTCCCTCGGGTCGAGGGGCCCCACGTACCAGCCGGAGTGCTCGTCCGTGGGCTCCTCGTTCCTGTGCATCACGACGAACTCCTGCTCGATGGCCCCTCGAGCGACCAGGACCGTCTGCCAGCAGCGAGCCTCGATCGGCGAGACGCCCGCGAGCTCCGCAACCAGCGCGTGCATGACCGACACCTGGAGCGTCGCCGAGACGTCCTCGCACAGGTCCACCCTGGGATCGCCCTCGAAATCAGGCTCGCACAGGGCGAGCTCCGGGCCCTGCCCGCGGAGCGTGATCGGCATCCAGCCGAAGCCGATCCGGAGGCCGTCCTGCAGCCCCTTCTCTTCGCCGCCGTGCGAGGCCGCGGCGTCGAGAAGCTCCTCCGCCATGTCGTCCAGGAGTTCCGGGTTCGTGTGGGACCCGTGTCGATAGCGGACGACGAGCACGCGGCTCCCCACCTCGCGCCGGCGGACCTGTTCGGGACCGGGGTCGATGGACGCGTACGGGCGATACGCGGGAGCCGCCGTCCCGTCCGGCACGGGATGGGGCGCCGGGCCGAAGACCCTCTCGATCGCCTGCGCGACGCTCTCCCCGGAGGGAAGCGGTCCCGGCCCCGCTCCCGGTGGCTCCTCGCCGACTCCGGACTCCACGTCGTCGAGGCTCTCGAGCTTACGCAGCATGTCGCGCGCGCCGTGGAAGGTCTCGCCCCAGTCATCCGGATTGGAGAGCGACAGGAACCGGCGAAGCGATGCGGCAGCCGGCGCGTATCTCCCGACCGCCACCTCGGCGAGCCCCTTCGCGTGCCAGGCCTTCGCGAACCCCGGGTCCTTCTCCACGGCCGCCGAAAGGCACGGGAGAGCTTCCTCCTCGCGCTCCATGCCCAGGAGACAGAACCCTTTGGCAAACCAGGCGCCGGCGTCCTCGGGAGCGAGCGACAGTGCCTTCTCGTAGCAGTCAAGGGCCTCGGCCGGGCGCCCCAGGGCCTCCAGGCAGTTTCCCTTACCGTGCCAGGCCTCCGGGTTCTCGGGAGAGAGCAGGTTCGCCTTCTCGAACGCGCGAAGAGCCTTTGCCTCCCGCTCGAGCTGGAGGAGGCAGATCCCCTTCTGGATCCATCCCCAGGGCTCGTCCGGATGGATTCGCGTGAGCTCTTCCCAGCAGTCGAGGGCACGCTCGAACTCGTCCATGTCCATGAGCGCCGTGCCCTTGTTCACCCAGAGGACGGGGTTCTTCACGTCGATCGAGAGGGCCCGGTCCGCGCAGGAAAGCGACTCGCCGAACCGTCCGGACGCGTGGAGCCACTGTCCTTTCACGCTCCAGTACGCGGCGTTGGCGAGATCGAGGTCGATCGCCCGGTCGATCGACTCCAGGGCTTCCGCGAGACGGCCAAGCCCGCCGAGGACGTCGGCGCGGTTGCGCCATGCGGCGTCGTTTCCGGGCGAGAGCGCGAGGGCGCGGTCGAAGCAGGGGAGTGACTCCTCCAGGCGCTCGAGCTTCTTCAGGGCGTAGCCGAGATTGTTCCAGGCGTCGTAGTTGTTGCCGTCGATCGCGAGGGACTCCCGGAAGCAGCGCAGCGCCTCCTCGTCGCGGTCGAGATCGACGAGCGAGTTCGCCTTGTAGAACCAGACGAGGGAGTTCCCCGGGTCCCGGGCGAGGACCGCGTCGAACCGTTCGATCGCCTCGTCCAGGAGGCCCCGAGACTGGAGGATCAGTCCCTCCTGGAGCTCCCAGGACGCTTCGTCCATCGAGTGCCCCTCCAACCGGAACGTAAGGCCAGTCTGTGACGAGACGTTCCCGATGGCAAGGGGGAATCCGGGCTGGGAGCGCTTACACCCCAAGAACCTTGAAGAACCGAACAAGTTTCCACGGGCAAAACGCTGAACGTCGAACGCTGAACGTCGAACGCTGAACGTCGAACGGCCAACGTCGAAGTTCGAAGTTCAGAGTTCGGAGTTCGACGTTCGATGAGCCAAGGAACGAACACGTCTCGACGGTTTGAGGCGGAGCCTCGTTGGCAGCCTGTGGGAAAAGTCAGGCGTTCCTTTCGGGCCTGCTACCGCACGCCGTACTCTCCGCCGTTCTCCTCCGCGAGCCGCCGGAGAAACTCGGCCGGGCGCATCGGGTCGGAGCCGCCGGGTGCCCGTTCGGGGACCTCGAGGCCGACCACCTGGATTGCGATCCTCCGGCCGACGTTCCACCGCGCGACCTCCGACAGGATCACATCCATCCGGCGGATCATGCCCGATGTCGGGACGCCGTCGGTGAGGACGAAGAAGCTGTCGGGGCCATCTTCCACGGCGTCTTCCGGCGTTCCCTTTCCGGTGGGATCGAAGGCCCGCGCGACGGCTTCGTAGAGGTTCGTCTGACCCTCGGCACGGAGCGCACCAAGCCACCGGTAGGCCCGATCCTTCTCCGGTCCCGTTGCCGCGACGAGGCGGTCGGGCTGGAAGACCTCGAGCCCGCCCATCTCTTCGGTGTGCTCGAGTCTCGAGTTGTCGGAGGCCTTTCCCACCCTGTCGTGGAATGCAATCACGCCGAACCTCGAGTCGTCCGAGAGTGCCGTTATCGCGCTCTCGAGCTCGTAGCGCGCCACGTCGAGCCTCGTCGGTTCGGGGGAAAGGGAGAAAACGCGCCGCGAGGGACGGCTCCCCGGGGGCGGTGGCTGGGGGATGTAATTCTTCGCCGGCTCGTTCATGCTCTTCGAGCAGTCGACGACGAACACGATCCTCTTGGAGCGGCTCCGGACGCCATAGAAGGCGATGACCGTTCGGTCGTCCTCTCCGTCGGACGTCGGCTCGCGCTTCGCGACGATCTCCTCGAGCCTGTCGCGGTGTGCCGCGAGCCACGACTTCCAGGCCGAGGTCTGCCCCTGGCAGGTGTGACCGGTGAGCTCCTTCAGGGCTCGGTCGAAGTCTTCGATGAGCCTCCCCCCTTCGGACGCCATCCGGTTCACGATCGGCTCCACGACCCTTGCCTCCCTCCACCGGGCAAGGGCGAAAACCGTGGCGCTTCGGACCTCCCAGCGCGGGTCCTCGAGGCTTCCGAGGAGCTCGTCCCTTGCGGCGGCTCGCACCTTGCCCGCGAAGTCGCCGGCTGTGCCGTCAGGCCCGGCGGATCCCATCACGCCGAGCGCTTCGGCCGCCGCCGCGCGCACGCGGGAGTCGGTGTCGCCCAGGAGGGCCACGATCCGCGGGATCGACGCTTCGGCCGGGATCGCCCGGAGAGCCGTGAGGACGCCGGTCCGGACCCGCAGACTCTCGTGGGAGAGCCCAGCCTCTATCATCCGGGAATGAGCCGCCTCGTCCCGCATCGCCTGGAGGGCGAGGGTTGCCCAGCGTCGCAGGTAGGCCGCGGTCGCAAGTCGTTCGTGCAGTTTGTCGAGTTCGTCGTTCAGGGTGCCGTAGCGGTTCCGCTCGGCCGGCGTCAATCGGCCGCTGCCGGTCCTCACACGATCGAGGATCGCGTCCAGCTCCTTCTCGATCCTCCCCTTCTGGTCCCTGATGGCCTTCTCCTTCGGGACCTTCCAGTCGAGGACCTGAAGCAGGACATCCACGGCCTCGGGGCGGTCCGCGGACCCGAGCTCGCGCACCGCCTCGATTTTCTCGTCAAGCGCGTCGCCCTGCAACGCCCTCTGGACCCGCGCCTTCCGCTGCCGCCACGTCGCGTCGTCGTCCTGGCCGGTCGCGAGAGCCGCCCCCAGAACGAGGAGCGTCCCGAGCCAGCATCCTGCCAGACATGGGCGAGCCATCCAACCCCTCCCCTTGTCAGGGGGAGGGGGCTGTTCCCCTCCCCCTGAACAATCAAGAACCTGCTTCATCTGGACACCCCCTAGAGTATCATGGGCGTGTTCGGAAAGGGGCGACCTGCGAGGGGAGAAAGGTCATGGATATCCTTGAGAAGGTGCCGGCCGACGAGAGGAGTCTGGTCCAGCTCGCGCTCACAAACCAGATCCTGAAGAAGGAGGATTGCGAGGAGATCCTCCGTGTCCTCGATACGACCCGAACGAGCGGGCTCGCACTCAGCTTCATGGAGGTGGCCCAGGACAAGGGTTACTTGGGCATGCGGACGTGGGCTTCCATGGACGAGATCCAGAAGTACGTCAAGCTCTCCCCCAGCCGGATCCTCCTGGACCGCCTTCAGGCCGGGGAGATGGACGTCATGAGAATCGGGGAACTCGCGGTCGCGAACGGCCTCCTCTCCCAGGAGGAGCTCGACCACGCCCTCGCGATCCAGGCCGAGACGCAGAAACTGGGTCTGAAGGTCCCGCTCGGCAAGGTCTTCCTCGACCGGAGCCTCCTTCTCCCGGCCACCCTCCAGGGCCTCCTCTACCTCCAGAAGCGGCCCCCGGGACCCAAACCGGGAGGCCCGGCGGATGCCCCTCCCGCTCCCATCTTCGAGGAAGACGACTTCCGGATCGGCGGGCTCGTGGTGAAGAACGGCCTCGTCAACCGCCAGGCGCTCGACCGCGCCGTCACGGTCCATGTCAAGCTTCGCAAGAAGGGGATCCCGTGTCGCCTCGGAGAGGTCCTGGTCGAAGAGGGTCTCGTCTCCAAGTCGGAGGTCCAGTCGCTCCTCGTCGTCCAGAAGGAGCGGTCCAAGAAGATGGGGACCCTCTCCGTTCTGACCCTCACGGCCGAGGAGGACGCGGCCCTCGCGGAGAGGCTCGTCGCGAACGGTCTCGTCGATCCTGAAACACTCGAGGCCGCCCGCACGGTTCAGCAGGAGCTCGCCGCGGAAGGAATCCAGCGTCAGATCGGCCAGATTCTGGTCAGGCTCGGCGCCGTGACCATGCAGACGATCAGGTCGATCTCGCATCTCCAGGAAGGTGCCCGAGCCCGCCAGATGTCCCCGGGCCTCGGCCGGATCTCCCGGAAGACCCTCTTCCTAGCGAGCGCGGGCGCGGGAGCCGTGGTCGGGGTCATCGCCCTCGCCGTCGTGGCCGCACTCGTGCTCGGCCGTGAGGACTCCAAAGACGAGCTCGAGATGGCCGAGGTGGGACCGGAACCGGCCGCGGAGGAAGGAGGCGTCCCGGAGCCTGTCCCGGTGGAGATCGAGATCGGGGCCGAGGGTGAGATCTACCTCGCGCTCCAGGAGGCCGAGGACGGCCTGAGGGAGTTTGATCCCGAAGCCTCCCTGCAGGTTCTCGAGGGCCTGGACCCGGAGAGCGGACGTACCCTCGCGGGCAGGATCGAGCGAGAGAGAGAGCGGGCCAAGGCGGTCCTCGCCTTCCGCGGCGCGATCGCGAAAGGCCTCTCGGACCTCGTCGATCGCGAAGGACCTCGTCCCTTCCCGCTCGGCGACTACGACGACGGGATCGTGCAGGGGGCGGACGACAGGGGCGTGTGGGTGGTCCTCGAGACCGAGACCGAGCCCCAGCAGATCCCGTGGGGCAAGGTGGTCCGCTACCATGCTGTCTTCGAGCTCGCGCGTGCCGCCGGAGCCGTTGAGACGCAGCCTGGAGGGGCTTACGAGATGGCCCTCCTCGTCGGCTCCCAGGAAGACCTCCTCGTCGCCGCCGGGCGGGCGATCGCGGGCGGATACCTTTCCGAAAGTGAGATCCTGCGCCGGGTCGAGGAAAGGTTTGGCCTGGGCACGGTCTCGCCCCGCTACGACCCCGCCGCTCGGATCGTCTCGACGGGCGACCAGGAAGCCCCGACGAGGCTCGCCTGGGAAGGGTGGAGCGGAGGCGGGCCGGAAACCGCCGAGGGAGGGTCGCCCGGCGGGGCGAACGCTCCGGAGGGCGGAGCGAGCGGGGAACCCGGTCCGGGGGGCGCCCACATGCCGGGTGGCGAGCCGGAAGCCGGAACGTCCGAGCGGCCGCACGAAGGAGGCGCCCGGAACGGTCAGACCCCCGACGAGGAGGAGATTCAGGAAGAGGAGGATCCCGGGAGCGAGGAACTCGACCCCGACCCTCGGCAACCCGGCCATCCCCCGAAGCCCGACCCGGGGCTCTCCGCGGCGGCGAACGAGTATCTCGCGCAGATCTACGAGCGCGTCTGGATCGTCCGGCGCCTCGTGCGGGAGCGCGAGTACGCGCAGGCTCTGACGGCGCTCGGGGAAACCTTCGCGTTCCTCGATGAGTCGGATCCCTCCTCCGTCGGCCTCGACACCGAGAAGACCCTCTTGGAGCGCGTCCACGACCCGATCGCCAGCGCACTCAAGATCTCTTTCTCAGGGCTCGCCAGGGAGATCCGCAAGAAGATGCTTGCCCTCGACGTTGGATGGGCAAAGCCAATCGAGGAGATGCAGTCGGTCGTGAGGCTCGTCCGGGGGGCCGAGCACCTCGAGGAGCTCCTCCAGCAAACCCGTGAAGCCCTCCAGAGGGAGCTCGATAGTCTCCTCTCCAACACCATCCTCTACCTCGTCAACAGCTCGCCCATCCCCGAGCCCCACGCGACAGAGGTCAAGCGAGTGCTCGACCGGAAGCTCCCTCGGCTCCGGGGAAAGTTCTTCATGGGCTCCTACGAGGCCATGCCGGCCGAGTACCGGAGCAAGATCCTCGGTATCCTCGATGTCCGATTCGAGGAGTTCCAGGAGATCCACGGCCACTCGAAGGCCTGGCGGGGAGGGCGCAAGCTTTACATCCCCAAGGGCATCGCCATCGTCTTCGCGTTCCGGGACCCGGACGATCCGGTCTCCTACGAGGCGGACTTGCCACAGTCGAGGTGGTCCTGCAACTTGCACGGATTCAAGGACAAGGGGCCATACGCGATGAAGATCCAAGACTACCAGTGGTACGTCCGCGATCCGAACGGCTTCCGGCAGGCGCTCTACGCCGAGGTCGGAGCTCGGATGCCCGAGTGGGTCGCGTACCAGTCTGGGAACTGGCCGCTGATCGTCCTGAGGTAGCGAAGCGCAGTCTTCTTCGGTGCCTGTTATCCGGCTCCGACTTAGGGGCTGTGAGGAAATAACTGCTACATTCGGCCGGCTGTGGCGCCGCCAGGCTGCGTTGCGCCTCCTCAACAAC
>JACQVV010000395.1 GCA_016209595.1 Planctomycetota bacterium
GTCCCCAGTCGAGGATCCGCACCTCCCCCTCGCGGGTGAGCATGACGTTGGCCGACTTGAGGTCGCGGTGGACGAGGCCCCGCTCGTGGGCGTAGGCGACGCCCCGGGCGACGTCGGCGAGCGAGCGGACGAGGTCGGCCAGCGGCACGTCGCCCGCGCGGATCGCGTCGCCCAGCGTCCGGCCTTCGAGGGCCTCCATGGTGAAATATAGGTTTCGGCCGTCGCGGTTGATCGTGTACGTCGGGACGATGGCCGGGTGGTCGAGGGCACCCGTAGCGCGGGCCTCCTGGACGAAGCGACGGACGACCTCGGGGTGCGCCTCCCCCTGGATGAGTTTCACCGCGACCCGGCGGCCGAGGAGGCGGTCCCGGGCGAGATAGACCGCCCCCATGCCGCCGCGGCCCAGCTCGCGCTCGATTTCGTAGCGCCCGGCCATGGCGCCATGATAGCGGCACGAGCCGCATCCCTCCTGACAGATCGCCGCGTCCGCCATGCATGTGCCCCCCTCCCCCATCGACGACGGTGACGCAGACTTGCATGGCCTCTATCGAAATCTGGAGACCGGTCGCGCAACGGTGCGCCAGGCGCATCGAGGCGTCGAGATCGCCCGCCCACTCCTGCTCGGGGGAGACGGAAGCGCCGAGATCGCACGTGTAGGCTTGCACGAGGGGCATCCATACTCCGCTGGCACGTCGCGCAGCCGTGCAGGACGCGCATTCAGGCCTCAAGACGTGGCGTGGCGGCCTGCAGGACGAAGATCGAGGCGTCGAGAGAGCCCACGCGGCGCTGCACGAACGTCACCCAAGCGCTGACACGGGCCATGCGGGCTTGTACGAACCGCACCGACGCTTGGGTGTCCGCCGCCAGCGCCTGCGGACCTGCATCGAGGAGACGGCGGAGCCCACGCGGTGCTCGAGGAACGTCACCCAAGCGCCGGCACGGGTCGTGCGGGCTTGTACGAACCGCATCGACGCTTCGATGTCCGCCGCCGCGCTGCCGGCGTCAAAGCCGGGGTTCCCCGCGCCAGCCGGTCCTCATATTGGAGCCCATCCATCCGCGAAGAGACCCCGCGGCGCTCGACGGCACGAGGGATGCTACCATGAGCGTGGGAACCCTCGAAAACCCCGGGCGTCCAACCCTCCAAGCCGAAACCCGCCACCGGAGGACTTTTTCACACATGAGATCCCGTCCGGCACTGCCCCTCATCGCTTTCGCGGTCCTCTTCGCCAGCTCCCACCCGGCGCTCCGCGCCCAGGAGGACGATCCCTTGGCCCGACAGGCGAAGGAACTCTCCTTGCGATTCGCCCGCCACTACCGCCCCGTGGAGTACGCGGTCCGCCCCGCGCTCCCGGCGACGACCTTTCCGATCGACCCGGCGGCGGTGGCCGGCTGGGAAGATGCGGTCCGGCTGCTCTCTCTCTCCGAGGCCGCGCGCGAGCGACTGCTCTCCCAGGGGTTCGTCGCGGCAAGCGGCTTCTTCCGGGGCGAGGCGACCGAGGATGTCGTCCGGGCCTACGAGGCCCTCGACGCGTACGGAGACCGCGTCCCGCGGCTCGTCACCTCCGATGCGCTCCTTCATCTTTACCACATCCAGTTCGACGAGAGCCTGAAGGAGATCGAGGAACGCGAATTCTGGTGGGACGCGCGGCTCCTGGTTCGGTGTCTCTTGAATCGCGCGATCGAGCTTGCGGGCGATGAGTCGCTCCGCGAGCCGGCCCGGCTCGCGGCCGGCTACCTCGCGGTGGCGGACGAGCTCCTCGCCCTCGACGCGAAGGCGCTCCTCGCCGACGCCGAGCGGCTGGAGTCCCCGGAGGAGTTCGACTGGGCGAGCGCGCAGGCCGCGCGGGAAATGGCGGGGAAACACGATAAGCTCCCCCGGGCGCCCTCGCTCCCAGACCCGGATCTCGCGGCCGCGGTCGCCGGGGAGGTCGAGGCCGCCCGGCGCCACGAGGGCTTCGCCGACAGCGCCCTCTTCGACTACAAGGAGGACTTCTCGCAGTACAAGCCGCGGGGGCACTACGACCGCTCGCGGATGCTCGAGGCCTACTTCCGCGGCATGATGTGGCTCGGCCGCATGACCTTCCTCCTCAAGGGCGGCGAGCCGTACGGGCCCGACAAGCCCTACCTCGTCCCGGCCGCCACCGCAGCGAACCAGACCCGGGCCGCCGCGCTCCTGACGGCGCTCCTCACCGAAGATCTTCCCGATGGACGGAACGCCGGCAAGGTCTGGGAGCGCCTCTACTCGGTGACCTCGTACTACGTCGGTCTCGCGGACGATCTCTGTCCGGCCCACTACCTCGCGGCGATGAAAAGCGTGGGCGAGGATGGTGAGGACGCACTCAAGCTCGCGAAGGAGCTCGCCGCCTCGAGGGACGCGCTCCTCGCCCTCGCCTGGGAGCTCGCAAAGCTCTCGCCCCCCGCGATCTACTCGGGGACCGGAGAGAGCGAGACCTCCGATCCCGCGGCGCTCGCGGGCCTCCCCTCCCCGGAGGTCCTCGACAAGACGCTCGCCAAGACCCAGGGCTTCCGGCTCATGGGGCAGCGCTTCATCCCCGACTCCTACTGGATGGGACGCCTCGTATTCCCCACGATCGGTGCGCCAGCGAAGGGCAGGACCGACATGTTCACCTGCGCGGCGGGGCTCCGCGCCTTCCCGCGCGGGCTCGACGTGATGGCGCTCCTGGGCTCCGCGCGGGCGCGGGCGCACCTCGCGGCCTCGGGCGACGACGCCTACGCGGGGTACGACAAGGAATTCGCGCGGCTCTCCGCCGAGATCGCGAAGCTCTCGCGCGAGGACTGGAACCGGAACCTCTATTGGTCCTGGCTCTGGTGCCTCAAGGCCCTCCTCGAACCCGTGGGGGAAGGCTATCCGACACTCATGAAGGAGGACGCCTGGCTCGACAAGTCGCTCAATGCTTCGCTCGCCTCATGGGCCGAACTGCGGCACGACACGATCCTCTACGCGAAGCAGAGCTACACGATGGCGCCGACCGGGGCGCCGGTCGAGCCTCCTCCGCCGCCGCCTGGCTGGGTCGAGCCCTTGCCGGAGTTCCTGGCTCGCCTGGTCGCGCTCTCCCGGATGACGGCGAGCGGCCTCGGCGAGATGAACGCCCTCTCGGACCAGGCGCGTTCGAGACTGGACGCCCTCGACTCGTTTCTCGCCCGGCTGCTCAACCTCTCGAAGAAGGAACTCGAAGGAACTGCACTCGACGAGGAGGACGCGCGCTTCCTCGCCCGGCTCCCCGAAGCACTGGAAGGCGTCGCCGCAGGTGCGGGGAAGGGCGCGATGAAGACGACGCTCGTCGCCGACGTCCACACCGATCAGAACTCCAGCCAGTGCCTGGAGGAAGGGACCGGGGCGCTCGAACTCCTCGTCGTCCTCGCGCCTCGCGCCGACGGGACCTTCTTCGTCGCCGCGGGACCTGCTCTCGCCTACTACGAGTTCCGCCACCCGATGTCCTCGCGCCTCACCGACGGCGAGTGGCGGACGCTCCTGGGTTCCGAAGAAGCCCCCGAGCGGCCGTCCTTTTCCCGTTCCTATCGCCTCGACCGCTAGGGGATCCGAAGATGCGAATTCTCGCCGCCCTCCTCCTCGTCTCGCTCGCCGCGCCCGCTCTCCTCGCCCAGGAAGGCGAGGACCCGACCGCGCGACACACCCGGGAGCTCGCGCTCCGCTTCGGGAAGTTCTATGAGCCGGCGCCCCACGAGGTGACGCCTTCCCTCCCCGCGACCGTCTTCCCGATCGACGCCGGGAAGGTCGCCGGCTGGGAGTCCGTGGAGCGGCTGGGTCTCTCCCAGGCGGCGCAGAAGAAGCTCCTCGAGCAGGGCTTCGTCGCCACGAGCGGCTTCTTCCGCGGAGAAGCGGCCGAGGACGTGGTGAAGGCCTACGAGTCGCTCGAGCACCGCGAGGGGCTCTCGCTCCTCGTCACCTCCGACGCCTTGCTTCACCTCTACCACATCCAGTTCGACGAGAGCCTCAAGGGGATCGAGGAGCGCGAGTTCTACCTCGACGCCGTTCTCCTCGTCCGCGCGCTCGGCCGGAGGGCGCTCGAGATCGCATCGAGCCACGACGCGACGCTCGCCGCCGCCGGGGAGCTCGCCCTGGGCTATCTCGCCGTCGCTGATCGGCTTCTCTCGGTGGACGAGGCGGCGCTGAAGAAGGACATCGAGCGGCTCTCGGGCTGGCAAGTCGCCGAGTACGGCTCGGCCGAGGCGACCGAGGCCTTCCTCGCGAAGCTCCCCTCGCTCCCCGCGCCGCTCGCGGTCGCGGAGTCCGACCTTGCCCGCGGGGTCGAGAAGGACCTCGCGAGCGCGCGCGCCCACGAGGGATTCGAGGAGAGCGCCCTCTTCGACTATCGGGAGGACTTCTCGCAGTACAAGCCGCGCGGACATTACGAGCGGAGCGAGATGCTCCGGGCCTATTTCCGCGGCCTCATGTGGCTCGGGCGGATGACGTTTCTCCTGAAAGGCGGCGAGCCGTACGGCCCGGCCGCGCCCTACCTCGTCCCGGCCACGACCGCCGACCGGCAGACGCGCGCCGCCGCTCTCCTCGCCGCGCTCCTCGATGAAAAGCTCCCCGACGGCCGGCTCGCCCGCGAGGTCTGGGAGCGGCTCTACTCGGTCACGGCCTACTACGTCGGACTCGCGGACGACCTCACGCCGGGCGAGTACCGTACCGCGCTCTCCGCGATCTCGGACTCGGAAGACGGGAAGCTCGCGATCGAGCTCGCGCGGGAGCTCGCCCTTCCGGGCGACGCGCTCCTCGCCTATCGCTGGGAGCTCGCCCGGTGCGCGCCCCCCGCGATCTACTCCGGCACCGGCGAGTCGATGGTCACGGACCGCGCGGCGCTCGCCGGAGAGCCCTCCCCCCAGGTCCTCGACAAGCTGCTCGAGAAGACGATGGGCTTCCGGTTCCTCGGCCAGCGCTTCGTCCCGGACTCCTATTGGATGGGGCGTCTCGTCTTCCCCACCGTCGGCGCGGCCACGGAGGGTCCGGCCGACCGCTTCACGGGCTCGGGCGGCATGCGCATCTTCCCGCGCGGGCTCGACGTGATGGCGCTCCTCGGTTCGGCGCGGGCTCGCGCCGTCCTCGCCGAGGGAGGCGACGACGCCTACAAGGGATACGCGGAAGAGTTCGTGAGGCTCTCCAA
>JACQVV010000396.1 GCA_016209595.1 Planctomycetota bacterium
CCCGAGCCCCACCGCGTCCACGGAGTGCATCTCGCGTCCCGGGACCCGGAAGGGCAGCGGAATTCCGTGCTCGCCCATCGAGTATCCCTGAGCCATCCTATCGCGTCGCGCCGTTTTCGTGCTATCCTGCTCGCGTCATCAGGCCGGCATGCACTCCTGGCACGTTGCGTGATTCAGGCAGTCCAAGCATGGGTCGAGAAGCGTGCAGGCCAGCACGAGGCTCCAGGTTTTCTTCTAGGATCTTCTAGGAAATGAAGAAAACAGCGTTACCGGAGCCCCACGTTCTTACCGTTTCGTAACGCAAAACTCGCCCAAGAAGGTGACGTTTCACGGATGACCCAAACAGATTATC
Organism: Planctomycetota bacterium; assembly: GCA_016209595.1. GTDB lineage: Bacteria > Planctomycetota > JACQVV01 > JACQVV01 > JACQVV01 > JACQVV01. Next base: position 353 of record JACQVV010000396.1, read on the forward strand.
CTATGGGCCATGAGGATACGTCGAGCGCCTCCAGTGGCACGGCGCTTGCCAAACTCCAGACCGCCACTGGGACGGGAACTGGGTACGGAATGGGACGGACTCGCGTGAGGATTGCTTCCACTGTCGCCATCGGGCTCGGCCTAGCCGGGTCCGTGCTCGCGCAGGGCGAGAACGGCTCAGCCGCACGAAACCGGGTCGAGCGGGAGCTCGTCGCCCTCGCCGCCAAAACGATGCGGTTTGGTCCCGGCGAGTCCCCGGTTGCGGTCGAGAAAACCGAGGAGTACGAGCGCATCCGCGGGGTTGACGGCCACCTCGAGGCGCTTCATGAGGTTGCGGACGCCCTGTTCAGCGACAACCAGGATCTCCGCGTCGTCGCGCTGGAGGTGATCGCGACGATCGGGGACAAATCGAGCGTCTACAAGGTCCTTCTTATCCTGAACGACTCGAACGAGGTCCCGAACGTCCGGGTCAAGGCGATCGAGGTCGCCGTCCGGTTCGGCGACCCCCGGGCCGTGATCCCGCTGGTCGAGATCATCGCGCTCCCCGAGACCGAGGAGAAGGTCGGCGAGAGCGGGAGGACCTTCTATCGCTGGAGCGATGTCAAGCGCCGCGCGGCCGACGCTATCGCGCGATTCCCGGGCGAATCGGTCGCGATCGACCGGCTCGTCCGGTATTTGACCGAGGAGATCGCCACGCCCTCGACGGTCGAGAACGCCGCGTACTGCCTCGGCCTCCTCAAAGCGGAGTCGGCGGTCCCCGACCTGCGGCGGTTGCTGCGATCGACCAACCTCCCCCCCGCGGTGAAACGCGAGGTGTTGATCGCGCTGGGCCGGATCGGCGCAGAGGGGGCGCTCGGGGAGATCGCCTCCGCGCTCCATGACCCGGACTCCACGGTCCAGATGGAGGCGGTGAACGCCCTGGGGTATCTCGGCCCCGCCGCCGCTTCCGAGGCCGGCAAGCTCGCCGGGATCCTCTCCGACGAATCGGCCGACCTCTACGTGCGGGCGTCGATCCCGGGGGCGCTGGTCAAGATCGCGCCCGACTCCAAGGAAGTCTCCGAGGCGCTCGTGGCCCTTCTTGGAAAAAAGGTCGAGGGCCTCCCGGAATGGGAAGATCCCAACCTGCTCCACGTCGCCGCGATGGCGGCGCTGCAGTTCGCCGCTCCCGCCCGGGCCATCCCCCTCCTCGTGGGACGGTTGGGCGACGCGGACGAGAACATCGTGTCGACGGCCACGGGCCTCCTGAAGCGGCTTGCCAAGTCGTTCTTCGAGGAGAAGAACCGACCGTTCCCGAAGTCGAAGGAAGAATGGAAGACCTGGTGGGAGAACGACGGACAGTCGTACTACCGCCAATGACCGGTAGAAGCTCCAACGAACGGAGGTTCGAACCATGACGACCGCCTGCAATCGCTCGCGGGGCAGCATCCTGATCGTCGCTCTGGGGATCCTGATGCTCCTCTCCATCCTGGCGATCTCGTTCTCCCAGCTCATGAGGATCGAGCGGACGGTCTCGGTCCAGTACCAGGCCAAGGTCCAGGCTCGGATGCTGGCGGTCGCCGGCGTCGAGCAGGCGATGGCCTCGCTCCAGCGGGAGGTGGCCCGCGGCGACCTGTCGGAGATCGGCGAGAACGCCTGGCCGAACCCCGCGCTCGTCGGGTTCGACGACGGCGGCACGGTCTCCTTCGGCGACGAGACCCGCCAGGTGGACGGGGTCTCCTACTCGACGAGGCTGCCGCTTTCTCTCGAGGACCAGGACCTGCACCCCGAAGGGCTCCAGGTGCAGGTGCGCGTGCTCGACTCCGCCCAGCTCGTGAACCTCTCCGAGTTCCCGCGCCACGAGGAAGGAGTCGTCCGGATCCTCAACAACGTGGGCGACCTCCTGCGGGCCGGCTTCTCCGACACGGTCTGGGTCCGCGACCCCACGAACGATGCGCGGCTCGTCCGCGAGGACCGCGAGTTCCGCTTCAGCACGATCGACAACCAGCTCGGCTCGAGGCTCCTCGCGATGAGCACGGCGGCCGACTCCTACAAGAGCTGGCAGGATGTCCGGCAGGCGTTGCGCACCGCGTACGGCGACATCGATCCCGACCTGCGCCTCCTCTCCCGGATCGTCACGTTCCACGGCATGACCGATCCGGCCACCGTGTCGCCCGCTCTCGGAGCCCCCGTGGGCTCGGCGATGCTGCGCACGTCGCAGCTCGACCACAAGCGCGCCCCGGTGAACCTCAACCGCGCCGACCGCCTGCTGCTCGCGGCCGTCTTCATGGGAATCCGCGCCGAGTACAGGTACTTCGACCAGGCCAACGCCAGCGCATCGGGAACCTGGAAACTCGACGGTGTGGCCGAGATCGACAAGACCACGGCGCTCCGCCTGGCAGACGAGATCATCGCCTACCGCGAGGGCAGGGCCTCCGGCGACTACCGGCAGGCGACCCACGAGGTCACGAACCCCTATGACGACTGGGACGAGTTCGAGAGCTTCCTCTATGGGCTCGCCGCGTCGAACAAGGTCTCGAAGTTCGGGGGGAAGGAAGCCGACCTCGTCCTCGCCAACGCGAGCCCGAACCCGCGTCTAGGCAAGTTCAACCCGGACGTCTATCGGCGCTACCGCCCGGCCAGCCCCAACTTCGATTCCATCCCGGTCAACGACCCGAAGACCGGTCAACCGTGGCGCTGGTCCGCCAACCGGGTCTGGGTCGACAAGTCCGACCTGCGGCGGTACACGACGGAGTTCTGCCTGCAGAGCCCTGGCGTCTACGAGATCGACTCGATCGGGCGCGTCGTCATGGCGAACCTCGACACGAAGGCGAGCCACCGGATCCGCACCGTCGTCCGTCTCGGGCAGGAGCTCCGCTTCCGCACCCAGGAACAGCTCAAGGGCTTCGCGCTCCCCGGCCAGAGCGAGGACGTGGCTCTCGGCCCCGAATCGGTCGACCTCGCGGCTCCGTCCGGCCAGAACGTCTCGAACGTGGACGGGTCGGTCCAGATCCGCGACGGCTACTTCACCGACGGCCAGACGTTCGCGCTCTCCCAGGAAGGCAACTTCAAGACGAGGACGAACCCGACCGAGAACACGCGAGAGGTCTACGTTTATCCCGACGGGCAGCCGAACCGCGTGACGATGACACCCAACCAGTCGCAGCAGGGCTCGATCTTCAACGGCGGCAACCGTCATTGGGACGGCTACTACTCCGGATACACCCCGAACGACCGGTACATCAAGTTCGACTCGAAGACCATCACGCCGAAGAACTCGGTCGGCTTCTGGGTGAAGCTCGACGAGGAGGCGCAACAGGGGGCGGGAGGGTTCCTCTTCTCGACGAACGTCGTCGTCAACAAGGTCGATACCTGCGTCCAGCGGCTCGTCTACATGTACAAGGGCACGATCCGCATCACCTCGACCTGGTGCTCCATAAGGGCGAGCGTCCCGCAGAGCGTCGCCAAGAACGAGGTCCGGCTCACCTATACCGGCGAGACGCGCGAGGACGCCTTCCAGCGCCTCTACCGCGAGGGCTACGAGTGGCTCAAGTCCCAGAAGCCGGGCCAGGACGAAGCGTACTACCGCTCTTTCGGGGAGCACTTCGCACGCCAGGTGCTCACGGCGTTCGCTCAGGGCGACACCAAGGTCGTGAAGACCTACATCTATGACGCGGAGCGCGTCGAGGGGCTCGGCCACCTCGGCTGCGTGACCAAGGTGACGCAGCTCGACGGCGAGATCGAGGCCGTCTTCAAGCCCGGCACCTGGAAGGTCGAGAACGTCACGAAGAGCACCGAGGCCTACCTCGCCGAGGTGAACGAGACGGCGAAGTTCAACTACCAGTTCGAGTCCTCGATGGGCGCGGATTTCAACAGCCAGGCCGACCAGTTGTTCAAGGAGGCCCAGCAGCTCACGAACGAAGCCAACACCCTCGAGGACCAGGCCAACAAGAAGGAGGACGAGGCGTCGAAGCTCGAGCAGGAGGCCGACAAGCTCAACGACAAGGCGGCGGAGCTCCGCGCGGAGGCCGACGGCCTCGACGCGCAGGCCGACCAGCTGGAGAAGGACGGAAAGAAGAAGGAGGCCGACGATCTCCGCAAGAAGGCGGATGACCTCCGGAAGGAGGCCGACAAGCTCGAAGCCGAGGCTGCGAAGAAGTACGACCAGGCGGCCAAGAAGCGCGCCGAGGCCCAGAAGATCAACCAGGACGCGGTGAAGAAGCTCTCGGACGCGGCCGGCAAGATCAAGCAGGCGAGCGAGTATCTCTCCGAGGACGCTCAGGCCCTGAAGCTCGACTACGAGCGCATCACCAAGAAGGGCCTGGAGAACCCGAACCGCTACAGCCGGGTCGAGGTCTGGACCCGCAAGCCCGCCGATTGGAAACCGGGAGAGTGGCGGCACGTCCACATCTCGTTCGACGACGAGCTCAACACCGGTTACAACGGGGTCGTCGTCCGACTCGACAACGAGACGCCGACCTTCGAGAGGAAGGACGTCTGGGGCCCGCTCGACGTCTGGGGGAGCCGCCAGGTCCAACTCAAGGACGAGTTCTACCCCGGCCCCTTCACGCTGCGTCGCGCCTCCGCCGAGTCGGGCAAGGACGACAACATCAGCGGGACCGAGCCCAGGGTCTCGTTCCCCGCGACGCTCGCCGACTACCGCGTCTACAACCAGGCCCGGAACAACCCTCCGCTCGCGGTGCGGTTCGATCCGGACGACGCCGCCTACACGATGGAGTTCGACCTCACCAAGCTTCAGGACTGGGGGAACCTCGCCGTGCCCAAGGGCTGGACGCTGCGAGGCACCCTGGAGCTCCGCTCCCAGCGGCCGATGCTGCGCCGCACCGACGGGAAGAAGGCCGACCCCATGGTCGACATCGCAGCGACGGTGAACGGCCAGGCGCTCGGAGCGCGAGGGGCCCTGCCCGCGCCGCTCCTCGCGCGGGACGCCGCCGGCGCCTACCAGCCGATCCGGACGCGCATTTCCTTCAACGCCCGCTCCCTCGCCGGCCCGTACGACGCCTCCGACGTGCGAGAGGGCACCTACCAGATGCACACCCCGATCCTCGAGGAGATCGTCTTCCGCTTCCTCGTCCCGCCGGTGACGCTCATCTGGGAGGAGACCGACAAGGCGGAGGGGCAGTAGAGATCAGCAGCCTTTCTGGCGTGCCAGCGATTGCGACCAGGACGCGCGAGGAGCGCGTCCTGGTCGTTTGCACGGGTGAGGATGTGATCCGGGACGGGGGCCCAGTATCACCCCGAGGAGAGAGAGGCACGCGCTCCCCGGGGGGAGTAGACTAGGGCTGGACGGAGACGGAGATATCCGATGGCACCGAGTGCAGATTTCGCTTTCCCCAGGGAACTCCTTCGGGCCACCCACATGTCCCCAGAGGAGATCGCGGTCGAGCTCGTGCTCGACCTCTACTCGAAGAAGAAGCTCTCCTTCGGGAAGTCTCGCCAACTCCTCGGTCTTGACGTCTGGCAGTTCTGGCACCTGCTTGGTACCAGAGGGACCCCGGTGAACTACGGACCCGAGGAGTTCCAGGAGGACCTGGCCACGCTCGAGTCCCTCCGTCCGCGGTGATCGTTTCGAACTCTTCCCCCCTGATCGCGCTCGCGGCCATAGGACGCCTCGACCTCCTGCGCGAGTTTTTCGAGCGAGTCCTGATCCCGCCAGAGGTTCGGCTGGAGGTCGTCGAGCGCGGCGCCGGACGCGCAGGGGCGGCCGAGATCGCTCGGGCTTGCTGGATAGAGGTCCGCGAGGTCACACGCGACGCACTCCTGCGCGAGCTCGCAATCCACGTCGAGCCCGGGGAAGCCCAGGCGCTTGCACTGGCATGTGAGGTGTCCCCAGACTTCCTCCTCGTCGACGACTACCAGGCCCGCGAGAAGGCGAAGGACCTGGGGGTACGTGTCGTGGGGACCGTGGGTGTCCTGGTGGAGGCGAAGCGCCGAGGACGGCTCCAGACGGTCAAGCCCTCCCTGGATGCCCTGCGGACACTCTTCGCGTTTCGTCTTGCGGACAAACTCTACCGACAGGTGCTTGACGCTGCCGGCGAGGGATCGTCTTCGTGACCGGGGACGTTGCCGGTGCGGTCACGCGCCACCTCTCGCGAGAAACGTGGCTTGACGCGGAGGGCTTGGACGGTTAGTGTCCAGGGATGCGATGCGGCTTGGCGGACGGCGGGCTATCCCGAGTCCATACCTCTATGCCGGCTACCGGTTGCTCGGCACCATCCGCTACCCTGGAGGCGCGCTCGCAGCATGAGAAGGCCATGGGTAGGCCCCGTGCGGGAAAACCGCACGCGTGGTGTTACTACGGAGGCCGAAAGTATGGCTACAGCACCCATTGACAGTATCGCAATCGCCGTGCTCGAGATGCAGGCTTCAGAATGGCCTCCAGACGCGTTCCGCAAGGGCCGTTCGGCTCCGATTGCTCTGGTCGCCGATTCGTTTGCGGTGGCGTGGTGTAGTCCTACTTTCGATCGGCGTAGTAACGGGGGCTGCAGGAGCCCGGACCCGTACGGGCACCGCGCCTGAGGTCTACCAATGAACACAATTCTCTTCCGGTGGCCCTGGCTGACCCTCGCAGTGCTGGCGCTTCCTGTGCTCTGGATCTGCGGTTGCGCCCATGACGAGGTGGTGTGGAGTTCAGTTCAGGGGAAGGGTAACTCCACAGCATACAAAGCGTACCTGACACTCTCGAGCGGCGCGCCCTTCGCGTACCACAAGTCGGACGCGAAGGAGCACTATGTCGAAGCGCGCTGGCAGGAGACTGTGGCGGAGGGCTCCTATGATGCCTACGATTCGTTCCTTCGAGAGGGACTCGGTGCACGCAATGAGGGCCTCGGAAACGAGGAGTATGGTCGAATCTGCCGGGAGCGCCTTTCGACGTTGACGCCTCCGCCGAAGGCGGAGCGGAAAGCGGAAAAGAGCTCGGCGGATGCGCGCTCGATCTGGAGATGCGGGCGCTGTCGTGCCGAGGTAGACCCAGGCCACACTATCTGCCCGGGTTGCGGGGCGCGATTCACGAACACGCAGGGGCCCCCGAGGAGGCCGGAGGAGAAAGCCTACGACTACTTGGCGAAAGGAAACATCTTCGTAGTGCCCCTACCCGTCTATTTCATGGTCGCGATGAGCCTAGTCATTGCCGTGTACTACTGGGCACGATCGCGGTTTTTGCGCCAGCAGCGGGCATAGCCCCGGGAGAGCGGTATCAGTCGTCGCCGGCGACCGGTCGTCGCGTGTCACTCATCGCCGAACGACGTTCGCCGTACAAGCGGAGGGTGAGGACGGGGTGGAGGTCATCGAGGACCTCGCGGTGGGCGATCAGTGCGTCGCGGAGGCCTTCGGCGGCCAGTCGTCGTGTGTCACTCATCGCCTAACGACGCTCACGGCGGACGTGGAGGGTGAGGACGGGGTGGAGGTCATCGAGTACCTCGCGGTGGGCGATCAGTGCGTCTCGGAGGCCTTCGGCGGCCAGTCGTC
>JACQVV010000402.1 GCA_016209595.1 Planctomycetota bacterium
ACGTTCTCGGCGAGCGCCTCATGCGGCGTCTGGTTTCCATAAGGGCCGTATACCCGCGGGTCGACGGGCCCGAAGACGGAGACCGTTTTGACTCCCAGCGCGTTGGCCAGATGCAGAAGGCCTCCGTCGTTGCAGAAAAGCGCCGTCGATCGGAGAAGGATCGCGCAAACGGTTTCAAGCGGGGCCCCCGCCGCTACGGGCGCGGAAACACCCAATCGGGACGCAACCTCCGATAAAAGGGCCTTCTCCTCCGCGGGAGGACCGCCATCACGCCCGAGGAGGCGGCAGACCTCGGGCTCCATGTCCACGAGGGCGAGGCCTTTTCGAAGAAGGACCTGGGAGACCGCGGGCTCTTCGTCGCGGCGGGCAAGATCTACACGGCCAAGGAGCTCGTCCAGCAGGAATGGTTCGGGAAGACGGAGCCCACCATCCATGGCGTCGGGGGCGACGGGCGCGCGATCGCGATCGGTCCCGGCGGGCTCGCGGCCATATCCACCTTCGCCGGCCCCGTTCGCCTCTTGAAGATCGGGACCCGCGAGGACAGGGAGCTCGACGTGGACCTGAAACGCGGTCCGGTCCTGGCCTTCGACCCGGGCGGCAAGTGGCTGGCGGGCGGAAACGGGGACGGCGAGATCTACCTCTGGAGCTTGCCCGACCTGGCACGCGTGGATGGACCTGCTCCTTCCGAGAACCCCATCGACGCGCTCGCATTCCGCAGGGACGAGCCGGTCCTCGTCCACGTGGGAAGCATGGGGGACATCGTGTGCTGGCACCTCGAGGAGCGTCGCGAACTCCCGCTCACCTACGACACGCCGCGCCGTCGCCCACCGGTCGGCTGCGTCGCCGTGAGTCCCGATGGGGAGCTCCTGGTTGCGGGGAGCAGCGACGCGGACGCGCCGCGGAACCCGGTCTTCGTATGGCGAGCTCGCGACGGTAGGTTCCTGGGGCCCCTGTTCGGGCATTCCGCGCCGGTCCGCGCGCTCGCCTTTTCCCCCGACGGGAAGATCCTTGCGTCCGGTGGCGAGGACGGCACGGTGCGCCTCTGGGACCCCCGGACGCTCGAGGAAATCCACACCCTCGGCGACCTCCGGGGGTGGGTTCGCTCGCTCGCCTATAGCCCCGACGGCCGCGTGCTCGCCGTGGCGCCCGATCAGGGCGACCAGGTGATCCTCTGGGACGTCGCGGCGCGTTCCGAGCTCGGCTTTCTCTCGCGTCTGGGGGGCTTTTCCCCTGCCGTGGCCTTCACGCCGGACGGGCGCTATTTGGTCGCCGCGGCGAACGACGGGAGGACGCGCGTCTGGAGCTTCGGCGACCTCCTCGCGCCGGACGCCTCTCCGGGGAAAGAGGGCTCCGAGGAAGGAGGGGACAAGTGACGTCCGCGGGCGGCGGGACGTTCGGTTCCTATCGCCTCCTCGAGAGGCTCGGCGAGGGAGGGATGGGCGTGGTCTACGTCGCGGAGGACCTCCGCCTCGGGCGCCGCGTCGCCCTGAAGAGGATCAAGGCCGATGGTCTTTTCGGCGGGCCGGCCGCCGACCCCCGCTTCCACGCGCGCTTCGAGGAAGAAGTCCGCGCCGCGAGCCGCCTCGACCACCCCGGGATCGTGAAGGTCTACGAGGTGGGCGAGGTGGACGGCCAGCCCTACTTCACCATGGAGCTCGTCGCCGGGCGCCCTCTGGACGATCTCATGAAGTCGGAACCCGTGCCCCCGATGGCCGCCGCGCGTCTCGCCCTCGGTCTCGTCCGTGCGCTCGACTACGCTCACGGCCAGGGGGTTGTCCACCGGGACGTCAAACCCTCGAACGTCCTCGTCGACGACGGGTACAACCCGCACCTCCTCGACTTCGGACTCGCCAAGAGGCTCGACGAGGAGAGGGGCCTCACCCGCACCGGCGCCATCCTCGGGACGCCCCAGTATCTCGCCCCGGAGCAGGTCGATCCCGGATTCGGAGCGGTCGGGCCGGCGACGGACGTCTACGGGGCCGGCGCGGTCCTCTACGAATGCCTCACCAGAGAGCCCCCAAACCGCGGCCAGAGCGAGGTCGAGATCTACTACCATCTCATCAACGAGGAGGTCGTCCCGCCGCGGAAGATCAACCCCGCGGTCCCCCCGAAGCTCTCCGCGGTCTGCCGCCGGGCCCTCGAGAAGGACCCCAGGCGGCGCTATCCGACTTCCCGAGAGTTCGCCGACGACCTCCAGCGCCTCCTCCTCGGCTGGCAGGTCGAGGCCGGGGGCGGCGGGCTCGCGCGGGCGGTCCTCGGGAACAGTAGGCGGCTCGCGGCGGCGCTCGCCGCCCTCCTCGCCGTCGCCGTGGGGAGCGCGTGGCTGTGGAACGTGGGAGGCCGCACGCGGTCCGAGCTGGAGTCGAGTGCAGGCGAGCTCCGGGCGGGTCTCGCCCGGGCTGCGAATCGGGGCGACTGGCCCGCCGCCCGGGAGGCCGCCCTCGAACTCGAGGCGCTGGGGCAGGTCAACCCCGAGGATCGGCCCTTCGTCGAGGAGGCCGCCCTCCACGCGCGCGAGGAGCGGGAGGCGCGGGCGAACCGGCTTCTCGAAGAAGCGCGGGACGCGGTTCTTCGGGGCGAGCTCGATCGGGCGCTCTCGCTCGCTCGGCTCGCCGCCGAGGCGGGGCCGCTAGAGGAAGGTGCGGCGACCCAGGTGCGCTCCGGCGTCGAGGCCGCATCGCGACGGTTCGACCTGGGGGGGGAGGCGCGGACGGAGGAGGATCTGGCAAAGGACACGTCGCTCCACGCCGTCCGGGGCTGGTACTACCGGCCCGAGGAACTCCCGGGCATCGGCTTCGTCCAGCTCGTGGACCGCTGGGACGACCGCCGGAGCGTCGAGGCCGATCCGGAGCTCGTCGTCATCGGCGACGAGGCGGTCTCCGCGGAAGAGGCGAGTGCCAGGGGCCGCGAAGAGTTCGAGGGCGGCTGGGTCGAGAGGCAGCTCCTCGCTGACGCCGGATACGTCGAGGGCGCCGGAGGCGAAGCCGACCCCGGGCAACAGACGTGGCGACCGGCAGAGGACCTCCTTCGCGAAGGATTCTGCGAGGTGCCGGGCCATGGCTGGATGACCCGCGAGGCGGCGAGAACGAAGGGCCTCCTCGTCGAGTCGAGCGGGGGTTGGTGGACGGAGGCGGAACTCGCGGAGAAGGGCTTCGTGCAAGTCTCGGAAGGCTGGCGGCACTGGAAAGAGCTCCTCGGACTCGGACTTGCCGCGCCGGAAGGAGCCGTGGGGGAGTTCGCGACGCCGTGCCGGTTCCGCTTCCGGGAGGGAAAGGTCGAGTGGGTCGATTCCGCGGCGGGCAAGGCCATCGACCTCACGGCCGACTAGAGAGGCATGTCCCCGGGCGACAGGACGGAAAGGGAATCGGCGCTCTCGCGCGGCGAGACGCTCGCCGCCTGTTCGATTTGCCAGGTCCCGCTCGCGCGGGGCCAGGGCGAGTCGCTCTGCCCTGTCTGCCGAGAGCTCGCCGCCACGGGCGGGTTTGCCGCGAACGGATCGCGGGCCGAGACGCACGACGCCCCCGCCCGCCCGGTCCCCCGGACCTCGCCCTCGCTCGCGGACGTGCCTGAGGTCCTGGGGCCGTTCCAGGTCCTCTCGATCCTGGGGCGCGGTTCGGTCGGCCTGGTCCTCAAGGTCCTCGACACGCGGAGCGGCGAGACCGCCGCCCTGAAGATCCTCCGGCCCGAGGCGACGCTCGACGAGAAGGCGCGGGAGCGCTTCCTCCGCGAGGCGAAGATCCTGACGTTGCTCTCCCATCCCGGGATCGTCGCGGCAACCGACGTCGGATGGGTGGGCGACGTCCCCTACATCGCGATGCCGTACGTCGCCGGCCGGGATCTCGAAAGCCGGGTGAGAGAGGCCGGACCCCCGCCCTGGAGGCGCGCGCTCGAATGGGCGGCGAACGTGGGGCTCGCCCTCCAGCATGCGCACGAGCGGAAGGTGATCCACCGCGACATCAAGCCATCGAACCTGCTCCTCGATTCGGCGGGGGAGATCCGGATCCTCGACTTCGGGCTCGCGGCCGTGCTCGACGCCACCGGGATCCGCTTCACGCGGACAGTCGCGACGCTCGGCACGCCCTACTACATTCCGCCCGAGCAGATCGGCCGCGCCCGCCAGGCGGACCACCGGGCCGACATCTACTCGCTGGGGGCGACCCTCTTCTTCCTCCTCACCGGAGAGCTCCCCTATCCCGAGGAGCGCACCTTCGCCGCCCTCTGCCGCCACATCCTGACATCTCCTCCGCGGAGCGTCGGGGCGTTCCGCGACGACTGCCCGACAGAGATCGACTCCCTGATCGCGCGAGCGATGGCGAAGGATCCGGAGTCCCGGTACGCCGACGTAGGGGAAATGGTCCGGGCGCTGAGGGCGATTCTGGAGGGCGCGTAGCCATACCGTCGCAGCGCGCCTGGCGACGAGAGGGTCTTGGGACGAGCTCTTAGCCGTCGCGCTTCGGCCACGATTCCAGCATCGCGTACATCTGGACGAAGGCGGACTGGTCGATGAGGCGCGCGTTCTTCTCTTCGGGGGCCGCATCGTAGCGGTTGTAGTCCCCCCTGTTGAAAAGCCCGGTCTCCGGGTCCCGGGCCTCTCGCCATGCCCGATCGAGATAGCGCTCGAGCGCCTCGCGGTAGCGGGGGTCGGGGGAGACCTCGTCGAGGGCCTTGAGGTTCTTGAAGTAGATTGCGTTGAAGGCGGGGGGCTGGTCTTTCCACAGGCGGTCTTCCTGCTCGTAGTAGGCGAGCGCCGCCGCGGCCGTCCGGTTCGCCCGCTCGAGATAGGCCCGGGCTTCCTCTTGCCGGCCGTCCTTCATCAACGTCTGGTAGAAGAGGACGTCCGCCCCGATGGCCGACCCTTCGTTGTAGGAGAACCTCCAACGGTTGACCCCGTCCCCTCCGTCCGGGGGATTGTCGACGATGTTGTCGTTCACGAGGTCCTTCTCGGGCCCCTCAGTCACGCGGAGCTTCTCGGTCGTGAACCGGTCGAGGTTCTCCGCGAACTCGAGATACCGCGGGTCGCCCGTTGCCTGGTAGAGCTCCAGGCCGTACTGGATCCCGGGGAAGTTCGAAGGGGCGTTCCGCGACATGTGCTCTTCCCCTTCCTTCCAGTAGAGCCCGCCATCTGGGTGGAGCCCCTCCTCCATGAAATCGTAGAGCCCCTCGGCCCTCTCCAGCCAGCGGGGGTCGCCGGTCTGGCGATAGGCCTGCATGAAGTCGAGGCCGATCCACAGGTTGTCGTCCCAGAGGCGCTTCGTCGTCCCGTCCACCTTGAAAAGGCCCGGAGCGTATGCGTTCCCGTGCCGGTATTTCTCCGTCGCCTCCAGGAGCTCCTCCGCTTTCGTGTAGTCGCCGGTGAGGGCCGCGAGCTCGAGCTGGGCGGCCACCGCCTGGCTGTGCGGCCAGGCGCTCGCGAGCCAGAGGGGGTTGTTCTCGCGGTCCTGGTAGAGCCCGGGCTCGGCCGGGATGCTCATCTCGTTCTCGACGGCCTCCCAGGAGGAGCGGGCGCGATCTCCCGGGCTGGCGGCGTCGGGGGGATGGGGACGGAGCAAGCGGTAGATCATGACCGGCAGCGAGGTCCTGTCGAGGACCCACCCCGCGAGCGACATCACCTCGACCTCGATCCCGGTCCAGGGGACGTGGCGCCAGACCCAGCGTCCAACCTCATAGATCGCGCCGGCCGCGCTGCCCCGCGCGAGCCACCGGAGAGCCCGGTCCCACCAGGGCGGCTGCACGTCGATCAGGCCCTCACCCCCGATCGCTGGTCCCGCGGGACCCGCGGCCACCGCTCCCGACGCCACCGCAGCGGTCTCCCCCACGGGAAGCCGGCAGGCCTTGAGATCCGCGAGAGCGGCCCGCTTGCCCGCCAGGTCGTTCGCCTCGTGCGCGAGGCGGTAGCGCTCGAGAATCTCCGCCCTGCGGCGCTGGTGGTCGCCCAGAGATCCACTTTGCGCGATGGCCGTCCCCGCGAGGAGTATGGCGGAGAGGGCGACGACCAGGACCCTTGCGATCGAGATGCTCCGGCTCATGCTCACCTCCCTGGAAAGGGGATCCGCTTCTGGGACTAGTTCCCGGGCGGCCCGCCCGCATCGAGTGCCATGACCTCGACGTCCGCGTCGAGGACCTTCTCCTGCACCGTGCCGCCGAAGGCCGCCACGGCACCGAGCAGGGCGATCGCGACCAGAACGACCAGGATGACGTACTCGGTGAGCCCCACGCCATCCCGTTCCCTTCGAGCCCTGGATCCCATCCTGACCTCCTTTCGGCGGGCCCGAAGGCCCCGCGTAAGCCCGAACAGCAACGGGCGGGCCCGAGGCCGATCCGCGCGGATCTGGGCGCGGAGCGGGTCGATGCGGGACAGGAGCGCGGCTTTTCCGCCACGGGGGCCCGCCGCCGGCGGAAAAGCCGCGCCCGTGCGACCGGTGCGGCTATACTCCACCCGAGTCGGGGATCGGAGCCGCTGGGGATGAAGCAGCGCGAGGGCAGGGGAGGCGGGGGCAGGAGCTGTCCCTATTGCGGGGCGGCGGTGGACATCGCCGGAGATGCCGGCGGAGAGCGCGGGGAATGCCCCGCTTGCGGCCGGTGGCTCTCGGTCGATCGGCGGGCGGGAGAGACCGTCACGCTCGGGACCGGCTGGACGTGCAGCTCGACCGCGGAGTCGGATCCCTCCCGAGGTCTCCCGGGCCGCCCGCCGGCGCCGTCCCCTGGGCCCCCGGCGCCGTCGGAGATCCCCGACTCGGATGCAGATGAGGGGACACCGATTTCTCTCAGGGCCGCCCTTGCCACTCCGACCCCGGGAGAGACGGCGCGCTGGGGAGACTACGAGATCCTCGCCGAGCTGGGCCGCGGCGGGATGGGAATCGTCTACCAGGCCCGGCAGGTGGCTCTCGACCGGATCGTGGCCCTCAAGATCGTCCCGGGCGGACCCGCGGCTGGTCGCTCCCGGGTCGCGCGCTTCCAGCGGGAAGCGGCCCTCGTGGCGCGGCTTCGCCACCCGGGGATCGTCACGGTCTTCGAGGCGGGCGAGCACGAGGGCTTCCACTACTTCTCGATGGAGTACGTCGAGGGACAGAGCCTGGAGAACCTCATCGCCGAGAAGACGCTGGCCACGGACCGGGCCCTCGCTCTCCTCGCCGAGGTCGCCCGGGCCGTCGATCACGCCCACCGCCAGGGCGTGGTCCACCGCGACCTCAAGCCGGGCAACATCCTGGTCGATTCCGAGGGAAAAGCCCGCGTCACCGATTTCGGACTGGGCCGGCTCATCCTGGACGACGGCGGTTCGAGCACGGGGCTCACCCGGACCGAAGTGCTCCTCGGGACTCCCTTCTACATGGCCCCGGAGCAGATTCTCGATTCCAGGCGGGTGGACGGCCGTTCGGACGTTTTCAGTCTGGGCGTCGTGCTGTACGAGGCCCTGACCGGTCTTCGGCCCTTCTTTGGGCGGAATCGGGAGAGCCTCTTCAAGCACATCCTGCGCGACGATCCCCTGCCGCTGCGGAAGCTCCGTCCCTCCCTTCCCCGCGACGTGGAGGCGATCTGTCTCAAGGCGCTGGAGAAGGAGCCCGCCCATCGCTACCAGACGGCGAAGGAGATGGCGGAGGACCTGGAGCGCGCACGGAGGGGAGACGTGGTTCTCGCCCGTCCGGTCCCGTGGCCTTTCCGCGTCGCGCGGAAGGCCTGGCGCGGCCGCCGATCTCTCGTCCCCCTGGCGATCCTCCTCCTCGCGGCGGTGGTCGCCCTCCTCGCGCTGGCGCAGCCACAAGGGGGGAACGAGACCGCCGGGAGGGACGAGACAGCCCCGCCCCAAGGACCCGACCTCAAGCAGAAGCTCCAGAACGAGCGCGAGGCCCAGGCTCTCCTCGAGGAGGCTCGCCAGGCCCTCGAGGCGGCGGATCTCTCGCTCTACGACGCCGCGGCGGACATGGGCGAGATCCGGCGGTTCGCACAGGCCGGGAAACGCAAGATCGATGCGGCGATCGCGAAGGCGCCCGATCTCCCCCAGGCCCATTACCTCCTGGGACGCGCGCTCATCCTCCTGGGCGAGGACGACGCGGCAAAATCGGCGTGGGTCCAGGCGGTCGAACTCGACGGCCGCTTCGTCCCGGCCCACGTCGAGCTCGTGCGCTGGTACTCGTTCCGCGCGACCATGCTCAATTGGAACCGGAGCCAGGAACCGATCCCGGAAGCTCTCGACAGCGCCCGGGCGGCACGGCACCACCTCGAGCGGGCGCTCGCGTCGGGGTTCGACACCCTGGACGATATCGAGAAGGCCCGCCTGGACGTCCTCGGCGCGTTCGTCGAGCGCGACTGGGACGCGACGTCCACGAGATCACGCTCCGCAACCGCACGGTTCGCCGGCCGCAAGGGAGTCGAGGAGTTCTACGCCCTCGCGGCGCTCACCGCGTCCACCGATGAGGAGCGGCTCGGATTCTACGATTGTGCGATCGAGGGATGCCCGCGGTTCTTCCTCGGCCGCTACTTCCGGGGGGTCCAGTGGCGCGGCCGGGCGGACGCGACGGCCTCGGAGGGCGATCTGGAGGGGGGGCTCGAGGCGGCCGCCCGGGCGACCGCGGACTTCGATGTCGCCATCGCGCTCAAGCCCTCCTACTGGGAAGCCCTGAACAACGGGGCGGTCGCGTGGCTCGTGAGGGGCCGCATCGAAGCGGCGGCCCGGCGCGAGCAGGACGCCGCCCTCTCCTTCGACCGCGCGATCGAGCTCGCGGGCAGGGCGGTCGAACGGGATCCGGGCTACTGGGCGAGCTGGATCTTGAGGGCCCGCGCACGCCGGCAGAGAGGCGACCGCGCGGGTGCCTCTGCCGACTACGAGAAGACCCTCGAGATGCTCGACCGCGAACAGGAGCCGGGGAGATCGATCGCGCGGGAGTATGAAGAGTACTGCCGGGAGCGATAAGTTCTGACGCGATGCGCGAGACCACAGGAACGCCCGACTTCGATCCCGAACTCCTGAAGGGTCTGGAGAAGAACCGCTGGCGCGTCCTGTACCTCCTCAGCGGCTTCCTCAACTCGCGTTCGGTCGATCTCGAACGGACCCTTTCGGGCATCCTGTCCGTCGTCCTGGCGGCGACCCGGGGGGACCGCGCCCTCCTGTTACTGAAAAACGAGGAAGGGAGGCTCGACGTGGCGGGCCGCCGCGGTTTGTTTCCCTCCGGCGAGGGCGCGGACCGGGTGAGCTGGACCATCGTCCAGAAGGTCTTCGAGACCGAGCGGGGGCTCCACGTCCCCTCGGTCGCCCAGGCCGGGGAGCTCGCCGGCGCCCAGAGCGTCCAGGAGATGAAAATCCGGTCGGCGCTCTGCGTTCCCCTCCTCTCCGGCGTCTTCGCCGGCGGCCGTGTGGACGAGGACCGGCGCCGCCATCCCCCCCATCTGGGGGAGTGGCGCGAGGTGATCGGCGTGATCTACGTGGACGGGACCCAGGAGAGGGAACCCTACACCGAGGACGACCTCTCTCTCCTCCAGGCGCTCGCCAACATCGCCGCGACCGCGATCACCAACGCCCGGCTCCACGCGGAGGCGACGCGCGACGCATCGACCGGACTCTTCTCGCGCCGCTACTACGAGATCGTCCAGGGAAAGATCCATGCGCTCGCCCGGGAGCGCGGCTTTCCCTACGGGATCTTGCGCCTGACCCTGGGCGATCCCGGCGAGGCCGCCGTCGTGGCCGCCGGTCGATCGCTCCTCGCCACCGTGCGGGACTCCGACATCGCGGCCCGCCACGGCCCGCGGAGCCTCGCTGCGATCCTGCCCTACGCGGACGGCGCCGATACTCGCCGGGTCGCCGAGAAGGTGGCCGCGGCACTCCCGGCCGCGAGGATCGGGGCGAGCTCCTTCCCCGACCCGGGGGGAGAACCGGGCGAGGCGGCAGCCCAGGCGGACCGCGCCCTCGCGGCAGCGTGCGAGGCCGGGGCGGAGCGCGTCGTGTTCTGGTCGCCCGAAATCGGCATGGAGGGGCCCCGCGCGGATCCTCTCGCCGGCCTCGTCACGGCGAGCGAGGTTCAGGACCAGGAGCGGCTGGAGACCATCGTCGAGGAGCACGCGCGCGCGAAGGCGAGGCTCGCCGGCCCGGCTGTTCTCCTGGGCGAGAGCCCGGCGCTTCTCGCGTCTCTCGACCGGGCGCGCAAGGTGGCGCCGACCGGCGCGGCCGTGCTCCTCGGCGGGGAGAGCGGGACCGGCAAGGAACTCTTCGCCCGGCTCCTTCACGCGCAGAGCCCCCACCAGGGCGGCCCTTTCGTGGTCGTCGATTGCGGGGCGATCCCGGAGAACCTCCTGGAGAGCGAGCTCTTCGGCCATGAGGCCGGGGCGTTCACCGGCGCCACCTCCCAGCATGCCGGCAAGTTCGAGCGCGCAACGGGCGGGACGCTCTTCCTCGACGAGATCGGCGAGCTCCCGCTCGCGCTCCAGGCAAAAATCCTCCGGGCGGTCCAGGAGCGGGAGATCGAGCGGATCGGCGGGAAGCACCCGATCGCGGTCGACGTCCGGATCCTCGCCGCCACGAACCGGAACCTCGAGGAGGAAGTCCGCGCCGGGAGGTTCCGCGAGGACCTCTACTACCGCCTGAACGTGGTGCGCATCGACCTCCCCCCGCTCCGGGAGCGCGGGCGGGACATCCTCCTCCTCGCCGAGACCTTCCTCGCGCGCTTCGCTCGCCTCTATCGAAAACCCGTGAGCGGCTTCGACGAGGGGGCGACCGGCGCCCTCTTCCGGCATGCCTGGCCCGGAAACGTCCGCGAGCTCGAAAACCGCGTGCAGCAGGCGGTGATCCTCGCGGAGGGGCTACGCCTCACGGCCGCCGATCTCGCCCTTCCCGGCGCGCCCGGCGCGGTCGAATCCTACAAGACGGCTCGCAACCGTGCCGTCGCGGAGTTCGAGAGGAACTACCTCATCCCGGTCCTGACGCGCCACGCGGGGGACCTCGCCGCCTGCGCCGAGGTCATCGGTCTCTCCGAGCGGCGGATCCGGGAAATCTGCCAGCGGGTGGGCCTCCGGCCGAGGGACTTCCTGGCGTAGAGCCCATTTCGCGCGGCATGGTGCTCACTCATTCGAACTCGCACTCGTACTTGTCCTCGGGTTCGTCCTCGTAGGTCGAAGAGGAGGCGCGGCGCAGGATCGATCTCAGGGACCCGCTACGAAACCTCGCTCGCGATCCGCCGCGAACGCGAGGGAGGCTCGAATATCCTCTCGCTCGAGCTCCGGGAAGTCGGCGAGGACCTGTTCCTCGGTCATTCCACCCGCCAGGTAGTCGAGGATATCGTATACCGTGATCCGAAGCCCTCGGATGCATGGCTTCCCGCCGCGCTTCGCGGGGTCGATCGTGATGCGGTCCACGTGGCTCACGAGCAAACTCTACGCGATGCGACGGAGACGGTCAAGCGCGCCGGACTCGTGCACCGGCTGGGCGCCTCGCGCCTCTCCGCCTGCCTCCACCGCTACTCGCCGAGGAACTCCCGGCGCGCGCCCTCGACCTGGGCGCGAGCGTCGGGGGGGCAGACGGCTAGAGCTCGCTCGAACGAAGCTCTCGCCTCCTCGCGCTTGCCGAGTTGAGCGAGCGCGATAGCACGGTTCATCCACGCCTGCCAGAGATTGGGAGCGAGCTCGATCGTGCGCGCATAATCCTCAATCGCACCTGAGAGGTCGCCCTGGACGCTCCGGGCGAGGCCGCGGTTGCTGTACGCCATGGCGAAGTTCGGATCGAGTTCGATCGCGCGCGCGTAATCGTCGATCGCGCCCGCGAGGTCGCCCTGGTTGTATCGGTCGATGCCCCGGCTGTTGTGGGCCGCGGCGTCCGTGGGGTTGAGCTCGATCGCGCGGGTGTGATCCTCGATCGCGCCTGCGAGGTTGCCCTGGGCCTTCCGGGCGATGCCCCGGTTGGTGTAGGCCGCGGCGAACCTCGGGTCGAGCTCGATCGCGAGCGTATAATCCTGGATCGCGGCCGCGAGCTCGCCCTGGTCCCGCCGGGCGATGCCACGGTTGTAGTAGACCCCGACGTCCTTCGGGTCGAGGTCGATCGCGCGCGTGTAATCCTCGATTGCGGCGGCGAGGTCGCCCTGCTCGTACCGGGCGACGCCACGGTTGGAGTAGGCCCCGGCGTGCTTCGGGTCAAGCTCGATTGCACGCGTGAAGTCCTCGATCGCGCTCGCGATCTCGCCCTGGACGCTCCGGGCGATTCCGCGGTTGTTGTAGGTCGAGGCGGACTTCGGATCGATCTCGATCGCGCGCGTGAAATCCTCGATCGCGCCTGCGAGGTCGCCCTGTTGCGTCCGGGCGTTGCCACGGCCATCATGGGCGCCAGCGTTCTTCGGGTCGAGCTCGATCGCGCGCGTGTAATCCTCGATCGCGCCCGTGAAGTCGCCCTGGGCGTATCGGACGGTGCCGCGGTTGCTATGCTCCACCGCCCCGGCCGGCTCGGTCGAGATGGGAGGAAGAAGCGCGAGCGCCACGCCTGTCCGGGTACCGAAGACCGAGAACTCGCCTGCGCCGAGCCTCGCCGCCGTGAGGACGAGAGTGAAGCCGCCATCCCCGAGCCGGGAGAGTCCTTCAGCCGCGGCGGCGGCGAGCGTGATGGCGTCACCGGGTGGCTCTTTTCGCTCCTTCGCCGCGACCCGGATGGGGGGAAACGAGCGATCGAAGACCGCCCGGAGAGCCGCGGCCGCGGTGCGGTCGGGTCTCGCGGGGTCGGGCGGATCCGCGAACGCCATGAGCCCGAGCTCGCCGTAGACGAAGGCGAGCTGCCGCGCGGACAGGCTGCCCTCCTCGGCGAGATCGAGGAGGAGCCTCGTGTGATCGCCCTTCGAGCGGACCGTCGCCGCGGCCCAGTCGGCGAGCTCCTCGAGCCGGTGCTCGAATTCCGCTCGGTTCCCCCCTTCCCCTGCCCCTCCCCCGTCTTCCGCGAGCGAGGGGAGCGGTGCCTTGTCGCGGATCGCGGCAAGGTAGGCGAGGGCGTCGCGCGCCGCGTTCGTGACGAGGGCGAGACCCTCGTACGCGGACGCAAGGGAGTTCGCAAGCTCCGCGACGTCCTTCAGTGTCCCGGGCTCGCGAGCTTCGAGGCGAGCCGCGGCCCAGAGCCACTGGGCGACCTCGGCCGCGGGAGTCACGCCGGGCTTCTTCGCGCGCTCGAGAGCCGCGAGCACGACCTCGGGCGCGGTGAATCCCTCGTGTTCGGCGTGGACGTCGCCCTTCCTGCCGAGGAACTCGATCAGGAACTCGCGCTCGGCGGCGCTCATGTCCTTTTTCTCGTCCGCGAGCATCGCGATGACGAGCGCCGTGAGCTCGGGAGGGCCGTGGAGGGCGAGCCGGCGGGCGCGTTCGGGGATCTCGCCCGGGATGAGCGCCCCGCCCTTCTTCCCCGGTCCTTCGGCCTTGCCGATTCGCGCGAGGATGTCGCGGAGCGTGGCCTCGGCGTCCTTCGCGGCGCCGGCCCGTGCCTCCTCGACCCGGGCGAGCCGGACCTCGGCCTCGTGGGTGTCCACGGCGCCCCAGCTCCCGGCGCTCTCGGCGAGGATCTGGGCCATGGCCCAGTCTCCGGCGGTCTCGGCCTTCTCCTGGGCATCGAGCTCGAATCGGGCGAGTTCGCGCGCCAGGTCGGCCGGGGGGCCGGGGTGGATCTGGAGCGAGCGGCCCATGGCTGAGAGCGCGGCCACGTGAGGGCGGAAATAGTCCTGGGGCGCGGCGCGGTTGAAGGGGATTCGCTCGGCCTCGTCCCACGCCGCGCGGCCCCTCGCCCAGAGAGCCTCGGCCTCGCTCGTCCGGGCCCGGTCGGTCGCGGCTTTCTCCTCGAGCCTCGCCCGCTCGGCCTCTCGGAGCTTCTCCGCCTCGGCACGCCCGAGCACGAAGACGATCCCGAGGAGCCCGGCGAGAAGCGCGACGGTCGTGGCGGCGCCGCCCGCCACCGCGACTTTGTTTCGCTTCGCCCACTTCGCGAGGACCTGCAGCGGCGAATAGTCGGCCGCCGCGAGCGTTCGGCCGGCGAGGTAGGCCTCGATGTCGGCCTTGAGAGCGCCTGCCGACTCGTAGCGGTCGTTCTGGGCGGGGGCCATGGCCTTCATCACGGCGGCCTCGAGGTCTCGGGGCAAGTCCCGGCCGGGTGAGCGCGCCGAGGGGGGCACGAGCTCCCCGGCCATGACCTTCTCGAGGATCGCCCAGGAGCTCTTCCCGGCGAACGCGGGCGCCAGTGCCAGGATCTCGTAGAGGATCGCGCCGAGCGAGTAGATGTCCGAGCGTTCGTCAAGGGCGCTCGTCTCGCCCCGCGCCTGCTCGGGCGGCATGTAGCTCGGCGTTCCGAGGATCGCCCCGTCGAGCGTGCGCACGGGCTCCTCGCCCGCCTCTCGGCCGCGCGCTCGCCGCGCGACCTCAGCCCCCGCGAGATTCGGGGTCACGGCGTCCGCGGCCGGGTCGGGCTGGCCCAGGGTCTTCGCGAGACCCCAGTCCATCACGAGGACTTCGCCGAACTCGCCCACCATGATGTTCGCGGGCTTGAGGTCCCGATGGATGACTCCCCTGCTGTGGGCGAAGGCCACGGCGTCGCAGACTTTCAGGAAGACTTCGAGGAGCCGAACGAGCGAATACTCGCTTGCTGGATCGGCGGGATGCGTGCCGCGCGCCTTCCTAGCGCCGCTCGAACTGCCCGCGGCTCGCAGCCGGGCGGAGCTCGAGGACGAAGCTCGCTCCGCCGCCGCCCGGGCGTCCGCGAGAAGGGCCGCGAGATCCCGGCCCTTCACCCGCTTCATCGTGAAGAAGACGCGCCCGTCGGGGGAGAGGGCCAGCTCGTGAACCGGCACGATGTTGGGGTGCTCGAGCTGTCCCGTCACCTGCGCTTCCAGGAGGAACTTCTCCACGAGACGCCGGTTCGCTCCCGCGCCGCCCAGGATCACCTTGGCGGCGAGCTCGCGGCCGATCTCGGGGTCCCTGACGAGGAGGACCTCGCCCATGCCCCCTTTTCCGATCGATCCCGCCACGGGATAGCGCCCGAGGGCCGGACCTTCGCAAGGCGGCTCCCCCTCGCCGCGCTCGTCCTGCCCGCCTTCCCGCCCACCGCGCTCTTCCTCGCCTGGCGGGCGCTTTCCCAGGAGGGCCCAGATCGCGTCGAACGAGCCCCCTTGCCGCGCCGCCCGCGGCTCGGCCCCGGCGGGAAGCGCGGCGGTCCGCTCCGCGGCGCCGCCCGCCGGCCCAGGTCCAAAGACGGCGGTCCGGCTTGCGTCGAGACCCGACTCCGTTTCGGGCGCGGGCACCGCGATGGCCTTCCCGCACCCGGGGCACCGGACGCGCACGCCCGCGCGCTCGTCCGGCACCGAGAGACGCTTCCCGCACGAGCACGAAAACCGTATCGCCATGGCCTTCCTCCTCACTCGCGATCGCCTCGCACATCCTACGCCTTGTGTCGGCTCCGTCGCCCGACTCGTTCTCATGGAGGCGCGGATCGAGAGAGGCAGGGACTTCCTGGTCTGGTCGCGCCGCCGTTGCGGTTTTTCCGCCGCGGCGGACGCTCGCCTGGCGGAGAACTCGCAGCGGTCGCGCCGAACCGCCCCTGAAGCCGGCTCCAGCAAGACCAGCGCCTCCGGTCCGGGGATTGCGTGGAGGACGTGCATCCCGAATCAAGGAGGCGCCCGATGTCCAGCAGACGAGAGAAGCAGCACAGGAGGTCGCGGCGGCCCGGGAAGCTCGCCAGGGCCACCTTTCTCACGGCCGCGATCGCGATGGCCGCGGCGCTCTTCCTGTTCGTCGCGGCTCTGGGCCTGGGGTCGGGCGACTCGCCCGCTCTTCTCGACTCCTCGCTGTCTCGGCTCGACGCCGCTGCTGCGGCTTTTCCGCCCGCCACCCTCCCGGGTAACGCGGGCCGCGATGCCGCGGAACGCTTGTCCGACGCCGAGGAGCACCACGAAGGCGAGCACGGGGAAGCTGCGTGCTGCGGCGAGCCCCCGGCGAGGCCGCCCTCGCTCGACGAACGCGCGGCCGCCCGGGCTCGTCTCGAAGAGCTCGTCGCCGCCTTCGAGGAAGCCGGAAGCGGCCTGGAACTCGCGCGGGCGGAATCGGACGAGCTCCGCGAAGAGGCCCGGATCCGGCTCCTCGACCACGTCCTCGTCGAGCTCCACGAGGGGACCCTTGATCCTCTCGATGTCCTGCGGCTTGCGGGGGAACTCGCGGAGAGGTCGCGCCCCGGCGACACGGCCGGCGTCCTCCTGGAAGCGCTGGACGGTCTCCCCGCTCAGGAAGCGGGAGAGGGCGTGCTCGAGGCCGTGCTCTCGATCGCGCGGTCGGGCCCGCGGGGCGCGCTCCGCCGTTCGGCGATCCGCTACCTCGGCGCGGCCTGGGATGTGGACGGGGAGCTCCGGCTGGAGCTCGTGGCGATCGCCGGGACGGAACGCGATGCCCTCGTCCGGCAAGCGGCCTTCGAAGCGATGGCCAGATCCAACCAGAGAAACGGCGCGCCTGGCTCGCGAGCCGGGGAGCTCCGAGATCGTCTCCTTTCGGTCGCCCGGGCCTCCACGGCGATCCAGGATCGCGTTCTCGCTGTGGAGGCTCTCGACCTCCGGGGAGCGCCGGAGGGCGCGATCGTGAGCGCCGCCCGGCTGGCCGCGCGCGACCCGTCCTCGGCGGTGCGGCAGGCGGTCGCGGACGCCGTCTTGCGATCCGGGATGGGCGCGAGCGACGCGGCCGTCGAGTACCTCGAGTCGGCCGGCGTCGCCGGGGACGCTCCGGACCGCCAGGCCATCGTTCATCTCCTCTACCTCCTCGGCACTCCACGGGCGCTAGAGGCCCTGGCGAGCATGGAGGGGGATCCTGATCCGCTCGTGGCCGGAGACGCGCGGGAGTACGTCCTGCGCCTCCGGTCCGACACCAGTGACGCCGACACCAACGACGCCAACCAGTAAGGAGACCTGACATGAAGGTCCGCACGCTCGTCTTCCTCGTCTCGACGGTCGCCCTGGTCCTGGGGCCGGCTACCGCTCCCTCTCTGGGCGCCGAGTTCCTCTACCCCACCTCGGGGAGTCTCTCGTCGACGTACTACTCGTCGCGTTCCTACGGCTACCATGCGGCCCTCGACATCGCCGCGCCCTCGGGCAGGCCGATCGGCGCCGCCCGGGGCGGGACGGTCTCCTATGCGGGCTGGATGGGAGGCTATGGCAACCTCGTACGCCTGGATCACGGGAACGGCTACCAGACCTACTACGCCCACCAATCCTCCATGGCCGTGCGCGTCGGCCAGGGGGTCGAGACCGGTCAGACGATCGGCTATGTCGGCTCGACCGGCAACTCGACCGGCCCGCACGTCCACTTCGAGATCCGGCGCTGGGGAAAGAAGCAGTTCATCCCGGGCTCGCGTGGCAACTGGGTCGAGAAGGGGAACGGAGTCCCGCACGGCTACCCCGAGCTCGGGGACGCTTCCCAGGACGAGAGGCGCCGCCGGGAGGAGGAGGAGAGGAGGAGGATCGAAATGGTGCGGCGGCAGCGGGCCGACTTCCACACCCGGTTCTCGAACGTCTCGGACCGGCCGATGCTCGCCGTGCAGAACGACGACGGCCACCTGGACCTCTTCCACATCGGCCTGGACAAGGTCGTTTACCACCAGTGGCAGCTTGCGCCCAACCAGCACTGGGGTCGCATCGAGCCCATGCCGGGCGCGCCGAAGGCGCAAGAGATCGTCGCGGGCCGCAACGCCGACGGACGCCTGGAGATCTTCTACCTGGGTCTCGACGGGATCGTCTACCACCAGTGGCAGACCGCGGCGAATCAGCACTGGGGACCGGTCATGCCCATGGACCGCTCGCCCCGCGCGAGGTCGATCGCGCTCGCCCGGAACTCCGACGGCCGCCTGGAGCTCTTCTACGTTGCTCCTTCGCGGATCGTGTTCCATCAGTGGCAGTGGGCGCCCGCGGGCGCGCTCACGCCCCGCGGCTACTGGAGCGACCCCGCGCCGATGCCGGGAACACAGGTCGTGGAGCGCGTGGCAGTCGCCCTGAACGCCGACGGCCGGCTGGAGGCCTTCTACGTCACGCCGAACCGCGCGGTCACCCACCAGTGGCAGCTCGCGCCCAACCTGGAGTGGGGCAAGCCGCGTGCGATGGACGGCTCGCCCCTGGCCGACACGATCGTCGCAGCGGCCAACGCGGACGGGCGGCTCGAGGTCTTCTACAACCTCGCGGGGAACATCCGGCACCAGTGGCAGCTCGCCCCCGGCGGCGCCCCGATGAACGGCCGTTACTGGAGCGATCCCGCGCCGATCCGGTACACGATGCCGTTCGTTCGCGGGATGGTCGTCCTGCCCAACGCGGACGGCCGGCTGGAGCTCTTCTTCCAGGGCAAGGACAGCTACGTTCACCACCAGTGGCAGCTCGCCCCGAACGACGACTGGGGGAACGTCATCCTCGTCAAGGGCGCGGGCCAGACCAAGAAGTTCATCGGCGCGCAGAACGCGGACGGCCGGCTGGAGCTCTTCTACCACGGCCAGACCGGGTATGCGGGGCTTCCCCCCGTCCCGGCCCCGCTCGACCAGTCCCCCATGCAGACGATCTGGCACAACTGGCAGGCGGCCCTCGACGCGGACTGGGTGCCCGTGAAGCGGATGCCCTTCAATCCGCTGCTCCCCGACTAGTGGCCGAGGAGGGAGCGAAGATGAAGACGGAAGCGACAGGGAGGATCGGCACGGCGGTCCTCGTGGCGGTCCTGACAGTCGCCGCGGGCCGTCCCACTCTCGCCCAGGCGCCGCGACCGCAGGTCGACGATTGGGTCCCCAGTCCCCACTACACGCCGCGGAGCTCGCGCGCGATCCGCTACGTGGTGATCCACACGGTCCAGGGGAGCTACCGTGGAGCCCTCTCGTGGTTCCAGAACCGGCGCTCGCGCGTGAGCGCGCACTTCGTCGTGGCGGGCGACGGCCGTCTCGGGCAGAGCGTGGCCGAGAACGATATCGCCTGGCACGCCGGGAACTCGACCTACAACGCCCTCTCGATCGGCATCGAGCACGAGGGCTTCGTCTCCGACCCCGGGAGCTACACCGAGGCCATGCTCCGGAAATCCGCCGCTCTCACGCGGTATCTCTGCGACGTCTACGGCGTCCCGATCGACCGGGGGCACATCGTGGGCCACGTCGAGATACCGGGGGCGACCCACACGGATCCCGGGCCGCACTTCCCCTGGGACCACTACATGCGTCTGGTCCAGGAGGCGGGCCGCGACCCGGATCGGGAGCGCCGCCAGCGGGCCGACTTCCTGACCCGGTTCTCCAACGTCTCGCGCCGCTCGATGACAGTCGCGCAGAACGACGACGGCCACATGGACATCTTCTACGTCGGCCAGAACCAGGTGATCCTTCACCAATGGCAGAGGGGACCCAACCAGCACTGGGGTGAGATCGAACCCATGCCCGGCAACCCGAGGGCCCAGGAGATCGTGGCTGGCCGGAACGCGGACGGGCGCCTGGAGATCTTCTATCTGGGCCTTTCCGGGATCGTCTACCACCAGTGGCAGACAGGGGCGAACCAGCACTGGGGGCCCGTCATGCCCATGGACGGGTCGCCCCGAGCCCGGTCGATCGCGCTCGCCAGAAACTCCGACGGCCGCCTGGAGCTCTTCTACGTCACGCCGGCGGGCGCCGTCCAGCACCAGTGGCAGTGGGCTCCCTCCGGTGCGCTCACCTCGCGCGGGTACTGGAGCTACCCGGTGCCCATGCCCGGAACACACGCTGTAGAGCGCGTGGCCGTCGCCCTGAACGCCGATGGACGGCTCGAAGCATTCTACGTCTCGTCAAATCGCGCGATCCTCCACCAGTGGCAGCTCGCACCCAACCAGGACTGGGGGAAGCCGCGTCCCATGGACGGCTCGCCCTTGGCCGATTCGATCGCGGCCGTAGCGAACGCCGACGGCCGGCTCGAGGTCTTCTACCTCCTCGGCGGGGCGATCCGCCACCAGTGGCAGCTCGCCCCTGCCGGTGCTCCCGTGAACGGTCGCTACTGGAGCGACCCCCAGCCGATCCGGTACGCCCCGGGAGCGGTCCGGCGGATGCTCCCCCTCGCCAACCCCGACGGGAGGCTGGAGATTTTCTACCTCCGCGCGGACGCGTCGGTCTACCACCAGTGGCAGGACGCGCCGAACGCCGACTGGGGAGGCGTCACCCCGGTCCGCGGCGCCGGCCACGCCGCTCCCATCAAGGACCTCATCGGCTCCCAGAACGCGGACGGCCGGCTGGAGCTCTTCTACCTCTCGGGCGACCGCTCGGTCTGGCACAACTGGCAAGAGGCCGTGAACGCCGACTGGGCGCCCGCCCAGAAGATGCCGGGCGATCCAAGGCCGCTCGAATAACACACATGTAGTCGTCCTGGGGTAGGGAACAGCCCCCTCCGCGTGATCGCACGCGACGCTTCTGGCCCCGGACGCCTCGTCAGGTCAGCTGCTTGAGCACCCAGCTGTACTCAGCAGCCACTTCCTCGATCGTCGGATGCTGAAGCGTATCAATGATCTCCTGCCGGAAGCACTCGTGGAGCCGCTTCCGCCCATTCGCGAAGGAGTGCTCGATCACCTTCAGCGTGACCCCATAGCGGGCTGCCAATTCCGCATGCGAGGTCTGCCTCTCGGGGCGTGGCGGGAAGACGTCGTCCCGGATCAGGATGAAGACAAGGCTCACAGACGAGCCCTCTTGTTCGACCTCATCCTGGGCGAGGCGCTCGAGGCGCTCCTCCGCGTGCAGCATCACGAGAGCCGCATATGCCTGGTCGTACGTTCGATCCTCGGCTTCCGCCGGCAGATCCTGCGGCAAGGTGCTCCCCTGAACGGCCCCAGGTGCGTACAGATCGCGGAACTTTCGCGCCCGGAATCGTCGCAGCGCCCCGTGTAGGTAGCTGCGGAATCGCCCCTTCTCCGGGTCCGCTCGGTCGAGCTTCCCCTCGACCCACATCACGTAGAACTCCTGCGCCCACTCCTCCGCGAGCTGCCTCTTCACCCTCTCGGAGAGCGCCTTGAGGACGACCGGCCTGTACCTGTCCCGCGCTGCGGCGCTCTCGGGCCGATACGAGGAGGCTCGGAGTCACCTCGCCGATCTTGCGCGAGACTCCGAGTTCGGCGCCGAGCAAGAGCGAGAGGAACTCGAAGCATTGCTCCAGAGCCTTGAGGAAGGCGAGAAGACCTGGGATCGATTTCGGCGCGAGTTCGAGCACGAGCTCCTGTCCGCCGATGCGCGGAGGACTCCCGAATCGGTGGAGGAGCTCGAAAAGCTGGACGAGGAGTGGGGCGCGCGCTGGGCGGCATCGGGGTTGCCCGCGGTACCCGAGCTCCGACGGGCTTTCCACGACTACTGCGCTCTCCTCCACTCGATCCGTGCGCGCAGCCTGGGTCGCCCGCTCGAGGCCCGCGAGTTCGAGCTCGCATCGTCCCTGGTGAAGAGGATGCTTCTCTTCGGCCCGACCGATGACGAGGGCATGTTTTCACCACCGTACGATCCGGATGAATGCTCCTCGCTCGCTGTCGTCGCGCTGGTGAAGCGGCAGTTCGAACACGTGGAAACCTGTTCGACCATCGCCCTCGAGACTCGCGGGGCTCCCTACCTCAATCTGCTCCTCCGCTCGATCGCGCGAGCCAGGTCGCAGGACTACTCCGGGGCCAGGGAGGACATCCTGCTCTGCGAGTCTCTCCGAGGCATTTCAGACAGCTCGCGTCTTTTCCTCACAGAGATTCTCGTCGCGATGGGGGAATACGAGGAGGCCGCCGACAACCTGATCGTTGCCGTCGAACCGGGCTGCGAGGCGGAACGTGTCCGGCTCCTGGCTCTCCTGGCAATGGAGACCGGAAAGACCGCAGAGGGCAGCGATCTTGTCTCGCGCGTCCCGGCTCGCGACCCCGGCCAGCCGAGGGCTCGCGTCGTCCTGTCCCGCCTGCTTCGGAAGACGGGCGACCTTGGCGAGGCCCGGAAACGGCTCGAGTCGCTTCACAACGCGGGCTACGAGACCGAGGAGTCCTGGTTCGAACTCGCGGCGATCCACGGGCAAGAGCAGGAATACCTGAAGGCCGCGGCGGCCCTCGAACGGGCGAACGGCCTGAACCCCCGATTTGCCGAGGCCCATGCACTGGCCTGTGAACTCCTTCTCGCGCAGATCGAATCGGGGACGGGGGAAGCCCTCGAAAGCATCGAGTTGTGGGTCGACCGGGGAAGACGCTGTTTTGGCGACGACGCGCCCGAGACCGCGCTCCTCGAAGCGTATCAGGTGGTGGCCAGGAACGAACTCTCGGAAGGGCTCGCCCTCGCGAGTCGCGCGCGCGAGAGCGAGACCGCGCGATGTTCGGGCAGGGCGAGCCGCCTGGAAAGCCGGATCCGAATCCAACTGGCCGGGGGCGAAGGGGCGATCGGGGCCGCCCAGGAGAGCCTGAAGCGCGAGGACTGCCCGGAGGGCTGGGCCCAGCTCATCGAGGCGCTCCTCGCTAGAGGGGCCGACTCCGACGCGAGGAGGGTGCTGAGTCGTGCGCTGGGGAAGTACCCACGAAGCATTCGACTGTCGGGCCTGTTGAGCGAGCTTGGCGAACCGGGATCCCGAGAGCGGTAGCGTCTCCCTCCGCGAGGGCTCCAGGAGACGATCGTGCGAGGCCACGAGTTGCGGACCGACATGGACGTCGATCCGCGACTTCATCTGCAGAACGTCCATCTGGCGGCCGAACAGGCCGGCAAGGACCGAGTATCGTCCCCGTCAAACAGGCGGTGATCGGCAGGCGGGAGTTACTCGAGGTCGAATCGCTCGACCTGTTCGACCGCGTCCTGGAGAAGTCGCCTTCCGGCCACCTTCAACTGCGCGACCGTTGCCGGCCGGCTCCTGAGGAGGCCGTAGATGCACGTGTGGCGTGCCTCGTCGAGATCTGCCTCGCTCTCCAGCAACCGCCTCAGGCCGGATCCAACCGAGCGAGCCAGCAGCGGCCATCGGTTCGGGAAGCACGCTTTCAGCCCGGCTTCCCACTCAGGCGGCCAAGACAGAATGGCCTCCTCGGACCGGTTCAACATCGCTCACGAAGTCGCCTTCCGCCGATCCGCGAAGTGCTGGAGGAACTCCGCCGCCTGGGGTTCCAGCCGGGCCTCGTGCAGGTCCAGCATGCACTCCACGGGGTCGGCCCAAAGCGTCTTGTCGGGCGCCTCATCGAACAGCGACTCGGACCGACGGACGAAGTGGACGGTCAAGGCGACCGGCTCCTGCGGGTCATCGGAAGACCGCAGCGCCGGATCGAGCCGGTCCACGAACGACAGGCTCGTCCTCGAGTCGCGGGCGTGGATGGTGAGGTCGAGCCGAGGCAATCCGACGATGTCGAGGTCGGGGAAGTAGTGCTTGGCTCCCAACACGCCGCCCACGGCGATGTCGGAACGACTCAGCCCACCTAGCCGGCGCACAAGGGACTCGGGCGATCGCGGCTGGCCAGAGCTGTCCGAGAAGCGCACGGTAGACCTCGTGCGATCGGAATTGGCAACGAGGGTCGCCCATTCGCCCGTGGGGAAACGGGCCAACTCGACTCGGCGGTAGGAGCGTCGGACGATCGAGCGTCCAAGTCTGCGGATGGCGGAAGCGACGGTGGGGTAGCTGCAGCCGGCGGCCCTGGCGAGACTGTCGGACGTCATGGGCCCACGGTCGAGCATCCAGCGATGGACGAGGATCTTGAGGATCTCGTAGTACGGCTCGCCGCGAGGCAAACGTGCCTCGCCTCGTTCGAGTTCCTTTCGGACGACGCGCTCGAGTTGCGAGCGGAACGTCGGATCGCGGCTCTCCGGTAGGCCCTCGAACCGGCCGTTCTCGAACAGAACGAGGTGCAGGCGGCTGGCCAAGTCCGGCCTGAGCGCCCGGATCGTCCTGTGCCACTCCTGCTCAAGCCGCGATGGCGACATGGTTGGTGCTGCCACGACCAGGAGAGCGCTCCCGGCGACGTTTCTCTCGTCTAGAGCAAGGACTAGCTGGAGCATACCCAGGCGGAGGTTGCGGACCGCGTCCAATCCAGACTTTACCTCGACCAGCGCGTCTCCGATCTCCACGTCGACCTCGTAGGTGGATCGCATGACGCTGGCATCGTACAGGGTCGAAGATGAATCTGCAAGTTAATATTAAACCTGTAGATCACTATCAAACCTACAGGTTAATAACAGCCTGGAACGCCTGGTGTTCCCTCGGGAAACTCCGCCTGTGCGTCATCGGTCGCTCCGTCGCCACCGACCGCCGTAGTCCGCCTGGACTCCACCGATGCCGAAATCGTGGCCCTCTCAGGGATCCGGGTTCTGGATACTCCAGCAAACTGACCCGGAGAGTTGGTGGCAGACGGCTTCACAACCGCCCCGGGATCGCGCATGATGCTCTCGCGGTCCCGGGAGCGCGGGGAGCATTGTGGGATCTTCGATGGGGGAGGTCGTGAGCCGCTCAGGTCCGGTGCTCGGAGTCCTCTTGGCCATGGCGTCGCTCGTTCCCCTGTTCCTCGAGGATTCGCCAGGCCCGCGCTCGCGGCCCTTCCTGGATCGGGACGACGGCCCTCTGCGACCGCCTTCGCAGCCACGGCCCGCCGAATGCGACGGGGATGGGACTCTGACGCGACCCGAGGAAGATGTGATTCCACGGAGCGCCGGCGCCCAGCCCGCCATTCAGCTAGGCGCGGCGACGCCCGACTTTCCGGGGCCAGCGCCCGATGCGGGGTCCGGATCGGCCGGCGCCGCCCGCGCCCGGGCGCTCGCTCTGGTCGAGCAGGTCCGCCGCGACCCGGCGGGTGCCCTGCCCGAGGTCTGCCGCCTGGCGTGGACCGAGCCGGACGACAGCCTTCGCCGGCTGGGGATCCGGCTCCTGGGCCGGATCGACCTCGCCGAGAGCCGAGCGACCCTTCGCGACCTCATTGCAGCCGAGGACCATCCCGGCATCCGTGATCTTGCCCGCCGGGTGCTCGAGACGATGGAGACAGCTCCGCGATGAGGGTGCGACGCCCAGGCGTTCGCGCGAGCCCGACGGTGCTGCTCGCCGCCGTGACGCTTCTTGCCTCCGGGTGCAGTTTCCTTCGCGACGACGTGCTGGACGACGTCCTGGGGATCGACGATGCGTCGAGAGCGGCCCGGACAGAGGAGCGACCGCCGGTCCTCCACGGCGTCCAGCCGGAGTTCGGCCCGGCTTCCGGCGGGACCCGGATCACGATCTACGGCGACCGGTTCGAGCCCGGGACGGCCTTTTACCTCGGCGGGAGGAGCCTCATCGACGTGCGCTTCGTCAGCCGCCGTCAGGTCATCGCGGTCACGCCGCCGCTGGCTCGACCGCGCGGCGGATGGGGCGAGCTCCTGGCCGTGAACGCCCACGGGTCGTCGGTTCTCTCGGCGTCCTTCCGGTACTTCATGGAGGACGACCTGGACGGCGACGGAGTCTCCGACGTCGTCGTCATGGCCTCACGCTGGACCGGCGCGAACGATACGGGCCGGATCTACGTCTTCCGGGGCCATTCGGAACTTGCGAGCACCGGCGCCGCCGCGGCCGACGCGATCATCTCCGGCGACGCGGCAGGCAACCTCTTCGGGGTCCCCTTTGCCACGGGCGACCTGAACGAGGACGGCATCGCGGATCTTCTGGCCGTGGCGTCCGGGGCGGATCTGGCGTACGTGTTCTTCGGGCAGCCGGACTTCGGGAGTCGCGCGGCCGGCACGGCCGATGCGATCCTGTCGGCCGAGGGGGCGGGCGACTTCGGCGGCGTGGCCGTGGGGGACGTCACTGGAGATGGAGTGGCCGACGCCATCGTCGGCGCGCCGGCGGCCGACCCGGGGGGCGAGGCCGACGCGGGGAGAGTCTACGTCTTCCGCGGGATGCGAGGGTTCGCGAGCCGGCCGGCGGCCGGCGCGGATTCGATCCTCACGGGCGAGGCGGCGGGAGACAACTTCGGCGCGGCGGTCGCGGCCGGCGATGTGGACCGGGACCACGTGGCCGACCTCCTCGTCGGCGCGACCGGCGCGGACCCCGGCGGGCTCGTGGACGCGGGCCGGGCCTACGTCTTTCGCGGAGGGCTGGGACCCGGGAGCCGCGCCGCCAGCACGGCCGACGCGATCCTCTCCGGCGAAGCGGCTGGCGACAACTTCGGCGTGGTGGCCGCGCTCGATCTCGCCGGGGACGGATGGCCGGAGTTCGTCGTCGGAGCGCCCGATAACGGCGGCGACCCGGGCGCCGTCTACGTCTATGCGAGTCCGGTCCCCGCCGGGGGCGGCCTCGTGGCGAAGATCACGGGAGACGCCGGGATCGGAAACACCGATTTCGGCGCGCGTCTCGCTGCCGGCGATCTCTCCGGCGACGGCCGGCCGGATCTCGTGGTCGCCGCGCCATCGGTGTCGCGCGTCCATCTGTTCTTCGCCAGGCGGGACTTCTCCTCGCGAGGCGCGTCCGACGCCGACGTGATCCTCATGGGCGAGGCGGCGGCGGATTCGTTCGGCTTCCTTGTCGTGACCGGGAACTACGACGGCCGAGGGGCGGCCGACCTTCTTGCCGGCGCGCCATCGAACGACACGGACGCGGCGGACGCTGGACGCGCCTACGTCTTCTTCGGCGGCCCGGGCCTTGTGAGCCAGGGGGCCGCGACGGCCGACGTCGTCCTCACCGGCGAAGGGGCCGGGGACCGCTTCGGCGGTTGGGCCTGCGGGGCCGGCTCGATCGAGCTCCTCGTCCTGCTCCTCTTCCTCGCGGCCCGCCAGGCTCGCCGCCGGAGGGAATGAGCGGGGACGGCAGTCGGGGTCGCTACGCGGCGGCGGCGGCGGGGCGAGGCTCGGGCGCGTACGCTCCGAGAGCGGCGAAGAGCGCCCGGGCGAAGTCCCCCGCGGTGGCGAACCGGTCCTCGGGCCGGCGTGAGAGCGCGCGCATGGCGACGCCGGCGAGAGCTGGAGGGACCGGAACGGGGGCGACCTCGTCGAGGGGCGGGGGATTCTCTCTACCGACACGGCGGAGGATCTCGGTCCCGGAGTCCGCCTCGTAGGGCGCTCGCCCCGCGAGGACGTCGTAGAGGACAACCCCGAGCGACCAGACGTCCGAGCGGGGGTCCGCGCACACGGCCCTTGCCGTCGTCCGTTCCGGGGCAAGGTAGGCGGGGGTGCCGATCACGAAGAACTCCTCGTCCTGGTGGGGGGGGGAGCCCGCGAAGGCGGCGACCCCGAAGTCGACGAGCCAGACCTTCCCATCGCGGCCCACAAGGACGTTCTCGGGCTTGAGGTCGCGGTGGACGATCCCCGCGCCGTGGACGCGCGAAAGGACCACGGAGGCCCGAGCGATGAGCCAGATCTCGTCCTCGCGGCCCTGCCCCTCGATCAGGGCGTGGTCCGGAAGGGGTCGTCCCTCGACGAGGTCCATCGCGAACCAGGGGGCTCCGTCCCACTCGCCGGCCTCGCCCACGCGGGGGACGCCTTCCACGTCGAGGCGGGAGAGGATGGAGTACTCGCGATGGAAGAGGTGGAGTTCCAGCCCCGTTCCCGCGAGATGGGGGTGCAGGCGTTTCACCGCGACCTCGGTCCCGCGGCGGAGATCGCGCGCCCGGTAGACGGTGGACATCCCGCCCTGGCCGACCTCCTCCAGGATGCGGTATCGGGGATCGAAGGATTCCATCTGGGCTCCGGCAGAGCCTTTTGCAAAGGCCGGGCCGGCCGGGCCACGATGGGAGCGGGCGTCTCAAGCGCCGGAGATGGAACGAGTTCGGTCGAACCGTCGTGCGGGCCGAGCTCGCCGGGAATGGACGGAACTTGTCGCCCGCTGCTAGAAGCCTGTCACCCGCGCGTCGGCCGGGCGACTGGAGCCCTTCCGCGGCTTCCTCTTGCCGCGCGCCGCGCGCCGCTTCTTGCCGTTCCTCTGGACGTAGCGCTTCATACCCTCGTACAGCACGCGAAAGGCTTCGAGCGACCATCGTTCGAAGAAATCGCGAATCTCCGGATCCTCCAGCATCCGGTCCACGATGTCGATGTGGAACTGGGAGAGAGATTCGTAGGCGGCGCGTTCCCAGGCCGCTGTGTGCAGCAACCCGGGCGAGTCTCTTCTCCTGGACCTCGTAGATCGAGTCATTCCAGGTGGAGTTTATCTCCGTGGTCGCACGAGGACAAGGGTCGGGGCTACAGGGCCTCGTCAAAGTCGTGGCGACTTGACGCGGGCGGAACACAGGGAACAGGCAAGAAGAATGAAGA
The DNA here is from genome assembly GCA_016209595.1 of Planctomycetota bacterium. Lineage (GTDB taxonomy): Bacteria > Planctomycetota > JACQVV01 > JACQVV01 > JACQVV01 > JACQVV01. The sequence continues at coordinate 28,139 of JACQVV010000402.1, forward strand.
GTATGGAACAGGGAACTGGAAACGGGGAGCGTGAAGGCCGCCGACCCGTTCCTCATTCCCTGTTCCATATTCCATATTCCATATTCTGGCGAGGCGAGACTGGGGTAGATCGCGGGTCGTGACTTTGACGTGACCCTGGTCGGATCTACTTCCCTTCCTCGATCTTCGCGGATTCGAGGCATTCCACCTTCCCGGCAACGGTCGTGGTGGCCTTGCGGACCCGGGCGCGTCCCGACGCGGCGAGGTCCTTGGCGAGCTCGCAGCGCGAAAGGTCGAGCGTTGCGTCGTCCTTGGCCACCACGTCGCAATCAAGCCGGCAGCCCTCGATCCGGTAGGTCCCGCGGTCGCAGGCCATGACGTAGCCGCCCTTCCCGTCCACGGTCGAGTCGAGGAGCGTGAGCTTGGACTCGCCCATGGCCCAGCACTCCCCCAGGGTGGAGTTCTTGATGGTCACGCTCGCGCTTGCCATTGTGTAGACGTTCCAGACATCGACGGTCGTCCGCTCGAAGCGGAGCGTGCGGTCCGTGAAGCGGAAGTGGTCGCCGGCCGTGGCGTCGCCGTTCTTCACGCCGTCGATCTCGGCGTCCGACCAGATCGTGATGGCGGCGGTCGAGAGGTGGCTGTCCGCGATCACGAGATCGGTGCCTGGAAACGACATGAGGCCCCAGAAGATCGAGTCGCACGAGGCCACCTCGACGTCGAGGCCGAGGCCCGCGGGCACGCGCCAGGATTCGACATGGGAGCCGTCCGGCAACGCGAGGCTCCCCTTCCCGTTCTCCCCGAAGCCGAGCCAGAGGAGGGTCGCGTTCGATTCCGCGATCCGGACGTGCGAGCCGGGGAAGATCATGAACTCGCCGGGCCAGTTCGCGCGGCGGACCGACACGCGCGCCCGATCCCCGCAGACCGTGGAGATGCACTGGCCGATTGCCTGGAGGCCGTCGATATCGAGCTCCGCCCCGTCCTTCACCTCGATCGAGGGGAGGAAGCGGTTCACCATCCGGACGTCACGCAGGGCCACGCGCGAGTCGCCCGCGGCGTCGATCCGTCGTTGGTGGACGAACGCCGATTCGAGCGTGAGGGCTGTCCCGACGACCTCGAACGTCCCGCCCTCGACCGAAATGTTGCCGGCCAGGACGAAGCGGGGCGCGGCGATCCGGAGCACGCCGCCGCCCCGGATCGCGATATCGCCCATGTGCCTGCCGGATTTCGTGATCTCGACCGTCTTCCCGTCCACGACGTCCGGGAGGTTTGCCTCGGGGAGCGGGGCCCGCTCGATCCGGACCGAGTCGACCGAGAGCGTGTTCTCTCCCTCCGCCCCCAGGACGCCGGAGAGGTCGGCAAGCCCCCAGCCGATCCCGAGGCGGTCCGGATCGATCGCCTCCTTCTTCACGGCCGAGTCGCCGGCGAGTTGAAAGTCGGCCGGAGAGAGCGACACTCGCTTCCAGGTCCCGGCCGCGAGGCTCTCGACGTGGTGGAATCTCGCGTGGTCCAGGTCCTCGACCGCGACGAGAATCTGGGCGTCGAGAGCCGAGCGGAGATCGAACTCGAGTTTCACGAGCCCCGTCAGGAGCGCGATCTGGGCGAGCACGACCGGGACCCCGGCGACGCGGCGGAAGCGGAGCTCCACTGCCCCCGCGCCCTCGCGCCCGGGACCCACGGAGAGGCTCGCGCCTGCCGTTGCGGCGGGGTCGCCCATCACGGCGAACCCGCCCGTGTCGTCGCAGGAGACTTCCTCCGCGTCGGACTGTCCGTGCGCGCGGACGGGGAAGAGCGAGAGGGCGACAACGAGCGCGGCGAAAAGCAAGATCCTGGATTCCATGGGCCACCTCCTTAGTCTTGGGTCGCGCAAAAGCGCTCCAGCCGGGATACTCGTACCCGATGCGTCTCCATTCTTTCACGGCGATGTGCCGCCGTCGATGAGCGCGGCCGGGCCGCCCCTCACCCCGGAGGGCTGGGGGAGCCGCTACCGGGCGGAGGACACCCCCTGGGACCTCGGCCGGCCCGCGCCCGGGCTTCTGTCCCTCCTGGATGAAGGGGTTCTCGCCCCCTGCCGGGTGCTCGTCCCGGGCTGCGGCCGGGGGCACGACGCGCTCCTCCTCGCGGACCGGGGCTTCGATGTCGTGGCGCTCGACTACGCCCCCGAAGCGATTCGCCTGGCGGAGGATCTCGCCGCCACGCGCGGCGAGTCACGCGTCCGCTTCCTCGTCCAGGACTTCCTCTGCTTTGAGGCGGCCGAGCCGTTCGACCTCCTGTGGGAGCACACATGCTTCCCCGCGCTCCACTCCTCGCTCCGGCAGGGCTACGCGCGGGCCATCGCGCGCCTCGTCCGGCCGGGAGGGATCCTGGCGGGGGTGTTCTTCGTCGGCAGCTCGCCGGGTGGACCCCCCTTCGAGGCGACGACGGAGGAGATCGAGGCGCTCCTCTCACCCGCATTCGAAAAGCTTGCGTGGGAGCCCGCGCGCGTGCGCGGGCACACGCGCCGGGAGGAGTGGACGTATGTGGGTCGGCGACACTCGAGCGCGCGACACTCAGGTGGCTGCGCCCCCCGTGACCGTGGACCGTGACCGTGACCGTCCAACGGGACCGTGTGGTCGAAAACCGCGAAACCCGAGGCTAGGATATGGGCGCTCAAGGCTCTCGGGTGGGGAGGAAGCGCGCCATGTCGATACGATTTGTTTGCGCCTGCGGCAAGGAGCTCTCGGCCCCCGAAGCCGCGGCCGGAGGGCGGAGGAAGTGTCCCGAATGCGGGGAGATCGTCGTGGTTGCCGCGGCGGCGGTATCTGAGACCGAGGCGGCGGTGCCGGAGACGACCGTTGGTTCCGTGTGGCAGCTCCTCGGGCAGGATCCCGGGGCACGTCCGAGTCTCGCCCTCACGGTCCTGGGGGATGACGAGGTGCGGCCGGCGGCGGAGCCCTCGGAATGGCTCGGCCGCTATCCCGTCCTGGGCACGATCGGGAAGGGCGGGATGGGCAAGGTCTTGCTCGTCCGGGACCCGGAGCTGGGCCGCGAGCTCGCGGCGAAGGTTGCGCTCGGGGGGGCGAGCGTCGACCGCCGGCATCTCGAGAAGTTCCTCCTCGAGGCCCAGGTGACCGGCCAGCTCGAACATCCGAACATCATTCCCCTCCACGAACTCGGCCTCGCCGATGGCAAGAGGGCGTACTTCACCATGAAGCGCGTCAAGGGGAAGGACCTCGAGGCCGTGCTCTCTGCGGTTGCGGCGTCCGAGGGGAAGCTCTCCTCCTCGACTTCGGGCCGCCGCCGGGCCGCGGGCCGGTCGAGCGGTGTGAGGAAAGCGACCGGGGAGGCTCCCGAGGGAGCGTATTCGCTCGTCCGGCTCCTCGAGGTGTTCCTCAAAGTCTGCGACGCGGTCGCCTTCGCCCACAGCCGGGGCGTGATCCACCGCGATCTCAAGCCCGCGAACATCATGGTGGGAGAGTTCGGCGAGGTTCTCGTCATGGACTGGGGGATCGCCAAGGTGATTGGCCAGCCCGAGGTCGTGGACGTGCACGTGCACGACGGAGCCCCACTCCAGACGGCCGATGGCTCGGTCGTGGGCACGCCGAGCTACATGCCGCCCGAGCAGGCGCGGGGCGAAATCGAGAAGCTCGACCAGCGCTCGGACATCTACTCGCTCGGCGCGATCCTCTACCAGGTGCTAACTCTCGCGCCTCCCTTCACGGGGAAAAGCACCTGGGCGATTGTCGAGAAGGTTCTGGCCGGGAAGCTCGTGCCTCCCTCGCGGCGCGCTCCCGGCCGGGACGTGCCTCGCGAGCTCGAGGCGGCCGTCACGAAGGCGATGGCTCCCTCGCAGGAAGAGCGCTACGACTCCGTCGGGGCGCTCCGCGCCGACATCGAGGCCTACCTCGCCGGCCGGACGCTCTCCGCGGCCGAGTATTCACCCTGGCAGGTCCTCGCCAAGTGGGCACGCCGGAACAAGGTCGCCGTCGCGGGGGGCGCGGCCACGGCGGTCGCGCTGCTCGTGGGGCTCTTCGGGATCGTCTTCGTCCTGGGCCGCGCCGAGGCAGAGAAACTCCGGGAGGCCGAGCGGGCGAGGCTCGAGGAGAAGGCCGAGACCGACCGGGCCCGGGCGAGCGAGGCCGAGGCCCTGTACGCGAAGGGGCGCGTCTCGTGGGACGAGGCCGAGGGCGCTCCCTTCAACCGAGCGGCGCCCCAGGACTACTTCCGCCCCCATGTCGCGGCGCTCCTCGCGCTCGGCCGGGCCCTCGAGACCCACCCCCACCCTCCGGCCGACTGGGCGCCCTTCGTCGCCCGGGCCGCGCTCGAGGCCCAGGAGAAGGCCGAGCTCGCGGGGGACTGGGCTTTTGCCCAGGTCCTCGCCGAGAGCGCCGGGACCTGGGGCGCCGTGGACCCGGACGAGGCCGCGCACCGGCTCGCACGGGTCGACCAGGCTCGGGGCCAGGCCGCGGAGGACGACGAGGCGACGCTCCGGGAGATCCTCGAGCGCATCGCGCGGGCAGAAGGGGCGGCCGACAAGGGAGGCGCGCTCGTTCCCGGAGAGATCCCCGAACGGGCCAGCCGGCTTGCTCTCCACGGCCCCCCCGAGCTCACGAGCCACGTCATCGCACTGCTCGCGGGCGAGAAGAAGAAGAAGGAGGGCAAGACCGCCGCGGAGCGGGAGTTCCTGGTCGAGTTTCTGGGGAGGAAGGGGGACATCCACGCCGATCACGAAGGAGTGACCGCGCCCATGCTCGTCCAGAGCGCCCTCGAGAGCGCCCGCGAACCCGGCAAGATCCCCGCCTCCGAGGTCGTCCAGTGGCTCTGGGCGGCGGCTCGGCTCGAAGCCCGCGAGGCCGGGACCTTCGAGGACCTGACCGTCCGCGCGAATTCTCTTCAGGCCGCATACGAGGGTCTCGCCCTGGTCACGAACGCGGCTCGTGACGCCCTCGCCTACCTTGCCGCGATCCGCGACAAGGCGCCGCTCCCTTCGATTTCCGGGGACGCCAAAGCGAATGTGGCCAACTTCGAGCGCCGGCTGGAAGAGCTTGCCGACTGGGCCGCGGGACAGGTCCGCTCGGGGGGCGACCATGCGAGGCTTCTCCTCGATCTCGCCGAGGAGAAGGCCCTCTCCGCGCGGCAGCTCGCCTTTGTCTACGGCCAGATCGGGCTCCTCGCGTTCAAGGACCCGCCCGACCCGGCGAGACCTGAGCGCACCGCGGCCAAGCTCTTGCGATCTGCCTTCGATGCATCGTTCCCCGTCATCCTCGCCGCGGCGAAGGAGCGAAGCGCGCCGCCCGGCGAAGCCGTGACCGTCGCCGCCGCCGCGGCCGATGGGCTCTCCCGCCTGGAAGACGAGGGCTTCACTCTCGTGCTCTCGGACGCGAGGATCGACGCCGGGGAGTACTCGCTCTTCGGAGCCCGCACGGCCGTGGCCCTCGCGCTCCTCCCCGCCACTTCCAACGAGCCCCGGACTGCGGCGGACTACAACCACCGGGGCATCGCCCGGGAGGCCCAGGGCGACCTCGCCGGCGCGACTGAGGACTACACACGCGCGCTCAAGCTCGACCCGAACAATGCCTTGGCCTACAACAACCGGGGCCTCGCCCGGGCGGCCCAGGGCGATCTCGCCGGCGCGACCGAGGACTACACCCGCGCGCTCGAGCTCGACACGAACTACGCAACGGCCTATAGCAACCGGGGCATCGCCCGGGAGGCCCAGGGCGACCTCGACGGCGCGACCGAGGACTTCACCCGAGCGATCCTGCTCGACCCGAACTACGCCGGGGCCTACAACAACCGGGGCGTGGCCCGGGCGGACCAGGGCGATCTCGCCGGCGCGATAGAGGACTACACCCGCGGCATCGAGCTCGACCCGAACTTCCCCCTGGCCTACAACAACCGGGGCAACGCCCGGCAGGCTCAGGGCGACCTCGCGGGCGCGACCGAGGACTTAACCCGCGCCATCCAGCTCGACCCGAACTTCGCTCTGGCCTACAGCAACCGGGGCAGCGCCCGGCAGGCCCAGGGCGACCTCGCCGGCGCGATCAACGACTACGATCGGGCGCTCGAGATCGACCAGGATTTCTGGCAGTCCTGGACTGCTCGCGGGATGACGCTCGCTCGGCTGGGCCGCATCGAGGAGGCGAGAGCGTCGTTCGAGCGGGCTCTCGCCGTCTGTCCACCAGGGGCCCGCGCCCAGGTCGAGGGCTGGCGCCGGCAGTCCCTCGGCGAGTAGTTCGCGGGCGGGGCGCGTTCCTGCGTCGCGGCGGAACGGCCGGGAACGGGAGCGGGAGCGTGACCGCGGACCGTGACCCTGTACCGGGGCCTGAGCCGGAAGGGCGCGAAACGCAGGAAGAAGGCGCGCTGACGGGGCCTCGGCCCTTTCCAGATCCGATGTGCGAGGCTAGAATCCCGCTTCTTCGACTCGCCGCTCCGCTTCTCACGCCAGGATCCGCCGCATGATGCCGCTTGCTTCCGCCGCCGAGCTTGCCCCGCCGATCTGGAGCGTGCTGCCCTTCGTGGCGCTGCTCCTCTCGATCGCGATCTTCCCGCTGGTCAAGCCGCACTTCTGGGAGAAGCGGAAGAACCAGGCCCTGGTGGCCGCGGTCTGTTCGATTCCGGCCGCGGTTTTCCTGCTCGTGTTCTACGACATCGATCTCGTGCAGCTCACGGACGGGGAACATCTCGGAGGCCAGGTCGAACGGGACGGCGACGAGTACGTGGTCCAGAAGGACGACGGAAAGGAGGAGCGAATCGCGGCGGATCGGGTCAAGGGCGTCGAGCACTCCGTCGGCCTGCACAAGCTCCTGGAGTCGATCAAGGAGTACACGGCCTTCATCGTGCTCCTTGCGACCCTCTTCACGATCTCGGGGGGGATCTACCTCCGCGGCTCGCTCGCTGGGACGCCGCTCGTCAACACCATCTTCATGGGAGTGGGCGCGGTCATCGCGAGTTTCATAGGGACGACCGGCGCGGCGACTCTCCTCATCCGGCCACTCCTTCGCGCGAACGAGAAGCGCCGGGACCGTGCCCACATCGTCGTCTTCTTCATCTTCATCGTCTGTAACGGCGGCGGCATGCTCACGCCCCTGGGCGACCCGCCCCTTTTCCTGGGATTCCTCCGCGGCGTCCCATTCCTCTGGACCTTCCGGCTCTTCTGGCCCTGGCTCGTCGTGAACGCCGCGCTCCTCGTGATCTTCAACGTCCTGGACCAGGTGAAGCTCAACAAGGAAGAGAGGGAGCGGCCGGGCGCGCAGCTCGAAGAGGTCCAGCAAGTAAAGGAGCCCCTCCGGATCGAGGGGCTCCACAACTTCGCGCTGCTCCTCGGTGTGATCGCGGTGATCTACTGCGTCGGCACGTACGCGGATCGGCTCACGCACGACGAGGACCTCCACAAGGCGATGCAGGTCGCCGGGATGCTCGCCATGATGGGGATCTCCTGGTTCACCACGAAGAAGGAGATCCGGGTCTCGAACCGCTTCACCTGGGCGCCCATCTCCGAGGTCGCGGTCCTCTTCGCCGGGATCTTCGTCACGATGGTTCCGGCTCTCCAGCTCCTTGAGATGAGGGGGGGAGAGCTCGGCGTCACGAAGACCTGGCAGTTCTTCTGGGCGACGGGAATGCTCTCGAGCTTCCTCGACAACGCGCCGACCTACCTCGTCTTCGTGAAGCTCGGCCAGGGCGCGGGGGTCATCCCCATGAGCCTCGCCGGCATCGGGGACAACGCCTTCCTGGCAGCGATCTCCTGCGCCGCCGTCTTCATGGGCGCGAACACCTACATCGGCAACGGCCCGAACTTCATGATCAAGGCCATCGCCGAGGAGAACCAGGTCAAGATGCCGAGCTTCTTCGGCTACATGCTCTGGTCGATCGTCTTTCTCATCCCGCTCTTCGTCGCCGTCACCTTCCTGTTCTTCATCTAGCGAGGTCCCATGGCCAAGAAATACACCGCCGCTCCCCCGATGTCGATTGATCCCAAGAAGAAGTACTCCGCCACGTTCAAGACCGATAAGGGCGACTTCGTGGTCGAGCTCCATGCCGACAAGGCCCCGAAGACCGTGAACAACTTCGTCTTCCTCGCCCGCGACAAGTTCTACGACGGGGTCACCTTCCACCGGGTCATCAAGGGGTTCATGGCCCAGGGCGGAGACCCGACCGGGACCGGGACGGGTGACGCCGGCTACAAGTTCGCCGACGAGTTCCACCCGTCGCTGAAGCACGCGGGCCCGGGAATCCTCTCGATGGCCAACGCCGGCCCCAACACGAACGGAAGCCAGTTCTTCATCACGCACGGCTCCACGTCGCACCTGGACAACAAGCACTCGGTCTTCGGCAAGGTCGTGAAGGGGATGGAAGTCGTCCTGGCGATCCCCGAGCGCGACCCGAGTCGCGCCAAGGCTCCAGGGACGGCCATCAAGTCGATCGAGATCTCCGAGTCCTGAACGCGGCCGCGGCCGCCATGGCGAAAAAGGGGGCCGGGCGGAAGGGACGCCGCCTCCCGCACGCTGCGCGCTTCGCGCTGGCGGGGGTGGTCCCGCTCGGTGGCGGGTTCGCGGTCACGCTCTGGCTCGGGCCGCACGCGGCCATCGCCTCGACCTGGGTCCTCCTCGCGATTGTCCTTTTCTGGCCGGTCCTGATGCTCCTCGTGGGTGTCGCCGGGATCCTCCTGGGCGTCCTTTCCGGGGTCGAGGGCCTGGCCGATGCGAGCGGCATCGTCGTCGAGG
>JACQVV010000398.1 GCA_016209595.1 Planctomycetota bacterium
CGTTCGCGGAGGGTGCGGCGAACCTGGCCGGGCGTCGTTACGAACACGAGCACCCATACCTGAGAGGCTTTCAGTGACAGAAATCCGTACGATCCCGGTCGGGGAAGCAGAGGGAGAGCTCGCCGAGGTCTACATGGCCATCGGGAGCGGCTCCGGAATGGTCGCGAACATCCTCCTGGCCGAGTCCCTGGCGCCCCGTGCGCTTCAAGCGCACTACACGCTCTATCGCGAGCTCCTGTTCGGCAAGAGCCCGTTCACCCGCGCCCAGCGGGAACTCATCGCGGTCGCTGTGAGCCAGGCGAACTCGTGTCACTACTGAATACACCACCACGCGGCGAGTTTTCGCCGCCTCGCTCGCGATGAAACGCTCGCGGATGCTGTGCTCAAGGACGCGGCCTCGGCCCCGCTCGCGGCTCCCGAGCTCGCGCTCATCCGCTACTCGCAAGACTTGACCCGCGACCCTGCCGGGTCTTCCGGAACCCGCGTGGAGGCCCTCAGGGCCTCGGGATTCGATGATGCGGCGATCCTCGCGGCGACCGAGATCACCGCCTATTTCAATTTCGTCAATCGGATCGCGCACGGGCTCGGCGTCGAACTCGAAGGAGACCCATCGTGAGCTGGAAGATCAAGGTCGCCGTTCCAACCCTCGCTCTGGGAGCTGGATTCGCCTGCATCCTCGTATTCGCCGAGGAGCCCATCGTCGTCCGTCCCGAAGCGGGAACGGCAGCTACAGTTCGTAATGGGCGCGTCGATCACGCCGCCTACGAGGCATTACTCAAGAAGTACGTCGATGATCGCGGGCTCGTCGACTACGCCGCGTGGGCGTCCGGAGGCGGCCCCGCGCTCGAGCACTACCTCGCCAGCATGGCGGCCGTCCGCCCGGACGAACTCGCCGACCTCCAGGAACGACTCGCCTACTGGATCAACGTCTACAACGCGCTCACGATCCACGGAATGCTGCACTTCTACCCGACGAAGAGCATCAAGGACCATGCGTCGCACCTGGGCGGATTCGACTTCTGGGACGATGTCCGTCTGGAGGTCGCGGGAGAAGAGCGTTCACTCAACAGTATCGAGCACGAGATCCTCCGCAAGATGGGGGAGCCGCGCATTCACTTCGCCATCGTGTGCGCGTCGCTCGGCTGCCCGCGCCTCCGAAACGAGGCGTACGCGGGGGCCCGGCTCGAGAACCAGCTCCAGGAGCAGACAAGCGCCTTCTTCAGCGACTCCGGCAAGTTCCGGATCGACCGCGACGCCAGGACCGTCTATCTCTCGAAGATCCTCGAATGGTTCGGCGAGGACTTCGGCGGGTCCGACCGGGCCAAACTTGATCTCGCGGCCCGCCACGTGCGCTCGGAGGAGGATCGCGCCTTCCTCCAACGAGGGGACCTGTCGGTTGAGTACCTCGACTACGACTGGCGCATCAACGAGCAGAGCCGATGATCGAAGCCGTGCCGGGTGTGGTAGCCGCGGTCCTCGTCACGCTCTACGGTGTCGTCGTGACACTTCTTGCCGGCTACGGCCTCCATTCCCTCTGGCTTCTCGGGCGCTTCCTGCGTCACTGGAAACCGACTCCCCCGGATGCCCACCCAGGACGATCACGCATCGCGGACGCGCCCGTGGTCCTCGTGCAGGTGCCTGCATTCAACGAGCGTGACGTTGTGGAACGAATCGTCGCTGCTGTGGGCGAGCTCGATTGGCCGCCCGATCGTCTGCGCATCCAGCTCCTGGACGACGGGAACGATGTGAGTGTCGAACTGGGGGCGCGCGCCATAGCCCGGTTGCGAGAGCGGGGACTCGCGGCCACGCAGCTGCGACGCGGCCAGCGGATCGGATTCAAGGCCGGTGCGTTGGCCCATGGCTTGGAAGAGGACGCGCGTCACCCGGAAGGGCCGGCGGAGTTCGTCGCCATCTTCGATGCGGACTTCGTGCCGCCCCGAGACTTCTTGCACCGAGCGATTCCGGATCTCGTCGCCGATCCGGGCATGGCGTTCGTCCAGGCCCGCTGGGAACACCTAAATGCCGATGCGAACGGGCTGACCCGGGCGCAGGCGGTCGGGACGGACGGGCACTTTGCGATCGAACAAAGCGCGCGTGCATGGTCCGGATTGGCCCTCAACTTCAATGGGACCTGCGGCGTGTGGCGCCGGGAGGCGATTCACGCCGCCGGCGGCTGGAACTTCGACACGCTGACCGAGGACCTGGATCTCAGCTATCGAGCGCAGCTGGCAGGCTGGCGCACCGCCTACCGCCTGGACCTGGCCGTCCCCGGTGAGCTGCCGCAGACGCTGGAGGCGTGGCGGGCCCAGCAGTTCCGCTGGGCGAAGGGCTCGCTCCAGACGGCCCGGAAGCTCCTCCGCGCCGTTTGGCGCTCGAGATGGACGCTTTCGAGGAAGGTCGGCGCGACCGCGCATCTCACGCACTACCTCGTCCATCCTCTCATCGTCCTGAATCTCGCTCTCGCCCCACTCGTCGCTCCGAGCCTGGTCAGGCTGCCGGGCATTGGACTGGCTCTTGGCGCGGCGCTCCTCTTCGCCGGAATGGCACCCCCACTGCTGCTGTGCGGCGCGGCGCAGGTGGTGCTCGGGCGTCCACTCCGGAGGCTCTTCGCCCTGCCGGCCATGGCCGCGCACGGGACGGGCATTGCCCTTTCGAACACCCGGGCAGCCTGGGAGGCCTGCCGAGGGGTGGCCTCGCCCTTTCTTCGTACTCCAAAACATGGATCGGGCCCCGGCAGCTACCGGGCGGAACCAGCCTCGGGTATGCCGGAACTCCTGGCGGCCGTCTGGGGATTGGTGGGCCTCCATGGGATCTGGCGTGGGCAATCGCCGTGGTTCGGGCCCGTCCTCCTCCTCTACGTCTTCGGCTTCGCTCAACACGGCACGCGCCTGTTCCTGGGCCGAGTCCTCGAACTACTGCCGGCCAAGTCGTTGGGGTTTCGTGGGGGATGGCCGCTCTTGCCGCTTGGCGCCGCCTCGCTCGGCGCGATGGCCATCCTCGCGTCTCGCGATGCCTCCTGGAGAGAGGAGCCCTGGCTGTTCTGTATAGCGGGACTCGCCATGGGCGGTTCGTATCTCGGAGGCCTCTGGATCGTGCGGCGACGGCCGATCGGCGCGGGGGCTCTCGCGTGGATCCTCGTCGTTGGGATGGGCCTGAACATCGTGGCGGTGAGTCTCTGGCACAGCGACGACGTGAACCGCTACATCGTCGAGGGCCGGCAGGTCCTCGCCGGCCAGAATCCCTATGTGATTCCTCCCGCGGAGCCAGAGGCACGATCTCTCGTCTCCGAGGAGGTCGCCCGGAGCGTGAACCATCCGGAGATGACCGCGATCTACCCTCCCTTCGCGCTGGTGACACACGCGGCGATTGCTTCGATCTCTCCAAGCCCCGCGGGGTTCACCCATGCCGCCCTGATCGCCACTCTCGCAGGGCTCTTCCTGGTGCTGGCACTCCTCGCGCGCGCCCGGATCCACCCGGCGCACGTCCTCGCCGCCGCATGGAACCCCGTCCTCCCCCTCTTTGCCGTCGGCGAGGCCCACAACGACATCTTCATGGCCGCGCTCCTCGTGGTTTCCCTGCTTCTTCTCGCCCATGGCCGGCTCGGTTCGTCCGTCGTCGCGGCGGCCTGCGCGACACTGTTCAAGCCTTTCGCCGTGGTGGTTCTGCCCGTGGTCTTGAACGCGGATCGCTGGAGACGCTGGTGGGTGGTGCCGGTCCTGGCGATCGCCGCCTACGCGCCCTTCGCGGGCGCGACCTGGGGAGTCTTCCAGAGCCTTTTCGCCTTCGGGGGCGAAATGCACTTTCATGGCGCCCTCGATCCGGCGGTACGCCTCGTCGTCCGCGCCACGTTGCCGGCGGGTCCGGTCGAACCCGTCGTCCGGGGAATACTGATCGCGCTCCTGGCCGCTGGGCTGGGCTGGCTCTGGATTCGCCGGGGCGGTGCTGCAGCTCCGACATGGACTGTCCGAGCCCTGGCGGTCGTCCTCCTCTGTTCGCCCACGTTCCATCCCTGGTACTTCATCGCTGTGGTACTGCTCCTCCCCTTCGCCAGGACCTGGGCCCTTCCCGTCTGGACGGCAAGCGCGTCGATCTACTGGTTGCACGGCGTCGCGATTCGGGCGAACGGCATCTGGGCCGAGACGTCGTGGGTGACCACCATCGCCCATTGGCCCGCGATCCTTCTCATGTCCTGGGAGGCATTCGGGCCGATACGCGAGCCCAGAGAAGCCGGGCGTATGCTCCTCCCCTTTCGCCCGGAGCCGGCATGATGCCCAACTTCACCCTCTGGAGAAGGAACAAACATGAGAGCGTTTCATAGACTGCACGCGGCCTCCGTGATCCTGGCGTCTTTCGCCGGTTCGCTCCACGCGCAGGAGCGAGACCCGTCCGAGGAGGAGTTCCGCAGAAACGCCAGGCAGGTCGTGGAGCGGGACGCCTTTCCGGTCTTCAACAACCCCGAGTTCGTCTCCGCGGCCCAGGCCGAGACCTCGGGCCTCGTCCACGACGACGCGGTCGTGGTCGGAGTCACGGCCGGCGAGATCGCCAAAGCATATCCCATCGCCGTTCTCGGCATGCACGAACTGGGCAACGACACGCTGGGCGACGTGCCGATCGCGCCGAGCTGGTGACCGCTCTGTCATTCGGCCATCGTGTATGACCGACAACTGGACGGCGAGGTCATCGAGTTCGGGCTCGCCGGCATGCTCTACATC
>JACQVV010000041.1 GCA_016209595.1 Planctomycetota bacterium
ATCTGACCGCCCGCGCCATCGCCGCTCTCTCGGGAGCCACCACTCTGGAGGGGGACGGCGACCGCGTCGTCACCGGGGTCTCGACCGACACCCGGACCCTTCGTTCCGGCGAACTCTTCGTTGCGCTCGCGGGACCCAGGTTCGACGGGCACCTCTTCGCGGAGAACGCCCTGGCGAGCGGCGCCGGGGCTCTCCTCGTGTCCCGGCCCGTTGCGGCCTCCGCCGGCGTCCCGGTAATTCGTGTCTCCGACACGCTCGCTGCCCTGGGACGTCTGGCTGCCGCCTATCGGGATCGCTTCGACATCCGCGCGGTCGCCGTGACCGGCTCGGTCGGCAAGACGACGACCAAGGACGTCCTTGCCCAGGTCCTCTCCGGTTCTTTCCGGACGGTCTCGAGCCGCCGGAGCTTCAACAATTCCGTCGGCGTCCCCCTCACGCTCCTCTCGATCGAGAACGACACGCAGGCCGCGGTCGTCGAGCTCGGTGCGAGCGCCCGGGGCGAGATCGCGGCGCTCGCTGCCTTGGTCCGTCCGGACGTCGGGATCATCACGGCCGTTCGAGAGGCGCACCTCGCGGGGTTCGGCACCCTGGAGGAGGTCCGCCGGGCGAAGGGAGAGCTTCTCGGCGCCCTGGAAGACGGAACGGCCGTGCTCAATGCAGATGACCCATCGACCCCGCAGCTCGCGGGTTCTTTCTCGGGGAAGGTCGTGACGTTCGGCCAGACGCCCGAGGCGGACGTCCGCGTGCTGCGGGTCGTCGAGGGAGAGGCGGGGCTCGTGTTCCGGATCCGCGCTGGCGGGCGGCAGCTCGAGGGGAGGATCGGCCTGGCCGGCCGGCACCAGATCGGGGCCGTCGCCGCCGCGCTCGCCGCCGCCCGGGAGCTGGGCGTCGACCTCGAGGAAGCCGTCGGCCGGCTCGCGGGCTTCGAGTCAGCCGCCGGGCGACTGAGGCGCGTTCCCGCGGGTCCCGTCCTCCTCTACGACGACAGCTACAACGCCAGCCCGGCCTCGGTCCGGGAGGCGATCGCGTTCCTCTCCCGCCGGGCCGGGGATCGCCGCGGCGTGCTCGTGCTGGGCGACATGCTCGACCTGGGCGAGCATTCCGAGCGGCTCCATCTGGAGATCGGCCGGGAGCTCGCGGGCCGCGCGGTCGCGGTCGTCGTCGCCGTGGGGCGGTACGCGGGGCTCCTCGCTGTGGAGGCCCGCCGCCGCTCGGGAGATCGCATTCACGTCTTGCCCGTTCCCGATTCGATCGAGGCGGCGCGCGTCGCCGCGCGAATCGTCGAACCGGGCGACTGCGTCCTGGTGAAGGGTTCGCGTGGAGTCGCGCTCGAGAAGGTCGTCGAGGCGATCCACCGGCTGTTCCGCAAGGAAGAAAGAACGCTACGGCTGGAGACGGCCATGAGCTAGAAAGACGGGGAGGGGGCCTTCCCCCTCCCCACGACAACGGGGCACCGGGGTGTGGGAGAGCACACCGCCGGATCGTGAAGCGCCTGGGGGGCCTAGGGATAGGCCACGGGGCCCGGACGCTACGGGACACGAGACGGCAAAACAACAAACGAAGTCCGGACGTCCTCCTCGGATGCTCTATCACTTCCTCTTCCGACTCGCGAACGTGCTCTCGCCGCGCAACGTCTTCCGCTACGTGACCTTCCGGGCGGCGGGCGCGGCGGCGACGGCATTCGTGGTCGCGATCCTCTTCGGCCGGCCGTTCATCGGCTGGCTCCGCGCCCAGGGCCTGGGCGAGAACACCGACAAGAAGGCGTCCGACCGCCTGACCCGGCTCCACGCGGCCAAGCTTCGCACCCCGACCATGGGGGGCGTGATCCTCCTGGTCGCGGTCGGCGCGGCCACGCTCCTCTGGGCCAGGCTCGACAATCCGTTCACCCTGCTCGCCCTCTACACGATCCTCGCCTCGGGGCTCATCGGCTTCCTCGACGACCGGGTGAAGCTCCGGCGCCGGCGGCGGGGCATCTCCGTGCGCGAGAAGTTCGGGCTCCTGGCGCTGGTGGGAGCGATCGTCGCGGCCCTCCTCTGGTGGAGCACCGGCGGGATCGAACCCGACCGCGGCACGCTCGTCTTTCCCTTCATCAAGGACCTCTCGGTCGCGCTCGGCGTCTTCTACCTCCCGTTCGCGGGGCTCGTCCTCGTGGGGACCGCGAACGCGGTCAACCTCACCGACGGACTGGACGGGATGGCCGCCGGCTGCGTGGTCCTGGTGGCGGGGACGTTCGCCGTGCTCGCCTATGTGACCGGCCGCGCGGACTACTCGGCCTACCTTCTCATACCGTTCGTCCCGGGAGGGGAGGAGCTCGCCGTCTTCGCCGCGGCGCTCGCGGGGGCGGGACTCGGCTTCCTCTGGTTCAACTGCCACCCGGCGGAGGTGTTCATGGGAGACACGGGGTCTCTCGCCCTCGGCGGCTCGATCGGGTTTCTGGCGGTGGCCCTCCGGCAGGAAGTCTTGCTGCTCCTCGTGGGCGGGGTCTTCGTCGCCGAGGCGGCGAGCGTGATCCTCCAGGTTGCGTCCTTTCGCCTGCGGGGCCGTCGCGTGTTCCGGTGCGCGCCGCTCCACCACCACTTCGAGTTCAAGGGCTGGCTCGAGTCCAAGATCACGACCCGGTTCTGGATCGTCGGCGCGATCCTCGCGGTCGTGGGCCTGGCGAGCCTGAAGGTGAGATAAATGGAATCGACCACCGGCCGGACGATTTTCGCCGCGGCGAGCGTGCTCGTCGCGATCGGGCTCGTCTCGATCGCCTCCGCGATGGCCGGCTCCGCCGCCGCGGCCGGCGAGTCGGCGGGCGGCCTGTCGCTCTACAAGCGGGAGCTCGTGCTCGCGCTCGTGGCCTTCGCCGCTTTCCTCGTGGTGGTGGACCTCGACTACAGAAACTACGAACGGCTCGCGCCCGTGGTCTACGCCGTCGCGATGCTGCTCCTCGTCCTGGTGCTCGTGCCGGGGATCGG
>JACQVV010000399.1 GCA_016209595.1 Planctomycetota bacterium
CCTCACCCCAGCCCACACCCGAACCCGCCCCTCCCGCCCATCGGAAGGCCCGACGAATCGTCAAGGACTGGGAGTGGCTCCATGTCGAGGCCGAGATCCTTCCCACGCGCGAGGGGCACCGGGTCGTCGTCCGCGGCGAGGCCCGCCTCCCCCCCCATACCGTCATCGGCTTCTACTTCCTCGCCAAGGGGAACTCGGTCTGCCAGAAACACACCACCGTGGAGAACGGCGCCTTCCAGTGCGAGCTCCCCCCCTTCGAGATGCCCCTCTTCCCCGGGAAGTACCAGCTCCGGGTCGAGATCGACACCGAGGTGCAGCCCTTCGAGGTCGCCCGGGAGCTCGCGAACCTCGACGCCGAGCGCCTTGCGAAGCTCGTCGATCTCGAGGTCGACCCCGCCCGGCGCGACGGACTCCTCGTCGAGGCCGAGGACGAGCTCGAATCGGCCGTCCAGCTCGTTCGGCAGGCAGCTCGCACGGGGCCGCCCCTCTTCACCCATCCCGACCTCATGCCGGACAAGAAGAAGATCGAGGCCGTCCTGGCGAAGATCGCCCAGGCCGCCGGCGGTCCCGTCCTCGATCTCCGCTACGCCGTCGCCCCCCTCGCCGAATCGCGGCAAGAGCTCCGGGCGATCCTCGCCGATCCCACCGTCGGGACGAGGGCATGGTTCGCGCGTCTCGACGAATCGCTCGATCGCGTCCTCGCGACCCTCTGGCGCGAGAGCATCGAAGAGCGCGAGGCGCTCGCCGAAGCTATTGCCCGAGCCGCAACTCTCGCCGATCCAGGCCGGAAACCGCACCCCCGCGAAGGTCCCGAGGACATCGCGACGACTCTCGGCGCCTGGCTCCTCGCCCGCGAGCTCGCCTCCGCCCGCGACGCCCTCGAGGCCGAGACCGGACGTACTCAAGCCCTCGCCCAGAACGAACGCCAGACCGCCTGGCTTCACTTCTCCGCCGGCTGGCTCGGCGACCTCTACCGGGCGAGGCTCACCGCCCGCCGCCTCGGGCTTCCCGAAGCCCACGATGCCCTCCTCGCCCTCGCATCCCTCTGGAACTCCCGAACGATCGAGCTCGGTCTGGTTCCCGGCGAACCCGTCGCGACCCTCCCGGCTGAAGTCGCCGCCACGCTCGCCCAGCTCGCCGACGAATCCACCTCGCCCCAGGCCGCCGCCGCGATCGTCGAGGACGCCGAGAACTCCGCCCGATTCCTCTTCACCCGGTTAGAGCGCGCCGCCGGCCGCAAGATGGACAACACCGCGTGGAATCTCTGGTCGGCCGACGCCGGCGGCTGCCTGTCCCAGCTCTCCGACGAATGCCGTGCGCTCCGAGACGCCGGACCCCCACCTCCCGGCCTCGAACCCGTCTCCGCAGCGATCGACGTCCTCGCCGAGTTCCTTGCCGCCCTCGAAGAGTCCCGGAAACCCGAGGCGCCTCCCGTAGACCCCGCCGAGTTTCGAACGCGCCTGACCGAGGCCCTCGGAAACTGAAGTTCCCTTCGGAGCGTCCCCCATGCTCGCCAGACACGCCCACCGATCGTCGCGCCCCGACGGGGTAGCCCTCGTCCTGGTCGTCACGATCCTCGCCGTCCTCGCGCTCCTCGCCGTCGCGCTGGCGCGCCTTTCCCGGATCGAGCTCGAGGCGAGCCTCGTCCACCAGGAAGAGACCCGGGCCGACCTCGCCGCCCAGGCCGGCTTCGAATACGCCCTCGCCCGTATCCAGGCCGCCGAGAAGTCAGGGGATTTCGACGGCCTCTTCGAGCCCTACGGCCTCGATCCCAAGGGCCCCTACAAGCCGATCGACCTCTTCGGCCAGAAGGTCACCGCGATCCTCGACTACCCCTCGGAGGAAGCCCTCGCCGCCGCCGGCATCGATCGCAAGACCGCCCTCGTCCTCGGCAAGCCCAACGGCCGCTACTTCGAGACCTTCGCCGTCACGATCCGCGACCCCCAGGGCCTTATCAACTTGAACGCCGGCGAAGACGGCACCGCCCGGCTCCTCGACAACCTCGGCCGCGCGATCGACGAGACCGACCCCCCGATCCGTCCCGGCGACGGAAAGCTCATCGTGAGCTACCGCAACCAGCTCCCGGGGAAGAAGTTCCAGAAGATCGAAGACCTCCTCGACCTCCCCGGCGGCCTCATCACGAAAGACGAGTACCTCCGGATCGCGCCGTACATCACGATCGACTCCTGGATCGACACCAAGGTCATCCGACCCCCGGACGCAGCCTCCCGCCCCGCCCCCGGAACGTACTACGAGCGCCGCTGGAATCCCGGCCACATGGAGCTCGAACCCCGCGCACCCATCAACATCAATACGGCCCCGAAGCCGGTCTTGGTCGCGGCTCTCCTTGGGGTGACGTCGAGTAGCGAGCGGTGGGAAGGTGGGTATGAGCTTGAAGACTACAAGGGTTGGACGCAGGAATCATCCGGCCCCCTCGCAATCGATACCGGACGATATCTGGCAAGTGAAATCGTGAGATTCCGCCGGCCTAGTCCCGCTTTGACCGATGGGCCATTCGCGGGCACGATTCGATCAATAACGCGACTGAAGCAACTCCTCGATGCGCACACCGGCCTAGACCTCCCCATGAATAGCTGCTCCATATCGGCCGCAATCGGAGTCGGATTGGAATCGCAACTATTGGTGCTAGAGTCCATCGAGTATGAGTACGGTGGTACAGTCTATACGCGGTACACCGCCGTTAACCCCGCTACACAGTATGTGCCTCCAGTGCACGACTGGACGCCAGGAGCCTTTGACCATGAGACCCAAGGGGAGTTCGTGGGGCTCGGCGCACACGGGACAAGCTGGAAAGCCGCGGGGGGATGCGATTGGCCACACGGCTCTAGATACTGGCCGGTTGACTGGAGTGGCTCGTTCTCGATCGTGAGCCCATCGGGATTCTACGAGGTAACTCCCGCGGAGGGAGCCGACATTCATCATGGGTTTATCGAAGTCCTGGCCGACGGTCAGCAACAGGGGAAACCCGAAGGTGTTGGGATCTCCCGCGGAACGATCCGATTTACGCCATCCTATCCCGGTTCGATGCCGGTTCTCTCTCGGCGACAGTCAGCCGCGATACTTGCCAACGGGGATCCCAATACGCGTCTGTGCAACTTCAATCCAGACGCCGAGCATCGAACTCTTGTCGGCAAGAGCGACTTGGTCGGGAGAACGACAGAATTCTGCTTGAATCCTGGCGGGACCTATGACATTGCAATCCGGTCATCGGTTGTGGCGGTCGGGACCCGCGGCGTCAACGCATCTCGCGCATTGCGAGCGACCCTGCGAGTCGGGGGGGCCTGGCGAGAGACGACCCAGGCGGATTTCGCGCGGGGAACGATCAGTCCGCAGCGGGGCTGGATCGAGCCGTCACTCGCAACCTATCCTCAGCCGAAGATCGCACGGCTGCCCGAGTTGTGCGTCGAGGATGGGGAGGTTCGCCTCTCGACCTGCGTGGCGGGGCCCGACTCGCCGGGACGCACGTTTTGGTTGTCCTTCCGGAATAGCTTCGACGCTACGTCGGCCGCGGGGGATCCCATTCACCTGGTGAAACGAGGCGGCAGACTGCCAGCAGGCGATGTCTTTGGTGGATTGAGGCCCGGCCGCATCTACCCCGACGGGGGTTGCGTGACACCCAGTATGGCCCCCAGCTACAAAGCCTACCGTAACATGGGCGGAAGACTGGGAACCATTGCCTATTGGCAGAAGCGCGAATCTGATCGGCTTGATGTCTGGAACATGATTGCCGATTTCTCCTGCATCCTGAACTCTCCTCCCCCGAGCAATCAATCGCTAGCAGTGTACATCGCGGGAAATCAGGAAATGGTGATAATGTGGGTAGGGTCCGGTGACGGCTCGGCATATGGGTTCACGGATGCTTATCAGAGGGGTGCCTTCGGCGATCGTGGGACCTGGTCTCTAGTCGCTTGCGCGTACGATTCTGACTTGACCCGGTACAGACCCGCCAATCTTTGTGTCAATGGACGGCGCGGCAGGCTTTGGGACTTCGCGCAGTGGGAAACGACATCCCAACCGCCATGCGACCTCTGGGACAGTGACGCGAGATTCTATCTGGGCCCCGAGGCTACCGGAATGACTGGGGAGTGGAGTCCGGAAGTGACGTACGGCGAATTCTCCGTATACTCCGACTTCGACGCCGCGGGCATCGCCGACCGCCTCTGGCGGATCGGCCGCTACTACAACGGCGGCGACGGGACGTTCGCTTCGCAGATCTGCCCGAGCGAGATCGCCGTTCCCGGCAAGTCCCGGGTTTCGCGCGTCGCCTGGACGGCGCGCGTTCCGGAGGACATCCCGGGCGGGAAGATTCGTCTCGAGATCCTCGTCGGCGACAAGTCGAGCGGGAAGCTCGACGACCCGGGCGGGAGCCCGGTGGACATGGTCGTCGACGGGCCGGTTCGGTATCGGGCGTACTTCGAGGAGACGGCGAGAGAGGGGGTCGAGCCGCTCATCACGTCGATGGCGCTCGACGACGTCACGGTCTTTTTCACGCACGCTCCCGAGATCACGCGATGGGAGACTGATCTCCCGTCGGGACTCATCGAGCTGCTCCTCGAGCCCGATCCCGAGCTCGAACGACCGGAGCCGGGAATTCCGATCCCTCCCGGGGGCCACATGGAGGGGGACGAAGTCGTCTTCCCCGTCACGGGGGGAGGAGGTCCTCCGCCCGACTGGGAGGACTTGCCCACGATCCTCTCGTCCTACGAGTTCGACCCCGCGGGGGGGCCCATGGGCGATCCGTGGATCGCGTCGCGGTTTCGGCGGCCCGGGGGTCCGACCGGCGGAGGCGGTCCTGGGATCCGCGGCCGGCCGGGTTCGTCGCGCGGAAAGAAGGGAGACCGGATCAAGGTTCCGCCGGTTCCGCTCCCCGAGGTCCGGCTCGTGATCGAGGTGACGGACGCCGAGACGAAGAAGCCGATCCAGGAAGCGAAGGTGACGATCTCGTCGGGA
Organism: Planctomycetota bacterium; assembly: GCA_016209595.1. GTDB lineage: Bacteria > Planctomycetota > JACQVV01 > JACQVV01 > JACQVV01 > JACQVV01. The sequence goes on from JACQVV010000399.1 coordinate 4,972, forward strand.
GGGACGGTCCTCGTGGCGGACGGGCTCACGGGCCGGAACGGGCGGCTCTACTATCCGGCCGAGCGGGGCAAGACGTACGAGGTCCACGTCGAGGCGGAGGGCTACGAGAGCGCGACCGAGTCCGTCCCCATCCCCGGCGACGCCCCCGAGGGCGACCGAGTGGTGCCGATCGGACTTTCGCCGCCAGAGGGCTCCTGAGTGGAGGCGTCGGGCGAGCTCGACGCGACGGACCCGTGGAAGTCTTGTCTCGACGACCCAAATCGAGAGGCGGGATCGGGCGAGCGATTCCGGATCGGCCGGCGGCTCCGGATCGAGGCGGGTCGCGAGGTCCACGAGGCGGTGGAGGTCGACCTCGATCGGAAGATCGAGGTGCATTTCCCGGACCCCTCGACTCCGAGTGCGGCACTCATGGCTGCCGCCAGGCTTCACGCACGACTCGTGGGGCCGGCATTCCCCATCCTTCACGAGGTCGGGAAAGCGCCGGGCGGCCGGCCCTTTCTTGTTCTGTCCCCACCGGAAGGGGAATCGTTCGTCGAACTTCTCGCGGGACTCGACGCCAGCGCCGCGAGCGGGGAGGCGCGCCGGGGGCTCGCGGGCGCTCTCGCCCGCGTGGCTCACGCGGTCCATCGGGCGCACGGTTCGGGTGTGCTCCATCTGGAACTCTCGCCCGGCGTGGTCTTCATGGCAGCGCGGGGCGAGGTCCAGGTGACGGGCTGGGGCCCTCCGCGGGATGGGAGGACGTCTACGCATCTGGCGAGAGACATCTACCGGGCGCCGGAGCTCGAAGAGGGGGGGGAGGCGGGGCCGGCCGCGGACGTTTTCGCCCTGGGCCGGATGCTCGCGGCCATCGTCTACGAGCGACCGGGGAGCGAAGAGAGTTTGCGGCCACTGGCGGGTCTTCCCCCGGAACTTGTGTACGTGGCGAGGGTGGCGACCCAAGCCGACCCTTCCGCGCGCTACTCGAGCGCGGAGGACTTCGCGCGCGATACGGAGCGTGCGATTGCGGGGGAGGCGGTGCGGGCCGGGCGCTCTCCACTCGCGCGGCGTCTCGCACGGGCGGTTCGCCGCCATCCATATCTCTTCGTTCTCGGAGGCATCGCTCTCGCCGCAGGCGTCGCCGCTCTGGGCCTCGTCTTCTTGTCCTTCGACCGGGCGAGGCGGGAGGAGGACGAGAGACTCCGGAGTCAGGCCGCGAACCGACTCGGAGAGGCTGGCCGCGCACTCTCGAAACTCGTCGAAACTGCCGAGGAGTGCAAACGGGCGACGATTCGGGAAGAAGAGGCCCTTCATGCCTTCCAGGCGGAGGTTTCCGCAAACGCGCGGCCCGGGACCTGGGGACCGGTGTTCGGCAAGTGGGCACAGGCATCGATCGAAAGGCCGGCGCGCGCCGAGACGACCTCCCTCTCGCCCGCTGAGGCGTGGCGCGGAGCGTCACGCGAAGCGCGGGAACGGCTGGGGGAGCTCGAACACGAGGCCGAGAGAGTGCGAACGGTTCTCGCGTCCGTGAGCCGCTGGCCGGACAAAGAGGACGAGGAACGAAATTCGTCGATCGGGGAGGAGTGCCGACGACTGCTAGCGGGCGCGCTCTTGACGAGGATCGAGATCGATCTCACTCGGGCCGAGTTCGACGAGGAGCGGACTCTCTCGACCCGGACGCTGGCGGCGGCACGGGCCACCCGGGTGCTCGGACACCAGATCGGGGAATTCCTCAGATCGGGGACGCTCGACCCTGCCGCGTTCGAGACAGCGCTCGGCCAAGTCGGCCCGGCTTGGCGCACGGTCGCGAGCGAGCTCGTCCACCTGGCGGAACAGATGGGCGCGATCGAGGTCCCGGAGCGGAGAAGGATCGGGGCTCTCCTCGATCGACTCGATGCGAAGGGCCGTCTGATCGTCTCCAGTCTCCCGTCGGGGACGAGCGCCGTACTCCAGGAGATCGAGCCCGACGGGTTCGGTCTCCGGGGGGTGCCCAGGCGCGAAGTTCACGCCGGAGACTCGGTCGAACTCGAGATGGGTAGCTACGTCGTGGTCGTCACGCGCGAGGGCCGCGAAATAAGGGTGCCCTTCCTCCTTTCGCGGGGCGAGTCGTACACGCTCGAGCCCGAGTGGCCCGAGGCGGTTCCCCCGGGGGGTTGGGTCTACGTCTCCGCCGGACGGTTTCGCGCCGGAGGGGGCGCTCCATCAGCCGGCCCGCACCGGGTGGAGACGATCGAGAAGGGGTTCTGGATCGGGCGGACAGAGGTCACGCAGAAGGAGTACCGGGCATTCCTCCGCGATGCGTCTTCGGCCGTGCCGCGGGAGGGCTTGGAATTGCCCATCACATCCGTCTCGCGCGTCCTGGCCGAAAACTACGCGGCCTGGCTGACCTCATCTTCCGGGGGCGAGTGGATATATCGCCTCCCGACCGAGGCGGAATGGGAGTACGCTGCCCGAGGCGCCGATGGAAGGATCTATCCGTGGGGCGATCTCTGGACTCCGGAGCGAGCCCGCCTTCTCGACGAGTCCCGGAGCGGCGCCTCCCCGGGGTCCGTCCTCTCACACCCGGAGGGAGCGAGTGTCTTCGGAGTCCTCGGCGCTTGCGGAAATGTATCGGAATGGACGGCGAGCGAATTCGGCAACTCGCTCGCCGTCGTCCGGGGAGGATCGTTCCAGACGGCCGCGGAGAGCGCGCAACTCGCTGGAAGGAAGGGAGTCCAGCCGACGATGTACGGCGACGAGCTGGGGTTCCGCCTGGTGTGCACGACCACGCGCGGGCGCTGAGCTGTTCGCCAAGGATGTCTCGACTCGCGGATCTCGGTGGCCCCTGGCGAGGTACGCCCCGGTGGGCTATCCTTGCGTGGAGGTACATCCCTGGTGATCGTCATCGAAAAGGAAGCGGCCCCGCTGACCATGACCCCGGAGGGCGTGGTCCGGGTTGGGGGGACGCGCGTCTCTCTGGAGACCGTCCTATGGACCTTCCTGGAGGGCGCCACTGCGGAGGAGATCGCCTTGCGATATCCCGCCCTCTCCCTCTCGGATGTCTATGCCACGATCGCCTTCTACCTCCGTCACCGGAGCGAGGTGGACGGATACCTCACGACACGGCGCACGGAGATGGAGAGAGATTGCGCGGAGGTAGCACGCGAGTTCCCGGTCCGGACCGAAGTCCGTGAAAGGCTCTTGGCCCGTCTCGAGCGGCAAGATCGGTCTTGATCCGACTCTTGGTCGACGAGAATTTCGACGAGAACATCCTCGAAGGGGTGTTTCGACGTAGCGCGCAAATGGACGCAGTTCGCGTGAAGGACGTCGGGCTCTCGGGCGCACCGGACCCCGACATCCTGGCGTGGGCAGGGAGGGAGGATCGGATCGTCCTCACTCACGACATCTCGACGATGATTCGGTTTGCCCGAGATCGGATAGGCAAGGGCGAGAGGATGCCCGGGGTCCTTGTCGTCCACAAGTGGCTCGGCATCGGTACTGCGATCGAACACCTGCTCGTAATCGCAGAATGCACGACGGGGGAGGACTGGAGAGGTACGATTCAGTTCCTCCCCTTGTAGTGGTCGCTGGAGCCGAACTATCGGGCCTTCCGCGTGGGCTCGCAGACCAGTCGGAATCCGACCTGATTCGCCCAGCTCGACGGGGTTGCGGCTTCGCGCGATGCGACCCGAACACCGTGGAAGTCATCGAACCAGGAGCCGCCACGGATGACGACGTGCAGGGAATCGAACGGGCTCGCCATGAGCTCGCTGACGTTGCCGGACATCTGCCACGCACCGAAGAAGCTCCGGCCGTCCTTGTAGTCGTCGACTTTCGCCCAGTACTCTTTCCCCCGCGTCTCCTGCGACCTCGCCCGCTTCCAGGCGAAGGACTTGCCCCACGGGTAGACCGAGCCCAGCGGCCCGCCGGCGGCTACTTCCCACTCGTCCTCGGTCGGGAGGCGCCAGAGGTGGCCGGCCGAATCGTGCTCGGTCTTCCAGCGGCCGTACGCCTGTGCGGCGAGATACGAGATTCCCGGGACGGGGCACTTCGGGTCGATGCCTTGCCGGGTGATGGCGAACGAGTCGTCGACGATGGGGTGAATGCCGTCGTCCGATCGAATCCGGGGTCGGACGGCTTCGAGGAATTCGCGGTCCCCCGAGGCGGCAACGTTGCGCAGGAATTCGACGTACTCGCCGAGCGATACCTCCTTTTCCTGGATGAAGAAATCCGGGACCCTCGCCCGGTGGCGGGGGAGATCGTCAGGCTCGTTGCCGGCGGTGAAGTGCTCCGAGCACGAGACCCAGATCGTCCCCGGGGGAATCTCCCCGGGATGGCGCACTTCGACCTCGAGCGGCTTGCCCCTCTCGACGAGAAACACCTGGCGGACGATCGGCTCTCCTTGGGTCTCGAAGAGATGGTCGATGTACTCGGGCGGCATCCCCTCGCCTTTCTCGAAGAGTCCCGGGAGGGGGTCCCCTTTCGCAACGAAGAGGACGTGGAATCCCGGAGGGAGTTCCCAATCGGCTCCCGCCGCGGGTACAGGTCGCGAACCGCACTCGAGCTGGGCCCAAGTGCCCGGCGGTGGCGGGCCGACGTGGACGGCGGTCCGGCCGCCCGCGAGCGACGTGGCGCGATCGAGGAGGTCTCGCAGAGCCGGGTCTTCGCCGAACGACCGAGCTCTATCGAGAGTCCCGTTGACCTCCTGCCAGGGCTCGGGAAGACCCTCGGATTCGTCCTGGGCCGGATCTTCGGCGCTGGGCGCCCGGCACGGATGTGCCGCGTCCCAGTCGAGAGCCTCATCGAGAGAGGTCTGGAGAGTGAGCGCGGCGAGTTCGGCCAGGAATTTCTCGGGACCGGGGCCGTCCTGTGGACGCCAGGCGAGGCCCGACGCGTCGCGCGCGAGCCGGACCTGATCGAAGAGTCGCGTGGCGATCCCGAGGGCGACGAGCCAGCGGTCGCGGGTTTCGTCGCGAGCGAAAGCCCGCGCGGCCGACGAGTTGGGTTCCGTGGCGTCGCCACATCGGCTCGCAATGACAGACCGGATGGCACGGAGCGGTTCCCGGCTGTCTCGGAGCGCGATTTCGGTCCTGGCGGCGAACTGGGCGAGCGTTTCGCCCCGGTTCGGTCGGGGCAGCGGCGGGCGCGACGCGAGGACCTCGTCCTCCTTTCGCCAGGCTTCGATCCATGCGTCGCGGGCGTCCCGATAGGCACGGAAGGTGAACCGGGCCCGGTCGAGCTCGCGGGCAGCCTCGACTTGCGTAGCAGCGAGCGACTCGCGAGCGGCGCCCTGCTCTTCCTCGACCGCCGACTCGCGCCGCGAATCGGCAAGTCGCGATGCGTGATCGCCGAGCACCCCGGCGACGAGCGCCGCGAGGACGATCGCCGCGCACACGGTCGCCGCGAAGCGGTGGCGCGAGTACCAGCGGACGACGCGGACGGGCATCGGGGCGGCAAGCACGGACACGCTTCGCCCGGCGAGCCATGCCTCGAGGTCGGCCGCCATCGCCGCGGTGCTGGGGTAGCGGTCGAGGCTCGCCCAGGCGAGCGCCTTGAGGCAGACCGCCTCGAGCTCCCGGGGAACCTCGGCGGCTTCGCGCCCGGGACGAGGGCGGTTCCAGTCGCTTCCTGGCCAGCTCGGCGAAGACCTCGATGGGATTACCAATGTGAGGAGGCGATCCGGCGAGTATCTCGTAGAGGATCGCACCGAGCGAGTAGACGTCGGTTGCCGGACCGATCGGACCGCGATCGGGGTTCGCCTGCTCGGGTGACATGTAGGCGGGTGTTCCCATCACGTCTCCCGGGGCGGTGAGTCGTGACTGCGGGACCGGCGAGGAAGGCAAACCTGTGAAGTCCGTGGGCGCCTTCACCAAGCTGTAGTCTGTCGCCTCGTTGCGGGAGTACTCGAGGAGGACCGCGATGACCGAATCAGCTGGGGAGACGTTGGAGGCGATGGAGATCTGCGCCTCGTCGCCCGTCGAATCGATGGACTTCCGGCTGACTAGCCCCCAATCCAAGATCCGGACGGATCCGCCCGGCGTGACCATGATGTTATGCGGCTTGAGGTCGCGATGGACGAGCCCTCGGTCATGGGCGAAGGCAACCCCGCGGCAGACCTCCGCCAGCGCTGCAATCGCGTCACGAAGGGAGAAGTCCCCGGCCCGCAGGGCGTCGGCCAGCGTCCGTCCCTCGACGGCCTCCATCGTGAAGTAGAGGTCGTTCCCGTGGCGGTTGATCGTGTATGTCGGCAAGAGCGCCGGATGGGCCAGCGCGGCCGTGGCCCGCGCCTCGCGTACAAATCGGTCCCGGACCTGCCGCCGGGCCACGCCCCAAATGACCTTGAGCGCCACCCGTCGATCGAGGACCCGGTCCTGAGCGAGAAGGACGACCCCCATCCCCCCGTGACCGAGTTCGCGGAGAATCTCGTAGCGCGACTTCACGGGACTCTCCCGCTGGCCTTCGCGCGAGGAGAGGCGCCTTGTAGAATCTGCCAGAAACGCCCCTTGACCTCCGATCGCGTCAGGGGTGCTCGCCAGGTCCCTGTCCCGCGATTGCAGAACCGCATGTCGTCAGGAACGGACCAGTTCGATGAGGTAGGCGACTTCCTCGTCGAGATCGGCGTCGTTCCCGACGGTCGCTGCAACTTCTCGCCGGATCGCCTCCGCCATTCGTCGCCTCGCCCGAGCGCAGACCGAGTCGACGCCCGAGATCGAAAGGCCGAGCTTCGCGGCGATCTCTCGGGCGCTCAGACCCTCATATGTTCGCAGGAGGAAGGCGTCGAAATGCGCGGTGCGTCCCCGGGACTTGTACCACCGGGCAACGTCTCTCCTGGCAAACTCGACGACGGCATGCGCCCACTCCCGGTCGAATTCCGTGTCCGGCGAAGCGCAGGGCGAAACCGGCTCGAGGCTGCTCCATTCGGGGTCGAGTACGACGGAGGGCTGGGGTGAAGTCCGCCTCCAGCGGTCGATGAGAAACCTCTGGACAGCGGTCTTGAGGTAGTTGCGGAATCGCCCCCGGGAGGGATCCGCTCGCTCGAGGAACGAGGTGGAAAGCGTGCGCAGGAAAAAGTCCTGGCAAAGGTCGGCCGCCGTGACCGGGTCGACGCCGTGATGCCGGAAGTACCGGTAGACCACTGTCCGATATCGTTCGTAGAAGAAGACGTGGGCCGCGCGGCGCTCGTCCTCGGACGTGCCTTGGATGACGAGGCGACTCCAGTGAGTCGTCCCGGCCACGGTCGCCCGGTCGGCGCGTTCGGCTGGATCCTCTGGCGATTCCATTCGAAACCCTACACTCGCATGGCCTCCAGGAGATCTTGCTCGGCGAGCCGATGCGCTACGCACTTCACCTGACCACTGCGCGGGCTCGTGCGAGAACCTGGTCGATGGGAAGCGCAGCCTGACCGGCGTCGAGCTCGCGATCCCGCCTCTTTGCCTCCTCCAACCAGAGACGGTCAATCTCCGCCTCGCCGGTGGGTTCGAGGCTCCGCAGGAGCTCCCGGGCGAGTTTGGCCCGCGCCTTTGGCGACAGCTTGAACGCCTCTTCCGCTACTTCTCTGTAGGTCGTTCGCATGCGTACTCCTCACGCGATTCTACCACCCGGTCCTCCGTCTCCGGTGTCCGACCCACCCGGCCGCCGCGAGCGCGAGCAGGATGACCCCCCAGCTCCCGATCTCGACCGACGTCTGCTGTCGGGTGAGCGCGATCTCCAGATTCGCCTCGCTCCCGAGCGACTGGAAGGTGTAGGTCGTACGGCCGGGATGGGGCTCGAAGGCCTCGATCCCGGGGAGATCGAGCGGGCCGGGACCGGAGGGGCCGGAATCGGGGGCGCGGGTTCGTTCGTGGGCGAGCGAGGCGGACCGCTCCTCGAGCGCGGGGAGGGCGGGCCAGCCGCGCCCGGCCCAGCCCTGGAAGGGTCGCGGGCGGCCGGGGAGTTCCTCGTTCTTGTCGCCGCCGGCCCCGGGGCGACCCTCGGCCGGGGCGCCGGGGGTTTCCCAGTCCCGTCCTTCGAGGAATCGCAGCGATTCCAGGAATGCGGCTTCCTCTCGACTCGCCGCGCCCTGGTCGGGCACCTGGCCGCGCAGGTCGCGGAGCCTCTTCTGTTCGGCCTGCCCCTTCTCGATCAGCGTGTCGTTCAGCGCCCACTGGCTGTCGAGCTCGCCCTGGCCGATCTTGCCGGCGAGCTCGCGTTCGCCGGCGCTCCGGTTCGACTGCTCCAGTTCGGCGAGCTCGTCGCCGAGGATCTGCTCGAGCCGCGCCATGTCCCGCCGCGCCCGGTCGCGCGCGCGCTCGTTCGTCGTCGTGTTGAGGATGTTCTCCACGCGAGTCTTCTCATCGAGGAGATCCTCGACGCGCTCCTGGTACTTCCGGCTCGCGGGAATGAGCCGCATCTCCTCGAGATCCTCGTCGACCCAGTAGCCCTCGGGGACTTCGACCGTCCACACGGTCTTCGTGACCTTGACCCGCTCCCCGACCAGGCGGGGGGACGAGAGAGACCGGGTCGTCTCGAGGAAGGAAGGGGCGGGTCCGCGTTCCTCGTAGTAGAGCGTCACGACGACGGGGAGGTTCGAGCGATCGAGGTCCTCGATGGGGATCGCGAGGCGCGCCCCGCCGCCGGTCCCGGCCTCGCCGGTTCCGGCCTCGCCGGTTCCGGCCTCGCGGGTGGTCCCGACGGACACGGGCCATCCGCCGACGGTCACGCCCCAGAGCGACGCGCCCGCGGGGAGATCGAGCGCGAGGAACTGGACGCCCGAGTGCCGCACCGTGTACTCGGCGCGGGTCCGGATCGTACCGTCCTCGCCGATCGCGGTGTGGAGATCCGCGATCTCGACCACGGCGTCGCCGGGGACGACCTCGATCCCTCGCTCGGAGAGCGCCAGTCGCCACGAGGGCGACGTCGCCCGGTACGCGGACTGGACGGCGTCCCGCGAGAGGCCGGCCGGCGCGAACGGCAGGTCCCGGAGTTCGACCCGGGCGAGGCCCTCGACTCGCTCCTCGACGGCGAAGGGACGGCTCGGCGCGAGAAGGGCCACGTACGCTTCGACGGGCGCCGCCTGCCCGTCCGCTTCCGAAGCGGTGAGGGCGAGAAGGGGCGGGATCGCCAGGCCGCGGCGCCGGACGCGGGTCGCGAGGAGCAGGGGATGCTGTGTGGCGACGGGGGAGGCGAACTCGATCTCGATCTCGCCGGAGACGACGCGCCGGGATTTCAGGTTTTCGGTCTCGAAGGCCGCGATCTCGACGCCCTCGGGCAGGCGGAGGCGGAACCGGCGGAGCTGCCCCTGTCGGACGCGGACGAGGAGTCGCGTGTTCACGAGGAGGAAGTCGCCGGTCACGCGGGCGACGGAGACCGCGGTGAGGGACCATCGCTCCTTTTCGCTCCTCACGGAGAACGCGAGAGAGCTGTCGGC
>JACQVV010000412.1 GCA_016209595.1 Planctomycetota bacterium
CCCTATCGGTCACGTCGCGCAGGAAGGCCTCCTCCTCCTCGAACGCCTCGGGGCCGCCCTTCCTTATCTCGGCCAGCCGGCTCGACAGCTCCGAGACGCTCCGGCCCTCGGGGGCCGGTCCCGATTCGTCCTCGCTTCCGCCCACGAACTGAGTGAGGATCGACTTCTCGCCCCCCGTCCACGGGACGAGGAGGAGAAGGGCGAGCGCGAGAAGGAGCCCGGCGCCTGCCGCGAGGGCCGCGCGGCGCCGCCATCTCGGCCGCTCGCGTAGGGCGGCCGCGGAGAGGCGCGTGGATGTCGTACCCGAGATGGGCGGGAGCCCGCCGAGGCATTCGCTCGCGGCTGCCAGGTCGGCGACACGATCCTCTGGCCGCGGCGAGAGGAGCTTGGCCAGGACGTTCGAGAGCTCCGGCGGGACGGCCGCGGCGATCGACGCCAGCGGCGGCGGCGGGGCAAGCGTGAAGGGGAGAGCCTTCAGGTCCTGATACGGGGGCCGACCCGAGACGGCCTCGTAGACCGCGGCCCCCAGCGCGAGGAGGAGCGCGGGGAGGTCGGGCGGGGGCCCGTCTCTTGCCAGGAGCTCCGGCGGCGTCTCGAGCGCGAGGAGGAGGGTCTTCCCTTCCGTGGTGATCCAGATCGTGTTCGCGGAGAGGACGGCGGGCAGGACCTTCGCCTCCGAGAGGACCTCGATCGCCCCGAGGGCCTGGGAGAGGATCGCTCCCGCCCGCGCCGGCCGGATCGGTCCTTGCGTCTTCGTGCGTTCGGCGAGGCTCGTCCCGGGCGCGCCCTCGAGGACGATGGTCGGTGTCTGGGCCTGGAGCTGCACGGAACGTACGGCGGGGATAGCGGGGTGCGAGGCCCCTCTTAGGTGCTGGAGGCGCAGGACGAGGCGGTGCGAGAACCCCTGGATGTCGTGGACCGACCGGTCGAAGATGCGGAGGAACAGGGGTTTCCCTTCCCCGTCCTCGCCCCTCGCCAATCGTCCCGCCCTGTCGCGCAGGACATCCCCCAGGATCCGGACGCGCTCCTTCGCCGGCATCGCCTTTTCCGACTAGTCCTTCTTTTCCCACTCGCCAAGGAGCCCGTCCATCCGGCGAGAATCCTCCTCTAGCCCCCCCGGGAGGGCCTCGACGTCGGCCGCAAGGGCCTCCAGCCGAACGTAGTCGCTCGTCCCGTGCCTTGCGAAAACGTTCTCCCGCTCGGGATGCAGGGCAAGGTCGGCCGCGAGGCGCAGGCGCCGCGGGAGCTCGCCCGCGGCGCGGGCGCTCGTGAGGTGGTACGCCCCGGCGAAGCCACCAAGCCGCGACGTGAACTCCGCCATCACCTCGCGCTCAACCTGCTCTAGCCGGTCGAACCACCCCACGGGAGGGTTCCATGCCTCGCCGTCCGTGCGGGCCGCGTATTCGCCGTGGAGCTCCGTCAGGCGCGAGATCCAGTCCGAGAGCCTTTTGCGCTCGGCGTCCACGAGGCCTCGAAGCTCCTCGGCTTCGCCGTGGACCCAGAGCTCGCCCACCGGTTCGGCCTTCCTCTCGGGAGGGAGATCGAGTCCGGCCGTCCAGTCGGCCGCGACCAGGTATCCGTTTCGCGTGGCCTCGCGCGAGATCGACTCGAAGACGGCCTCGAAGCGTCCCGACGCGACCGGGGCCCTCACCCAGGCGAGCGTCGTGGTCGGAGAAAGAAGCGGCGCGACCGAGACGAGAAGGAGGAAACCGTCCGGGAGGTTCGTCTTTCCGAGGGCCACGAGACGATCGCTCGTCGCGGTTCTCCACTCGAAGCCCGCGATCTCCACCTCGACCGAGGCGGGGAGGCGATCGACGGAGATCGTGGGCGGCTGGACCGGAGGCGGGGCGGACGGCGGCGGCGCTTCCCCCTCCGGCTTCTCGCCCGGCCGGTGCCAGGTGCCGGTCTCGGGGTCGCGCGATCGTCCTTCGGCCTCCATCCATTCGGCAAAGATCCGCCTCTGCTTCTCGCGGCGCGTGAGCCACTCGCCTTTGTGGAGGACGAGCCCCTGGGCGGCCGCCATCTTCTGGCGCTCGCGGATCTCGTCGCGCTCGCGCTTCTCCTCCGGGTGGATGTACTCCCCCGTAGCGTCCTTCACGAGGCCCGCCGTCCGCATCGTTTCTTCGAACTCGCGCCGCTTCGCCTCGATCTCGCGCGCCGCTACGGCGGGATCCTCCTCGGGCCGCCTGGCCGAGGGCCGGCCGCCCGGCCTCCCGGCGGTCGCGCGGACAGGCGGGGCGGGCGCGGAATCCTCCGGAAGCGGCGTCTCGTTCTGGACCGCCGCCTCCGGGGCGCGATCGAGCTCGGGGCGCTCCGGGCTCGGGTCGGGCGCCGCCGAATGAAAGAGGAGGGAGAAGAACCCGTAGGCCAGGCCGAAGAGGATCGCGATTGCCAGCGCCGCGACCCAGAGGGCCTTCCCTCGCCGGCCTTTCACGGGAGGACCTCCCAGGAGCGGAACTGGGGCGCGATCAGGATCTTCACCGTGATGTCGTCGAGCGCCTCGCTCTGGAGGAGCGGGTCCGCCTCCTGCGCCTTCGGGAACTTGAGCTTTAGGCGGAAGCGCTGGTTCGCGGCCCGTCCGACCGTCCAGCCCCCGTCGTTCGGGTCGCCGGGCTGTCCCTCTTCCGCGATCTCCTCATCGTCGGTCTTTCTCTTGACCTTGCTGCCGTCTTGAAAGAGGAGCTCGATGTCCATGCGGGCGTTCCGGACCCCGTAGTCGGCGAGCCCGTATCTCGTGGCGGAGCTCGGCGGGAAGAAGACGTCGCGCGTGGGGAGGTAGAGGGTCCAGGAGACGCTCGCGATCTCGGAGGAGCTCCCGACCATGTCCGCGGGGACCCAGGGCGTCTGGTACTCGCACTTCTCCGGATAGAAGCGCCCGCGGCGATAGAGGTCCTGGACCTCGCCGGAAGAGAGCTTCCGGTCGAGGATGAGGAGCTCGTCGAGGGTCCCCTCCAGGGGTCCGTCCGGAATCTCGTACGACGGAGCGGCCCCGCGCCGGTCGGGCCGTTCCCCGAGGCGCATGAGGTTCGCGTTGCCCCACACGTCGTACTGGATGTCGTCCACGTTCGAGAGGCCGCCGTCCCAGGGATAGCGGACATGGGAGGGCTCCACGCGGACGCTGTTGATGAACATCTGGTGCGGCTGGTCCCAGTTGCCGCCCGCGCCCGTGTCGTACACGATCGCGATGTGGTTCCACATGCGGCCGGGGAGCTCGATCGCGTTCGAGATGAGGCGCTGGTTGCCGCCGTTGCGGAGCCCTTCGGAGTGGAAGCACAGATGGCGCTCGAACCCGCTGTACTGCCCGGCATAGACGATGTAGAAGACGAGCGTGTCGCCGTCCGAGGTCCCGTTGGTCATGGCCGAGAAGAGGTGGTGCGTCTTGTTCGACCAGCTGATGCTCCAGTTCGGCTTGACCCAGAAGGCGATGGTCCCGAGATGCTGCCGGTTCGGGCCGTTGTAGCTCACAGGCATGTTTCCCGGCGCGAACCACGCGGGCGAGCGGTCGAGCTCGGCGTACATGCCGTCCGGGAAGAGGCCGCCGAGGATCGACGGGTCGAGCACGGACCGAAGGACGGGACCGCTCGCCTCCGGCTGCATGTCCGCGTTTCCGCCCGCGATCTCGGCCCGGAAGGAGGTCTCGAAGGGGACATAGAACTTGACCCTGGAAACGGGGTCGTACTCGGCCCGGAGAGTCGCTCTCTGGATCGTCCCGTCGAAGCGGCAGGCTTGCGGCCAGCCGCTCGTGTTCGGCTCCGGATAGACCTGGAGCGACTTGTTTCCCGGGGTCGGGAAGCCGCCCTTCGCATCCTTGATGTCGTACCCTCCGCCCAGCCCGTTCCCGTCGGTGAAATCGCGCTGCGTCGAGAGGTGCCAGATCTTCGCGACCTGGACCGTGGTGTCGATCCGGTGCTGGGCCAGGACCTCGGCGCGGGAATCGTAGACCTTGCCCAAGGACTCGATCTCGAAGTAGCCCATGGAATCGAAGCAGAATTCGGTCGTGTAGGCGATCACCATGAACTTGTCGACCGGCCGCTGGAGGAGGTCGTTCAGGGCCTTCTTCGCGTCGACCACGGGCCGGTCGTACTTGACCGCGTTCGGGTTGAAGATCGTGAGGTCGTTGTTGGGGTTCGCGTTCGCCTTCACGAGAGCGCCCCGGAAGACCTCCTGGCCGTCGGATCCGAACCTCCCGGCGAGCACCGCGTCATCGATGAACCGGTTGAACTGGCTCCAGGTCCGGAAGCCGCCCAGGGGCCCCCGGTTCGCGATGATCCAGTCGGCGATCGTCCCCGCCATCGCGAAATCGATCGACGTCTCGCGCACGATCCCGATCGCGTACCAGTTGTGGTCCTTCGGAAGGGCCGACCAGCTGCCGAAGTTCGTGCGCGTGATATCCTCGTCCAGGTAGAGACAGCGGAGGTCGGCCAGCACCGCGATCAGGACCTCCCGGGGCGCCGTGTTCAGGTTGATGGGGGATCGCGCCTCCGGCACGATCTGGCCGTACGAGAGGATGGGTCGTCGCGCTTGAAGATCGACTGGCCGGCCTGGGGCCTCTCGGGGCGGTTCAAGGGGCGCGTCATCGGATAGCGGTCGAAGCCGGCCGGGTAGCTCGCATCGCTTGGATCGAGCAGATTCCCGGAGCCGTCGAGCGCCGCCTGCGGCCAGGCGGTGCATGTCACGTAGTCCCAGAGGGAGGCCACCGCCGCCGCGGCCTGCCCCGCCGTCATGCGGCCCGTCTCGACGAGAGCGTCGATGAGCGAGACGCGGTTCGCGAAGCGCGGAGGCAAGTTCCTGGCGGGCAGGATCGCGTCCCGGTAGTTGAGGATCGCCACCGCGTCATCGAGGGAGATCGGGGGACTCGCCGCGTCGATCGCCTTGGCAAGGTTGGCGAGCATCCGGGCGAGGACGGGAATCCCGTCGGGCGGTGGCGACTCGCTGTAGCGCGAGTTGATGTGAATCATCCGGGACGAGTCGGTGACGCGAACGACGTAGTAGGAGTCCCGCCCGTCCACGTCGTCCTCGACACGACCGGAAAAGGCCCCCAGTCCGTCCGGCAGCGTCCCCGCGGCGAAGGAGGGCTGCACCGACGCCTCGATGGGGGTCCCCGGCGGGTCGTCGGAGGCCCATGGCGGGTCCGGCTCGACATACGCCCCATCTCGCATCTGGTCGCGGATCGCCGCTACGGCCCGCTCCACCCCGGCCTCGGCCGCGAAGCGCGCCTCGACCTCCTCGACGAGGCGGCGCGCCGCGTACCGTTCCAGGTTCATGAGCCTCGCGAAGGAGACCGCGAGGATAATGAGGACGGCCATGACCGCCAGCGAGATGATGAGAGTCATCCCTCGGTCGCGAGAAGTCCCCCGGCGGCCAGATATCGATCGCTCGAACATGACCCACCTCCTCGAGACCCATCGGGGGATGAACCCCTCGGTCTCTTGCCGGCGCGCTCGTTCTTGCGCGAGAATCGAACGGTCGGGCATCGTCCCCAGGATGCCACGAGAACGACCCGATCGTCTCGAATGCCTATGCTAGATGCCCACAGCCGGCCCTGTCAAGCGGCGGTTCTGCGGACGATCTGGCCGCTCGCTATTTTGTCGAGGCGGAAACGTCGGCCCCCGCAAGCCAGTCGAATCCCGGACGGGATGATGTGCGGGAGAGAATGTGGAACTCGAGCGAGGCCACGGTGACCTCGAAGTCGCGGGCCTCGGCTTCGCCGGGGCACCAGATCTTTTCGGTGAGGAAATCCCCCGAGGGGGCGAAGCGGGCGTGCTCCCAGAGCGGTGAGTCGCCGGCCGCCTGCGTGGTCTCGCGGAGTCGCACCCGCCGTGGCGTTGCCGCGTTGCTCCACAGACAGACGATGTCCTCCGGGCCGCGGCGGAATGCCTTGATCACGACGCCGCCGTAGTCGCTGCCGAGGATCCGGGCCTGGGGGATCTGCGGCAACTCGCAGGCCGTGGCGCCGGAGAGCGCTCCGATCAGCCTCTGATAGGCCGCGAAACCCAGGGTGCGGTGCTGGTCCTGGAAGCGCACGAGGTAGGTCATGCTGTCGCCCCAGTCGTAGAGCTCGAAATACGTGACGAGGCGGAACCCCTGATGCGCGAGGATCGAGCCGTTCCGCAAGAGCGCCAGGGCCGCGGCCGTCTCGGCCTCGGCGCCCGCCTTGCGGGGAACCCGGAACCCGCCGAACTCGGTGCAATAGAGCGGCAGCCGCACGTCATGCCGCGCCAGGAGCTCCGCCAGTCTTCCCGTGTCGGCGGCCTCGTCGAACTCCCGCCAGGATGGGATGTCGTCCAAGGGCGGCGCCTTGCCGGGGAATCCGGCCGGGTAGCTGTGAATGCAGAAGCCGTCCACGTGCTCCGCCATGCCGTCGGTCAGCAGGCGTTCGTAGGTCCTCCGTGCGTACTCGGGGAACACCGGCCCCGGCACGTTGAAGAAATCCTCGAAACCCGGCGACAGGATCGTCGCCCCCGGATCCCGTTTCCGGATCGTCTCCGACGCGATGCGGATGACCGAAAGGATCATCCCGGCGTGTGAGGCGGCGAGCGCGTCCGTCTCCTCTCTCGACAGCGGCGCCTGGCCCGGCCGGCTCTTGTCCGGCTTGTGGCCGGGATGCCGGAGCCAGAAGAGCAGAGGCTCGTTCCATATCTCCCATGTGTCCACGCGGTCGGCATAGCGCGAGACGACTTCCTCCACCCAGCGCGAGTACTTCTGCCGTCCTTCGGCATTCGCGGGGAAGTCGTCCGAGAGCCACAGCGGCTGGTAGCCGATCTGCGCCACCACCTCGCAGCCCGCGCCGCTGGGAGACCGGATTGCCCTCGTCATCCAGTCCATCCGGTCCCACGCGAAGACATCGGGCGTGTGCTCGACGATCCTCCAGCTCAAGTCCATACGGTACGCCCGGCAACCCAGATCCTGGATCGGGCGCATCGCTTCCAGCATTTCCTCCGCGATCCTTTCCGTGGGCGCGACGGTGAGACGGCCCAGGTCTTTCGCGCCAGGCTTCCCCCCGCCCGCCGGCGGTCCGGGCATCGACGCGATCGGGCCTTGCATCTCGAAATGGTCGAGCACCCCGAAGCGCAGACCCTGGGGGTCCGGACGGCACTTGACGCGGACGCGCAGGACGCATTCCGTCGCGCCTACCCCGACCGTGAGGCGACCTTCCTGCTCCTCCAGGGCAAGCGACTGGATCAGGAAGGGGACGGCCCTGGTCTGGTTGGGCGAAAGGACAATCCGGGCCTCGGAGAGCGCGATCCGCGGGGGCATGGCCGCTTCGATCGTGACTTCGCGACGCTCGGCATCCAGGTTCCGCAGCTCGAGGACGCACCGCTCTTTCCAGCCCGCCGCGAGCTCGATCGTCGCGGGGACGCTCTCCTGGGTGGCGGCGCCGTCCTTCACGCACACGCGGAACACCGGCGGATCGGCCGCGGCTTGACCGAAGCAAACCGAGTGGCCTGCCGCGGCCATCACGAGCGGCAATAGAGCTCGCGCGACTCTCGACGTGATCGATTCAGGCGCTTTTCGCCGGAAGCCGTTCATGCGTCACCTCGATGTGGGAGTCCCCACGATTGTAGCCGTTCGCGTCCCGGACCACTTTCGAGTTCCGCTCCCCGGCGGCGCTTTCTGCGACCGCCCTACCGGCACCAGCAACCGGGATCGCAGGAGGCGAGGTACGTGAGGTCCGTGCCACTATGGACGCACCAAGGACCTCATCGAGAGCGACATCGATCCGGGGATCGTGTCTTGCGACCGGAAAGCGACCGCGCCCGAACACGACCGGATGCTCGCGGACCTGGCGACCAGGCTCGAGACCTTGGTGGGCGGGCGCGAGATCGATGTCGTTGTCCTGGAGCCTCAGGGCCCGATCTTCTGCCAGCAGGTGCTCCTCGAAGGTCGCCTCCTCTACGAGGCCGACTCCGAGCGGAGGATCGACTTCGAATCGGAGACGATGATCCGCTCCTTCGACGAGCAGCCGGCTTACGAACGAGCCGCGCGAGAACGGGATCAGGGGGCGGTTGTCGAGGACAGCGAACTTCGCCCTTCCCGACCTTACGTCCGGTGCCTAGGATCCAGCCATGGCAAGACTGGACGACCTCAAGCCGAATGCTGCCGTCCGCGGAATTCTGCCCGGCTCCCTGGTCACGGTCGTGAGCGTCCAGTGGTTCGGCTCCGAGGCGATCGAGCTCACCTACAAGAACCCGGCCGGCAGAGTCGCGAACGAGCTCCTGTACCGCCACGACGAATCCAGGATCGAGATCGCCGAGGAGGGGCGTCCATGGAGCTTCGATGGGGACGGGGCGCTCTTCCGCCTGGTGTCGGAGGCGGACCGGATCCGCCTTGCCCACCTCTTCGACCCCGTTCTGGCGGTCCACACGTCCGTGGTGGACCCTCTCCCGCACCAGATCACGGCGGTCTACGAGACGATGCTCCCTCGACAGCCGCTGCGCTTCCTCCTCGCGGACGACCCCGGGGCAGGGAAGACGATCATGGCGGGCCTCCTCATGAAGGAGCTCGTCGCCCGCGGCGACCTCCAGCGCTGCCTCGTCGTCTGCCCGGGGTCGCTCGCCGAGCAGTGGCAGGACGAGCTCTATCGGCGCTTCCACCTGCCCTTCGAGATCCTCACGAACGACAAGCTCGAGGCCGCCCGGACCGGCAACTGGTTCCAGGAAACGAACCTCGTCATCGCGAGGATCGACAAGCTCTCGCGAAACGAAGACGTCCAGGAG
>JACQVV010000413.1 GCA_016209595.1 Planctomycetota bacterium
CCTCATGGTTATTCTTCCGGCCGATCTCGAATGACGCACTAGGAACTAGTTATACCTGCCCATGATCCGATCGGGCGGGTCGGTGAACCACGATTCCACCGCCTCGGCCGCCCGCTCCACGGCGGCGCCGATCGGTTGGCGTTCCTCCTTGCCGAAACGCGAGAGGACGTGGTCCCTGAGGTCCTGATGAGAGTCCCCCGCGCCCACTCCGACGCGAAGTCGGGCGAATCCCTCCGTGTGAAGGTGGTCGATGAGCGACCGGAGCCCCTTGTGTCCGCCCGAGGAGCCGCCGGCGCGGAAGCGGAGTTTCGCCAGCGGCAGGTTCACGTCGTCCACCACCACCAGGAGCGAAGGCACCCCTTCCTTGTAGAAGGCCAGCACGCGCGACGCGCACCGGCCGCTCTCGTTCACATAGGTGAGGGGCTTCACGAGGAGGACTCGCTCGCCGCGATAGGGGAAGCTCGCCTCCAGGCCGTGATTGGGACCCGGCCGGAACGAGGTTCCATGACGCGATGCGAGGAGCTCCACGACGTCGAATCCGACGTTGTGCCGCGTCCCAGCGTATTCGCGACCGGGGTTCCCGATGCCCACGACGATTCTCATTTCCCATGTGCCGGACCCGGCGACTCCTCACCCTCCCCTTCCTCCTCCTCGCCGATCCGTTTCGGCATGGTGGGCTCCTCGCCCTCCACGGGAACGGGCGCCTCCTCCTCGACGTGCGCGACGTGGAGTGCGAGCAGGGGGAGCTCCGCATCCGCCAGCACGCGGACGCCCTCCGGGAGGGCGAGCGCCCCGACGCGGATCACATCCCCAATCTGCATCTCGGCGATCGAGACCACGAACTTCTCCGGAATCTGATGCGGCAGGCACTCCACCTCCAGATCGACCATGACGCGGTCGAGGATGCCGCCGTGGAGCGCAGCCTTGGGCGTCCCGAAGGTCTCGATAGGAACCCGGACCTTGATCTTCTCGTCGCGCCGGACCTGCCGGAGGTCGACGTGGACGACCTTGTCCCCCAGGGGGTCCGTCTGGACATCCTGGATGAGATAGATTTCTTCCTTGCCGTCGAGGACTCCCTCGACCGTGTGCTCACCCGAGCGGAGGACGGCAACGAATTCGCGGTGGTCGATCGAGATCGGCGTGGCGCCCAGGTGCTTTCCGTACGCGACGCCCGGCAGCCGGCCGGTCCGGCGCACCCTGCCGGCGGGTCGCGAGCCGATGTCGCCGCGGCGTTCGAAAACAATCTTCATGGGACCCTAGCGCTCCGCGAGTGTGTTCTTAGAGGAAGAGCGAGGAGACCGACTGGCCCTTGTGGATCCGCCGGATCGCCTCGCCCAGGAGTTCCGAAATCGTGAGGACCCGGAGCTGGGAGCACTCCCGTAGCTTCTCGGGATCCACGGGGATTGTATCCGTGACGACGACCGACTGTACTGGCGCCTCCCGCAGGAGGCGCATGGCGTTGCCGCACAGGACCGCATGGGTCGCGCCCAGGAAGACCTGGCGCGCGCCCCGATCCACGAGAGCCCGCGCGGCGTTCGTGATCGTGCCACCGGTCGAGATCATGTCGTCAACGATGACGACGTTTTTCCCCTCGACCCGGCCGATGACGTTCACCACCTCTGACGCGTCCCCGGAGACGCGGCGCTTGTCCACAACGGCGAGATCGGCGTGGAGGCGGTTGGCATAGGCCCGCGCCATCTTGATCGAGCCGACATCCGGGCTCGCGACAACGAGATCGTGGAGCTCCATCTCCTGGAAGTGCCGGACGAGAACTGGCGCGGCGAAGATGTGGTCCACGGGGATGTCGAAGAAGCCCTGGATCTGCGCGGCGTGGAGGTCCATGGCAAGCACCCTATCGGCGCCGGCCGTGGTGATGAGGTTCGCAACGAGCTTCGCGGTGATGGGCACTCGGCCCTCGTCCTTGCGGTCCTTCCGGGCGTACCCGAAATAGGGGAGGACCGCCGTGATCCGGCTCGCCGATGCCCTCCGGAGGCAATCGATGAGCATGAGGAGCTCCATCAGGTTGGTGTTCACGGGCGGGCAGGTCGGCTGGATGATGAAGGAGTCCGAGCCGCGAACGTCGTCGTTGACCTTGATATCGATCTCGCCGTCGGCGAACTTCCGCACCGTCGCGTCGCCCAGGCAAATCCCGAGGCGGTCGCAGATCTGGCGGGCGAGATCCGCGTGCGCGTTCCCGCAGAACACCTTGAGCTCCATCGACCCGCCGGTCGTCACCATCTCCGCATGCCCACCTTCCGCGAGGGCACGCCCACCACGACCTCGCCCGGCCCCACGTTCTTCCCCGCGAGGACGACGGCCCCGGCTCCCGTGAGCGCCCGTTCCCCCACCTCGACGGGCGCCACCAGCACCGTTCCGCTCCCGATGAAGGCCCCCGCCCCGATGCGAGTGCGGTGCTTCTCCTGGCCGTCGTAGTTGGCCACGATCGTCCCCGCGCCGATGTTCGCCCGCTCTCCCACCTCGACGTCACCGAGGTAGGCGAGGTGCTTCGCCTTGGCGCCGGACCCGATCCGCGCCGCCTTCACCTCCACGAAGTTGCCGATCTCCGCCCCGTCCTCGATCACTGTCCCGGAGCGGAGATGGGCGAAGGGCCCGATCCTGCACCCCTGACCGATCCGGCAACCGGTGCGCACGACGCTGAACGGGTAGATCACCGTGTCGGCGCCAACGGCCACGTCCCGTTCCAGGTAGACCTGCGAAGGCTCGGGGATCGAAACGCCACCGGCCATGAGGGCGGACTTGATCCGCGCCTGGCACGTGGCGTTCGCCTCGGCAAGCTCGGCCTGCGAGTTCACGCCGAGCGCCACCGAAGAGTCCTCCGAGAGGACGGGCAGGACGCTCTCGCCCGACCCGACCAGGAGCTCCACGGCCTGGGTGAGGTAGTATTCCTCCTTCCTCGACGGAGTGAGCTGCTCCAGCGCGCGGGCGAACCGCGGCCAGCGAAAGGCATAGGCCCCGACGTTCACCTCCCGAACGGCGAGCTCTTCCGGGGAAGCCTCCGCAGCCTCGACGATCCGCCGCAGGGTTCCGGAAGCAGCGCGAAGGACCCGGCCGTACTTGCCGGGCCGAGCGAGCTCGGCCGTGAGGAGCGCGCCCGCGGGCGGGGAGGATGGGGTGGGGGCCGCTGGCGCAGCGTTTGCTTCGCAAATGCCGTAGCCGGCGGCAGGAAGGGGGAGGGGGCTGTTCCCCTCCCCCTGGAGAGTCGCGAGAAGGCGCTCCAGGTCATCGGTCTCGACGAGGGGGCTGTCCCCGTTCAACACGAGGAGGACACCCTCGAAACCGTCGAGCGCGCCCGCAGCCTGGCGGACGGCATCCCCCGTCCCTCGGGGCGGGTCCTGCACGACCCACCGGACGTCGCGCGCGAGATCGCCCAGCTTCCCCCGGTCCTTCGCGCAGGCCTCCCGGACTTCGCCGGCGCGATGGCCCACCACGACGATCGTCTCTTCGAGCGCGCTCCCGAGGCCGGCGAGCGCCGCGAGGGGATGGGCGAGGAGCGGCCACCCACAAAGGTCGTGCAAGACCTTCGGAGAACTCGATTTCATCCGGGTCCCGAGCCCCGCCGCAAGGACAACGGCCCGGATCCGATCTCGACGGCTCATGAACTCCTCAACAACCACGACATCGCCCGAAGGCCTCTTCGCCAGCAGAAGCTACCCGGCCAGGGCTCGAACCTGGAATAGCGGAACCAAAATCCGCTGTGTTACCGATTACACCACCGGGTAATTCGGACGTGCCCAGCACCGGCCCGTCACATCTCCGGGGCCCTCCCGGCGGCGGGGAAATCTCCTCCCCCCGTCGGACAAGGGCCGAGAGTTTACGCAGAAACGCCTGGAGTGTCAACGGCTTTCCGGCCCTGGGGACATTGCCCCTCCCGCCAGCAGCCCGTGGATAAGGTGCTTCGAAGGCGAGCGCGAGCGATTTCGGCCGAGATCGAGGAGCGAATCGCAGTCGTATGAGGAGGATACGACGAGGATTCGCGACGAAGAGATCGGCCGAAAGCGCCGCGCGCAGCCCGAATGACTCTATCCACGGGCTGCTAGGAGCGCCCTGCGGAGGCGGTCCAGAGCGTGCTTCGCCGCGAAGACCTTCTTGGCGGACCGTGGTCCGGGAAACTCCCGCCGCCAGGCCCGCACCGGCCCGAAACCTGGCTCCCGGCCGGCGAGCGCCGTCCAGACGAGCCCGACCGGCTTGCCGGGGGTCGCGCCCCCCGGCCCGAGGATGCCGGAGGTCGCCAGAGCGAAGTCCGACCCGGTCCGCTCGAGCGCCCCCCGGGCCATCGCCTTCACGACCTCCTCGCTCACGGCGCCGTGGGCTGCGAGGAGCTCCTCCGGCACCCCGAGGCTCCGCACTTTCGCCGGATTCGAATAGGCGACCGTCCCCTCCACGAAGACCGCGGAGGCGCCGGGCACTTCGGTGATGAGGTGGCCGATCAGCCCTCCGGTGCAGCTTTCCGCAACGGAGAGCGTGCGGCCCAGCGCCACGAGCTTTCGCACGAGCGCCTCGACCAGTGTGGTTCCGTCCCGGGACACGATCGATTCGCCGAACTCTCCTTCCAGGGCCTTCACGAGGCCATCGAGCATCGCCCACCGGGACGCATCCCGGGGAGGAGGAAGGACGAGCTCTAGATCGATCTCCCCTGCATCGACGCGGTCGCGCACGACGAGCCCGGCCGGTCTCTGTCCCGCCCCGTCGAGGAGGTCCTGCATCGCCGACTCGGAAAGCCCCGAGAGGCGGAACCGTTCGATTCTCGGCGCCTCCCCGTCGAGGCCTCGCTCCCGGATCCAGCGGTCGATCGACTCGCGGAGCATCCAGTCGAGCTCCGAGGGAACGCCGGGGGCCGAGAGGACCCGGGCGCGACCGAGACGGACGGCAAATCCGGGCGCGCTTCCGGCCCCGTTCTCGAGCACCTCCGCCCCGGCCGGGAAGAGAGCCTGGAGCCGGTTCGAGGCCGGAACCGGCATCCCCCGGGCACGGAAAAGCGCCTCGATCCGCGCGAACACGTCCTCGTGGAACGCGAGATCCGCCCCGGTCGCCGCCGCGACGGCGTGCCGGGTGCGGTCGTCTTCGGTGGGGCCGAGCCCGCCGGTCGTGATCACGAGATCGCACCTCCCCGCCGCCTCCAGGATCGCCCGCGCGATCTCGCCCTCGCGGTCCCCGATCGAGAGGTGCCGCGCGACCTGAATGCCCCGGTCGGCGAGGAAGAGGGCGATCTTCCGCGCGTTGGTGTCCAGGACCCGTCCGTCCAGGAGCTCGTCCCCTACGGTCACGATCTCGGCGAGGATCATGGGGAGGGGATCGTTACGAAGCCCGCCGCCCGGTCACGAGCGAGCTCCCCTTGAAGAGCCTCACGCGGACCTCTCCCACGACCCTCTTCTGGATGCGCAGGAAGAAATCGTCGAGGGCGAGCCGGATGTCGTCGAACCAGAACCCCTCGTAGATGAGCTCCGAGTACTTCTGCGAGAGAGGTTTCTGGAAGTGGAGGATCTCCTTGGGAAGCACCACGTCCTCGAGAGCCTGGTGCGCCGTGATCAAGATGTGGGCCGCGGGGGCCTCGTACGTCTGCCGCTTCTTGACGCCCGAGAGCGGGTTCTCGACGATGTCGGTCCGCCCGACCCCGTGGCGGCCCCCGATCTGGTTCATCCTCTGGATGAGGGCGACCGGTTCGAGCTTCTCGCCGTCCAGGGCGACCGGGACACCAGCGGCGAACCGGATCGTCACCTCCGTCGGCTCGTCCGGCGCCTCGCGGGGGTCGACCGTGAGGTAGTACGCCTCGGGCGGGGGGGCGAGCCAGCCGTCGTCCAGCCCCTCCCACCGCACCGTTCTCCCCCACATGTTCTCATCGAGCGTGTAGTACCCCGCCCGGTCCCGCTTGCGGTACCGGAGCTGGAAGCGCTTCGCGTACTCCTCCTCCTCCGAGCGCGAGGCGAGGTTCCACTCCGCAGGTGGGAAGATCACATCGAGAGTGGGATCGAGGTCGGCCACGGCCGTCTCGAAGCGCGCGCGGTCGTTTCCCGTCCGCACGCCGCCGTGGGCGACGTACTGGCAGCCGTTCTCCTCGGCGATCTTGGCCATCTCCCGCACGATGAGGGGGCGAGACATGGCGACCGCGAGGTAGTAGCCGGCCTCGTAGCAGGCG
>JACQVV010000404.1 GCA_016209595.1 Planctomycetota bacterium
TCGCGGACCACTTCGCATGACTCGGGGCCGGCGCGGGTGGCTAGCCCTTCACCGTACGACTCTTTCATCCGCTACACCTCACCGGTTTATCCAGGCGCACTGACCGTGACCGTGACCGTCAAAGACACCATGGGTCCGGGACCGGCTGCTGCTCCGAGTTGGCAAAAACCCGGATCCGCAGCCGAATTTTGCGGCGGAACCCCTTGACGGCCTTTTCTCCGTCGCTACACTCTCCGCTCGGAACTCGGCCGATGCGGTGTTGGACATCATCCTATGAAGGAGTTTTCGAATGGCCAAGAAGGCTGCGGGCAAGCGGGATAGCCTCGTCGTCGGGAGCAAGGTCCGGGAGTACATCCGGAAGAACAAGCTCATGACCTCCGGCGAGCTTCTCGAGGCTCTCTCCAACAAGATGTACTGCGTCCTGGACTGCGCCATGGAGCGCACCAAGGGCAACAAGCGGTCCACCGTCCGGGCGCACGACCTTTAGAGGGGTTCGTCCGAACCGAACGAGCCCCCCACGGTCACGGTCGACGGTCACGGTCGACGGTCACGTCGGTTGCGTGATCGTCTTCCGTGGTCGTGTTCCGTGACCGTGGTTGTGTTTCGTGACCGTGACCGTCACTCCCCCTCCCGTCTGCTAGCTACCGCACCAGGCGGGCGAGGTCCTTCGAGAGCTCGGGGATCTTCTCCAGGAGATCCTCGACGATCCGGTCCGTCGTGACGCCTTCCGCTTCTGCCTCGAAGTTCGGGATGAGCCGGTGGCGGAGCGCGGGCAGCGCGGCACGGCGCACGTCCTCGAACGAGACGTTGAGGCGCCCGGTTGCGAGCGCGAAAACCTTGCCGGCGAGAACCATCGCCTGTGCCCCGCGCGGACTGGCTCCGTAGCGGAGGTACTTCGAGGCGAGTTCCGTCGCCGCCCCGCCGCGCGGATGGGTCGCGAGCGCGAGCCGGGCGGCATAGTCCAGGACGTGCCGGGGAGCCGGCACCTCGCGCGCGACGTGGCGGAGCTCGACCACCTCCGGCCCGGCGAGGACACGGCGCGCCTCGCCGGACGCGGTCCCCGTGGTCCGCACCAGGATTTCCACGAGATCCTCCCGGGCAGGGGGCTCGACCCGGAGCTCGAACAGGAAGCGGTCGAGCTGTGCCTCGGGTAGCGGATAGGTCCCTTCAAGCTCGATCGGGTTCTGCGTCGCCAGGACGAGAAACGGTTCCTCCAGGGCCCGCCCCGTTCCGGCCACGGTCACGGTCCGCTCCTGCATAGCCTCCAGGAGTGCCGACTGCGTCCGCGGCGTGGCGCGGTTCACCTCGTCGGCCAGCACGAGCTGCGCGAAGATGGGACCGGCGTGGAATTCGAAGCTCCGGCGCCCCGTCGCGGGGTCTTCCACGACAACGTTCGTGCCCAGGATGTCGGCGGGCAGTAGGTCGGGGGTGAACTGGATGCGCGAGAACCGCACCCCCAGGGCCCGTGAGAGTGCCCGGACGAGGAGCGTCTTGCCGAGGCCGGGCACGCCTTCCAGGAGGACGTGACCGCCGGCGAAGAGGGCGACGAGGACTCCCTCCACGACCGCCCCGTGACCCACGATCTCGCGGGCGAGCTCGGCCCGGAGCGCCTCAAACCGTCCGCGAAAGTCCCCGGCCCTCGCCTCGTCGAGGGCCGGGCCGCCCGCATCGGGCACCGCCACCTCGGGTTCTCAGTACTCCCGGCGCTGCCGCGACGAGGCGATCCCGAGCGCCTTCCGGTACTTCGTCACCGTGCGCCGCGCGATGTCGATCCCCTGCGCCTTCATCTTGTCGGCGATCTCGTCGTCGGAGAGCGGATTCGCCCGATCCTCCGACTCGATCACCTCCTGGACGCGCTGCTTCACGCGGACGCGGCTCTCGTCCCCATCCTGGGTCTTCACCGCGCCCGAGAAGAAGAACTTCATCGGGAAGATGCCCCGGGGAGTCTGCATGTACTTCTCGGCGATGGCCCGGCTGACCGTCGAGACGTGGATCCCGAGCTTGTCCGCGACGTCCTGCATCTTGAGGGGCCGGAGGTGGGAGAGTCCGTGGTCGAGGAAGGCCTTCTGCGAGTTCACGAGCTCCGAGGCGACGTTGTAGAGCGTCTGCTGGCGCTGGACGATCGAATCGATGAGCCACTTCGCGGCCTTGATCTTCTTGTCGATGTACTTGCGGGCCTCCACGTCGTTCGACTTGTCCCGAACGATCGACTTGTAGTGGTTGGAGATCCGCAGGTGCGGGATGAAGCTCTCCTCGAGCGTGAGCATGTACTCCCCATCGATCTCCTCGACGATGACGTCGGGGATGATGAACTGCGCGCGCTCCGTCGAGAACGCCGCCCCTGGGAACGGATTGAGCTTGGAGAGGATCTCGATCGCCTCCTTCACCTCCTCGAGCGTCCGGCCCGTTTTCCGTGCGATCTGCGGGAGCCTGTTCTTCTTGATGTCCTCCAGGTGGTGGAGGATGAGCTCCTTCAGGAACTCATAGTCGCCCTCCACGGTCTTGAGCTGGAGGAGGAGGCATTCCTCTGTGGTCCTCGCCCCCACGCCCGGCGGGTCGAGCGACTGGATGAGCTCGAGCGCATCGCGGGCGTCCTCGGCCGTCACCGAGCTGCCGATCGACTGGACGATCTCCTCCAGGCTGAACTGGAGCCGCCCGTTCCGGTCGATGTTGTAGATCAGGTTCTCGCCGACCGTCCGGACGCGGGGCGGCATCTCCAGCAGATTGAACTGGTCGAGGAGGTGGTCCTGGAGAGTGATCGGCTTGGCCGCGGTGTTCTGCATCGCCTCGAGCTTCTTGTCCTTCTCGCCCGAAATGCGCGACACCGAGAACTGGTTGAAGTAGTCGTCCCATTCCGCCTGGCGGCTCTCGAGCTCTTCGAAGGTGCTCTCGAACTCCTCGGCCGACCGCTCCGGGGTCTCGGTGGCCTCCGCGACCGGCTCCTCCTCCTTCGCGGCCTCCGCGCTCCCCTCCTCGGGGGCCTCCGCCCGTTCGTCCTGCTCCTCGATCCGCTCGAGCGTGGGATTCTCCTCGAGCTCCTGCTGCACGCGGTCCTGGAGCTCGAGCACCGGCAACTGGAGGATCTCGATCGAGTGGATGAGCTGGGGCGCGAGCTTCTGGACCTGGCGAAGGTCGTGGATCTGCGCAAATTCGAGCCTCATCGTTCCTCCTCTTCCGGGCGACGGGGGTCGGGGTTCGGGGCTCGGGGGCTCCGTTCCCCGTCGCCCATCGCCCGTCGCCCGTCGCCCGTCGCCCGTCGCCCGGTAGGTGCCAACGGCCCCCTCCCCTGGTTGTCGGGTTGGCGTGTCCCCAGCATCTGTCTACCCCTCTAAAGATCCCGCCGCAAGGCGAGAGCCTCCTTGAGCACTCCGGCTCCCGCGAACTCGATCTGGCTTCCCGACGGCAGCCCGCGCGCGAGCCGTGTCACGCGGACCGGCCCGGAGGCGGAGCCGACCCCGGGCAAGGCCTCCAGGGCGCGGCGCACCGAGAGCGCGGTCGCGTCCCCCTCGACGTCGGCGTTCGTGGCGAGAATCACTTCCCGGACGCCGCCCTCCGCCACGCGCCGGGCGAGCGAGTCAAGCCCCAGATCCTCGGCTTCCTTCCCCAAGAGCGGCGCGACGCGGCCCCCGAGAACATGGTAGCGTCCCCGGAACTCGCCCAGGCGTTCGACCGCGAACAGATCTCGCGACTCCTCCACGACGCAGAGGACGTACGGATCTCGCGACGGGTCCGAGCAGATCGAGCACGGGTCCCGCTCGTCGAGGTGGCCGCAGGTCGAGCACGGGATCGTCTTCTCACGCACCTCCTGAATCGCCTCCGCGAGCGCGAGCGCCTCCTCTTTCGGCTCGCGCAGCAGGAAGTACGCCATCCTCTCGGCGGTCTTGGCGCCGACGCCCGGGAGCTTCCGGAGCTCACCCAGGAGACGCTGCATCGAGGGGGTCATGGTCGTGACGCTATCCTCTCGTGTTCGATGGTAGGGCGATCCAGGGGTGCCTGTCAACGGCTTTGGCATGGCTCGTGCCAACAATTTTGTTCCAGGCCTTGACTTTGCGGTCGCGAACTGCTCGCCTCGCCAGGGCGGGCACGCCCCATGCCAGCCAGTGGCCAGTGACCAGTAGCCAGTGGCCAGCGAAGGAAAAGAGATTCTCTTCCTTCACTGGTCACTCATCACTGAGAGGTTGTTGCGCTGTGCCCCCCGGTGGTGTAGTCGCGCGCCCTGGGGCGCAGTGTCCGGCGTGGGCTGTCTTTCAGTCCCCATCGCGGCAAGGCGGGGCGATTCGTTTGCCGACGGTCCGGTCGAACTGAGTTAGCCGGAGA
>JACQVV010000042.1 GCA_016209595.1 Planctomycetota bacterium
GCCTCGTGAAGAAGATCATCGAGTGCGTCCCGAACCTCTCCGAGGGGCGACGTCCCGATCTCGTCGACACGATCGCGAGGCGGGTCTCGTCCCTCGCGGGCGTATCGCTCCTGGGAAGCGAGATGGACCCGGATCACAACCGGGCGGTCCTTACCCTGGCGGGCGAACCCGCCGCCGTTCTCGAGGCGGCGCTCGCGGTCGTCGCCGTCGCGGTCGAGGAGATCGATATTCGTGCGCACACGGGCATCCATCCGCGAATCGGCGCCGCCGACGTCATCCCGTTCGTTCCCTTCGCGGGATCGACGATGGAGGAATGCGTCGAGCTCGCCCGCGAGGCGGGGAGCCGGATCGCCCAGACCCACGGCGTTCCCGTCTTCCTCTATGAGCGCGCGGCGACTCGCCCCGAGCGCACGAGTCTCGCCGAGATTCGCCGGGGAGGTCTCGAGGGCCTTGCCGCGCGTATGCAATCGGGGGATCCGGCCTGGGTCCCCGACTTCGGGCCGCGCGAGCCCCACCCCACGGCGGGCGCGGTTGCGGTCGGGGCGCGGGAGATCCTCGTCGCCTACAACGTGGAGCTCGAGACCACAGACGAAAGGGTCGCCCGCGAGATCGCGGCCGAGGTTCGGGAGGCCGACGGAGGGCTCCCGGGAGTCAAGGCTCTCGGCTTCGCCACGCCGGCGCGCGGGTGCGTCCAGGTCTCGATGAACCTCCTCGATCTCTCGCGCACAGGTGTAGCCGAGGCCTTCGCCCGGGTCCGCGAGCTCGCGGCGCGGCGAGGGATCGAGGTCCGAGGAGGGGAGCTCGTGGGGCTCGTTCCGCGCTCGGCGGTCGAGGACGCCTTCCGCGTCGCGCTCGCCCCGCGCGGGTTCGCCCGGGAGAAGATCCTCGACGACCGCATCGCGGCCGCGCTCTCGGGCGACCTCCACGAGGGCGCGTCTCCCTTCCTCGAGGCGCTGGCCTCCGAAGCGCCGGTGCCCGGCGGGGGAAGCGCATCGGCGCAGGCCGCGGCGCTCGCCGCCGCCTGCGCGGAGAAGGCGGCCCGCGTGTCGGCGCGAAAGCGGGGGGCTGCCGGAGACGAGCTCCGCGCCATCGCCGAGCGGGCCGCGACGTTCCGGCGCCTGGCGGTCGAGTGGAGCCGCAACGACGCGGCGGCCTTCCAGAAACTGCTCGCCGCCTATCGCACGAAGAGCCAGGACCGAATCCGGGACGCGCTCGAGCTCGCGGCTCGCGTCCCGGTCCAGATCGTAACATCCCTCGCCGCGCTCTTCACCGACCTGGTCTTTCTCGCCCGGGACGCGCACCCGAACATTCGCTCGGACGTCGCCTGCGCGGCCGGCATGGGCAGGGGCGCGGCCCGCGCCGCGGCCTCGACCGCCGGTGCGAACCTCGCCGAACTCCCCGAAGACGGCTCCACCGTGAGACTGAGGACGAAACTCCGGGAAGCCCTTGGCCGCATCGACGCCGCGTCGAACCAGATCGATGCCCTTCTCGATCAGGACGCGAGTGAAAGATGAAGGAAGAGCATCGTACGACCGAGCCAGATCCCGCCCCGGGGGGTGGGGACCCGCCGAGCGAGACCTTCGCCGACACGGAGGCGTTCGCGAGGCAGGGGACGCTCTCCTCGAACCTCCTGGCGCGAGGCGGGCAGGGGACGTTCGGCCGATACGTGGACGTCCGGTCCATCGGATCGGGAGGCATGGGGATTGTCATGCGGGGGACCGATCCCGAGCTCGACCGGCCGGTCGCGATCAAGATCCTCCAGGCACGCGCCGCCGCGAACCCCGCCGCCGCCGACCGGTTCCTCATGGAGGCGAAGATCCTGGGCCAGCTCGAACATCCCTCCATCGTCCCCATCCACGAGATCGGCCGGACCTCCGACGGCCGTCCGTTCTTCAGCATGAAGCTCGTGCGGGGTGAGTCGCTCGAGCAGGTGATCGAACGGATTCGCGAGGAGCAAGGGGCGAGGCAGGCTAAGGACGCCTGGCCCCGCCTTTTCCCCGTCTTCCTGAAGGTCTGCGACGCCGTCGCGTTCGCCCACTCGAAGTGGGTCATCCATCGCGACCTCAAGCCCGCGAACGTCATGGTGGGGGAGTTCGGCGAGGTCCTCGTGATGGACTGGGGGCTCGCTAAGATCCTGCGTCCGGGAGAGTACGAGGAGTCCGGCGAGCACTCGGGAACCTCGGCGGCACGGCTGCTCCGGGCGTCGCTGGATGCGAGGGAGACGGTCGAGGGGGCGATCCTGGGGACTCCGGCGTACATGCCTCCCGAGCAGGCCATGGGTCTTGCGGACCGGATCGACGAGAGGAGCGACGTCTACTCCCTGGGCGCGATCCTCTACGAGATCCTCACGCTCTCCCCTCCCCATGAGGGGAAGGACGCGCGTGTGGTTCTGGCGAGGATCCAGAGTGGCGTGCTCGACCCTCCCTCGCTTCGGGCGCCCGAGGCGGGGATCCCCGCTGAGCTCGAAGCGGTGGTCCTCAAGGCGATGGCGCGCCGCCGGAGGGACCGCTACCAGTCCGCCATCGAGCTCCATGAAGAGATCGAAGCGTATCTCGACGGTCGCACGATCTCCGCCGCGCGGTACTCGCTCGTCGAGCGCGCGGGGAAGTGGGTGCGGCGGCATCGGGGCGTGAGCGCGGCCGGAGCGGCGGGCCTCCTTGCGGTCCTTTCGCTCGCCGCCTTCCTTGTCCCTCGATGGCTCTCCGCCCGGGCGGGTGAACGGCAGAAGGAGTTCGAGCTCCTGAAGGAGCGCACGCGGGAACTCGAGGGGGCGCGGGCGCGCGAACGCGCGAGCGTCCATCTCGAGGCCGGCCGGCGCATCCTCGAACAGATGCGCCTCCGGATGCGGGATCCGGACTACACCCGCGAGGAGATGATGGGGCTCGCCCGGACGGCCGAGGCCGAGTTCGGGAAGGCGTTCGCGGAGGTTCCGGACCACCCGGAGGCGTGGGTCGGGATCGGCCAGGCCTGGCGGCTCGCCGGGGACGAGGACAGGGCGCTTGTCGCGGTGGAGCGAGCGATCGCCACGTCGCCTGGATTCGTCACGGCATACGCCGACCGGGTCCGGCTCCTCGTGGACGACTACGAGCGAATGAGGCACTCGAAGGGCAGGATCATGGCGCGGGTCGCCGAGACGCCGGAGGCGGCCGCGCTACGCGTCTGTCTCGAGTCGGATCTCGACGTCGTTGCGCGGCTCTCGGCGCACGCGGCAGAGCGGTCCTATGCGCGCGGGATGATCGCTTTCGCGAGCGGCCGGGACGAAACGGCCGTGGAGCTCCTAGGGGAGTACCTCGCGGCGGCCCCGTCGGACGCTCCGGTGCACTTCGTGAGGGGCCATGCCCTTCGCCATCTCGGCCGGGAGGCGGAAGCGGCCGAGGAATTCAGTCGGGCGATCCGGTGTGATGCTCGTCATGCCTCGTCCTTCGCCGAGCGCGGCAACGCTCGGGCCTCGCTCGACGACGCCGAGGGCGCGCTCGCCGACTACACGCAGGCGATCCGCCTCGATTCCCGCCGCGCGTTCTTCCACCTCTGGCGCGGAAACCTCCTCCTCGAATGCCAGGACATCGCCGGTGCGATCGGAGAGTACGAGGACGCGATCCGGATCGAGCCGCGGTATGCGATTGCCTACCACAACCGGGGAGTCGCGCGCGAGCGCTCCGGTGACCGCCAGGGCGCCCTCGAGGACTACGACGAGGCCATCCGGCTCGACGCGAGCGACCCGGACTATCACTTCAGCCGCGGCGCTCTTCGCGGCGAGAACGGCGACCACGACGGCGCGATCGCCGACTACACCGAGGCGATCCGGCTCGACCCCGGCCACGCGAAGGCCTTCACCAACAGGGCGCAGCTCCGCCGCAGGAAGGGGGATCCCGGCGGGGCGCTCGCGGACCTCAACGAGGCGCTCCGCCTCGATCCCACGCGCGTGGAGGCCTGGAACTTGCGAGGCCTCATCTACAAGGACCGGGGGGCGATCCAGAACGCGCTCGCTTACTACGACCGGGCGATCTCCATCGATCCGGCGTTCGTCCCCGCGTTTCACAACCGGGCCATCGCGCGTCGCGCGGCGGGCGACCTCGATGGCGCACTCGCCGACGCGGACGAGTCGGTCCGGCTAGCGCCCGCGGACCCCAAGGGGCACTACAATCGCGGGCTCGTTTTGGTGGACAAGAAGGACCTTCCAGGGGCCTTGGCCGCCTACTCGGACGCGATCCGCGTGAAACCGGACTTCGCGGACGCCTGGTACACGCGCGGGATCGTCCGGTCCGCCATGGGCGACCTCGACGGTGCGCTTGCCGACTACGACGAGGCGATCCGCCTCCGCCCGCGCTACCCCGAGGCGCTCAACAACCGGGGGCTCGTGAAAAGCGAGAAGGGGGATCTCGACGGCGCCATCGCCGACTTCGAGATGGCGCTCGAGGTCGCACCTCCCGGCTGGCCGGACCGCCGCGGCACGGAGGCGAACCTCGCCAACGCGCGCGCCAAACGTGGCGGAAGGTGACTCCAGACGCGACGAACCCGCCGCGTTGCCAAATAAGAGGGCGCGAGTGTGCACAACGCATCGGCGGCCCTCGCCGCCGATTCATGGTGCCGATTCGCGCCCTCTTATTTAGGGCAAGAAGCTGAGCCGGGTGATCCGTCCATCCGCGTGGCCCAGCAGGAAGCCGGTCGCGTCGGGAGTCCAGGTGAAGCCGGTGGCGTCCCGCGCGACGGCATGGGTTCTCCGGACCCGCCAGGTCTCGGTGTCCCAGACCCGGATGAGGGTGTCGCGCTCGCCGAGGTCCCATGGCTTGCGGCTCGCCTGGTCGAGGGTGGCGAACCAGTTGCCTTCGGGACTGAAGGCGACGCCGCGGATCTCCTCGGAACCGCGCTCCTCGCGGATCCAGGGCGGCAGGCCGCGGCCGAGCCGGAATCCGACCTGAAGGACGTCTTCCCCCACTCCGATCACGGCGGCACCTGCGTGCGCGAAGGCCAGGAACCGCGAATCGGAGCTGAAGGCGGCCTCGGTCCTCCCGTTCACGTTCGTGTCGGGGCCCAACCGGACACAGGACTCCCAGTCGGTGCGGAAGAGGAGGCCCTGGCCGAGGTGGTCGATGACGGTCCCGGCCCGTCGCCGTTCCTCTTCATCGAGATCCTCCAGCGCGGGTGCTGGCCGGCGGGTGATCTCCTGCAAGGTGACGCATGCCGGTTCGGCCCTGAAGCCGAGCGCGACGAGGATTCGCTCGCCGACGGCGGACAGGTGCAGGGCGAGCCCGCTGATCTCGGCGTCGGAGTAGTCTCCCGTCGGAAGGAGCGTCCAGGTGATCCCCGCGTCCTCGGAGAGGTAGAGTCGTGCGCGGGCACGGCCCTGGGGGTACTCCTCCGAGCCGGTCACGGTGAGGAACGCCCAGAGGTTTTCCCGGACCTCGAGACGGGCGTACGCCGACCCCGGTACGACGAGGACGTCCGTCGCCACGGCTCGCGATGCTCCCCACGTTCCCGACTCGTCGGTCCGGGTCGCCCTGTAGTATCCGCCGCGTAGTTCGAAACCCTCCCGCCAGGCGAGGTAGAAGAGGTCTTCGACCCCACCGGACCGCCGCGCGGCCACGGGCATCCGCCGTGTACCCTCGGGGAGACCGTCGTCGAGGGCGATCTCCCGCCGGATCCACGTCGCGCCACGGTCGTCGCTGCGGAACTCGAGGACGGCGCCCGACCGGCTTCCCACGAAGACGGCGAGCCGGTCTCTCGCGTCTGCCGCGAGCGACACGATCTCGAGGCCCTCGTCTACCTCGCCGAGCCGTTTCGCGGTGGACCAGGAGAGTCCCCTTTCCTTCGAACCGGTGTAGAGCAAGGAGTGACGGGCCCCCTCCGTTCGGGCGCCGTGGAGGACGGCGTGGACGGTGTCGCCCTCTGCGTGGACCGCCTCGACCCAGATCGGCTCACTCTTCTCCGCGAAGGCGGCGATGTTGAAGAACTGGGGCGTGCCTTCGGCCGAGAACTGGAAGAAGCCGATCGTGGTCCGTCCGGCGGTGCTGGTCAGGAACGAGAAGCGGTCGCCGGTGGCGAACGAGCGCGGCAACTCGAGATTCTGCGCGGTCCGACTCTCCTCCCACACCCCGTCGGCGTTCTCGTGCCAGGTGTGAAGGTAACCCATCTCGTCGCCCTCCCAGGCGACCCCGAGCACGAGCGAATCCCCGACGCGGTGGATCCCGGTCGGGACCAACGTGCGCTTTGCGTCTTGCCGGAACAGAATCTCCGGGTCTGCGAAGTGCCACGCCGGTTCCTGTGCGCCGCACGGGACGACGAACGAGAGGCACGTCAGGGTGGCAAGGGCAAAGACGATTCCGCAGGCGGGGCGTCTGGAGCGCATGGTGGATCCTCTCGGCCTGGTTCTCTTCGGAACATCCAGCGAGACAAAGATACACCTCGGCCCTGCCGCACGACCCAGAAAGAGACCAAGCGTACCCTGCGGTCGGGAGTGGGACCAGTGAGGGTCGTCTGCTACTCTGACGGCGATTCCACGGGAGGGTTGGACTCATGTTCGAGGGTCTTCGCACGAGCAGGCTGGGTTGCGTCGCGTTTCTCCTCGCGTGTGCGGCCGCCCCGGCCGCTCGGGCGGACGACAAGCCCGAGGTCCACCGCGACGTTCCGTTCCTCCAGTGGGTCCGGGAGGACGCGGCGCCGCCGGAGGATCTCGACCTCTCCCCACGGCTCTCGGACGAGCGCGCGGGCGAGCGCTGGGAGGTCCGGGACGGCCGGCTCTGGCTCGCGGCGGCCGGTGACGCGCCCTACGCGGTCCTCGATCTGTCGGAGGCGCCATGGCCCGAGGTGACGGCGATCGCCGCGGCGGGTGGCGGCGCCGTCAGGTGCGGCACCGAGCGGGGGGCGTTCCTGTGGGACGGCTCCGGGTGCCGCTACTTCGCTTCCCGCCGCTGGCTCCCGGACGACCGGGTGACGGGGATCGCGGTCCGGGAGGGCCGGGCTTGGATCGCGACGCGAGGAGGGACGACCTCGATTCTCGCGCGGCCGATGACGCTCGCGGAGAAGGCGGCGCACTTCGAGAGGACGGTGCGGGAGCGGCACGTCCGGTTCGGGCTCGTATCGAGCTGCGGCCTGGACCGGCCGGGCGACCTCGCGTCGTTTCGTCTCCACGACAGCGACAACGACGGTCTCTGGACCGGGATGTACGTCGCGGCCGAGTCGTTCCGGTTCGCGGCGACGGGCGACCCCGAGGCCCGGCGGTTCGCACGGGAGTCGCTCGAGGCGCTCTTCCGGCTGGAGAGGATCACGGGCATCCCGGGCTTCCCCGCGCGCAGTTTCACCCGTCTCGGCGAGCACGGAGGCGGCGAATGGCACCCGACGCCGGACGGGGAATGGGAGTGGAAGGGAGACACGAGCTCGGACGAGATCGCGGGGCACCTCTACGCCTTCCACGTCTACCACGAGCTCGTGGCGACGAACGAGGAGAAGCAGGAGATCGCCGCGGTCGTCGGGCGGATCCTCGGCCACATCCTGGAGCACGACCTCGCGCTCGCCGACCTCGATGGAGAACCGACTACCTGGGGCCGCTGGAGCAAGCAGCACTACGGCCTCGCGGCGTGGCTCTTCGCACGGGGGCTCCAGTCGCTCGAGATCCTCTCCCACCTCGCGGTCGCGAGGCGCATGACCGGCGAGGAGCGGTTCGGCGCGGCCTACCTCGAGCTCGTCCGGCGAGGCTACGCCCGAAACGTTCCCAGCCAGAAGATCGAGTTCCCCACCGCGATCAACCACTCGGACGACGAGCTCGCCTTTCTTTCCTTCTATCCCCTGCTCGACGTTGAAAAGGATCCCGAGCTCCTCGCGATCTACCGGCGGGCGCTCGAGCGGAGCTGGAAGGTCGAGCGCCCGGAGGGGAACGCGCTCTGGAACTTCATCTACGCGGCGGGGATGGGGAAGCGCACCGGGTTTGACCTCGCGAGCGCGATTCTGACGCTCCAGGACCAGCCACTCGACCTTGTCGAATGGGGCGTCGAGAACTCCCACCGCAACGACGTCGAGGTCTCGCCCGTCCTCGACCGGCACCGCCGGATCCAGGGCGTCCGGGTCCTCCCGCCTTCTGAGCGACCTCTCCACAAACACAACGGAAACCCCTACCAGCTCGACTCCGGCGGCGGCGGGCGCGGCGAGGAGGCCGCGACGTTCTGGCTCCTCCCCTACTGGATGGGTCGCCACCACGGCTACATCCGGGAGCCGTAGGGCGTGACGGACCTTCGCTGGACCGACGCGGAGCGCGCGCTCCTCGACCGCCTTTTCGCGGAAGGGGTTCTCACGCCCTCCCAGATCCGCTCGCTCGAGAAGGCGAGACGGCAGAGCGGCCAGCCGCTGCTGGCGATCCTGGTACGGCTCCGCCTCCTCTCGGGAGTCGAGCTCCGGCGCTTCCTCTCCATGAAGAGCCTGTCGTCGGCCGACGAGGAGCTCCTCCAGACGGCCTCCGCGGCCCCGGCGGCGCCCAAGACGATCGGCCGCTACGAGGTCATCGAGGAGCTGGGGCGGGGCGGGATGGGGGTGGTCTACCGCGCGCGGCACCCGGAGCTCGGCCAGGAGGTCGCGATCAAGGTCCTCTTCGCGACGAGCGGGGTCGCGCCGATCTCCGTCGAACGCTTCCGGCGCGAGGCCAGGACGGGCGCGCTGGTCGCGCACCCAAATCTGGTGCGGGTCCTCGACGCCGGGACGCTGGGCGACGCGCACTTCCTCGTCATGGAAATGGTCGCGGGGCAATCGCTCGCCGACCTCGTCGCTCAGGGAGGACCGGTGGCGCTCACCGAAGCCCGGAGGATCCTCCGGCAGTGCCTGGAGGCGCTCCGTGCCCTCCACAACCGGGGCTTCGTCCACCGGGACGTGAAGCCCCAGAACATCTTGATCGCGAGAGACGGGCTCGTCCGCCTGGTCGACTACGGGCTCGCTCGGCAGGTCGGCGACCCGCGGCTTACGCGTGGGTTCCATTGGGTCGGGACCCCCCTCTACGCGTCGCTGGAGCAGCTCGAGGGGAAGGAGATCGACGGCCGGAGCGACCTCTACTCGCTCGGCCTCTCCATCCTCTATGCCCTGACCGGCGTGGTTCCCAGGCAAGCCTCCTCGGAGGCCGAGCTCCTCTCCCGCCTGCGCAAGGGGGAGATGCCGTCCGCGAGCGAGTGCGTGCCCGACCTCCCGGCGGGAGACCGGAAACTCCTCGGCCGCCTCGTCGCGACCGAGGTTGACAAGAGGGCTCGCGGCGCGGAAGAGGTCCTGGCGGATCTCGAGCTCGTGGAGGCCGGGGGCGCCCCGGCGCCCACCGCGCGCGTGCAGGTGCCCGTCCGGCGCCGCCGCTCGCGCTGGCTTGCCGGCGCCGCGGCGATCGGCGCCCTCGTCCTCCTCGCGCTGGGCTATGCCCTGGGGGCTTGGCTCGGGGGCGGGAAGGCGGGCGGTGGCGGGGGCGCCGAGGATCCCGGTCCCCCTCCCCGCCTCGCCCTCGACTCCGCGCTGCTCTCGGGCGGCGCGATCACGGCTCCCCGGATGGAGCTCACGGGCCGGCTCGAAGGGGAAGGCACGGTCGATGGCGTCTGGGTCGGGACCGAGGCGGCCCTTCCCCTGGAGGAGGGCTACAGGAGATGGAAGGTGCGCGTCTCGTTCGCCGAGATGGAGCGCGCTCGAATCGAGGCGGTGGTGATCGAATCGGGCGGCCGGGTGACGCGACAGGTGCTCTTCGAGGGGCCCGTCGACTATACGGCTCCCCGGCTCGCAATCCTCTCTCCGGACGCGGGCGCCACCGTCGGCGCGGGTCCCGTGAAGGTTGCCGTGCGGGCCGAGGACTCGTCCGGCGTTTCCCGGGTCCAGGCGAACGGAAGGCCGCTCGCCACCGACGCGGAGCATCCCCTCGTCTGGCTGGGCGAGGTGATCCTGGGCCAGGACGCGATCGGGATCGAATTCTCGGCGGCCGATCGCTATGGGAACGAGACCGCGACGCCGCTCGTCCACCCGGTGCGCGTGGTCTCCGATGCCGCCCGCGCGGCGATCGAGACCCCCGTCCCGAACGCCGAAGTGAGCGGTGAGGAGATCACCGTCACCGGAAGCGCGACGGGGAACGGAGTCTCCCGGGTCCTCGTGAACGGCGTCCCAGCAAGGAAGCTGGGCGGCGATTTCACGCGCTGGGAGGCCGTTGTCCCCGTGCCCGCGGGCGAGGACCTCTTCACGCTCTCGGCCGTGGCCGAGGACGCGGAAGGCCGCCCGGGTCCGATCCACGAGATCACGGTCCGCGTCGCGCGAGCCGCGCTCAGGATCGAGGTGACCTCGCACGCCCCGGGCGCGGTCGTCCAGGGTCCGACCGTCCTCTTGGCCGGAACGGCAAGCTCTGGCCATAGGGTCCGGTTCGTCGTGGTCGCCAGAAAGAGCGAGACCCGCGAAGCCGGGAAGAACGCGACCCTCGAGACCGAGGGCTCACTCACTCGCTGGCGCGTCGAGATCGAGCTTGCCCCGGGGGAGCAGGAGATCGAGATCGTGGCGGAGGACGCGGCCGACCAGCGCCGCAGCGTGATGTTCAAGCTGGTCCGGCAGGACGCCACGGGACCCGCGCTCGTCGTCGAGAGCCCGCGGGATGGCCAGGCGGTCGAGGGGGACTCGATCGAGATCGCGGGACGCCTCGATGGCGCACCCGGCCCGGTATGGATCGCGGGACGCGACACACCTCTCGATCCTGGCGGCCGCTTCGTCCGGCGGCTCCCCCTCGCGCCTGGGAGGAACCGGATCGACCTCCGGGCCGCGCGACCCTCCGGCGGCTGGGAGGTGGTGGAGCTCTCGGTGCTCGTCCTTCCCCGGCCATCGCCGCTCATCTTCGAGGTCCGCACTCGCGCCGCGGGCGAGGCAGAGTCGCCGAGGCCAGCGGCACTCCTGGCGCTGCGGGGAGGAAACCTCCTCGTGTACGCACCGGGCACGCCGGCAGCCTTCATCCTCGACCCGAAGACGGGAAAGAGGAAGGCGGTCTTGCCGGAGGCCGGTTCCATTGTGGCCGCGGGCGCCGCTCGGGAGGGGTCGCTCCTTGTCCTCGCCGGTCCCCGCGATGTCGCGATCGTGGACCTTGCCGGCGGGAAGACGACCAAGGTCTCGCTCCCCGAGGGCATGGAGGCCGTGGAGCACCCGATCGCCGTCCACCCTTCCGGCGCCTGGGCGGTTCTCTACTTCCGCGACCGCGGGGCGATGCGGGTCGATCTCGCCTCCGGGCAGGCGGCGAGCCTTCTCCCCGAGCTGGGCGAGGAGAAGGTCTGGGGGGCCGGACTCGACCCATCCGGACGATTCATCGCTCTCGACGGGCCCGCCTTCGTACGCGTGCAGGTCGCCGACCTCGAGACGGGGAATGTCGTCTCGAACTTCGAGAAGGATCCGAATCCCGAGGACCCCCTGGGCTGCTCGACGCTCTTCGCGCTCTCTCCGGACGGCCGGACCGTCGCGGGGACGAACGCCCATCGGACGCTCGGCTGGGGGCCGGCCTCCGAGCGCACGGCCTGGAGCGAGAAGGTCGGCGTGGGAAACCCCCTCTTTGTCGCCCGCAGGCGCGGAGAGGCCGCGGTCCACTTCCTCTCGGCGCGGGGCGAGTGGACGCGGATTCCCGACGAGGATCCCACGAAGCGCGAGTCGTGGCCGCTCGTCCACGGCCGGATGATCCGCTCCGCGGCGCTCCTCGACGGCGAAGAGGGACTCGGGATCCTCGACGAGACGGGCACGGTCTGGGCGTGGGAGAAGCCGGGCGCCCAGCCTGCCTCCTGCCTCTCCGCGGGCGACTCGGTTCTCGGACTCGTCTTCCACCGGGACGGGAAGTCGCTCGCCGCGATCCACTCGGGCGTCGGGGTCCGCCTCGTGGACGTCAAGACCGGGCGATCCTCGCGCGTCTCCGGGCGGCCCGAGACCGCGACCCTTCTCTGGGGCGGCTGGTGCGGCGACGAGTCGGGCGCGCTCCGCGCCGTGACGGGAGAGGGAACCGTGCTCGCCCTCTCGGGGGGGAGACT
Organism: Planctomycetota bacterium; assembly: GCA_016209595.1. Lineage (GTDB taxonomy): Bacteria > Planctomycetota > JACQVV01 > JACQVV01 > JACQVV01 > JACQVV01. The sequence goes on from JACQVV010000042.1 coordinate 11,991, forward strand.
CGCGGAGCGGGGCCGGTGGCCCGGCCTCCCGTCCCGCGTCGTCCTCGACGGCGCCCGGAAGCGGGCCGCGGTCGTCTTCGCGGGGAGCGAGGGGTGGAGCCTCCTTGACCCACTCGCCGAGGAGCCGGAGGCGCCCGCGAGCTTGAGAGAAGGGCTCCCTCTCGCGTTCTCGCCGGAGGGGGACGCGCTCCTTTTTTCCTCCGACGACGGAGACCTGGGGCGCGTCCTCCTCGACGGCGCCGTCCCGATCGGGAGGACTCTCGCGCTCCCCGTCGTCGAGGGCGGGCCGCCCGCTCCTCCTCTCCGGGCGCTGTCCATCCCCTCGTCCGACGCCTTCCTTCTCTTCTCGCCCGGCGCCACACTGGCGGACTTCGCCCGCGCCACGCCGCGAGCTCCCGCGGACGAGGCCCTCCGCCGCCCGACCGCCCTGGCCATCGACCCGTCGGGCACCTATGCGATTCTCGGCTTCGCCGACGGACGGCTCGCCGCGCTCTCGGCCGGCGACCTTTCGCTCCTGGGATGGATGTCCTCGTCGCACGCGGGCGAGGTGGCCGCGATCGAGTTCTCGCCCGACGGGCGGCTGCTTGCCACCTGCGACGTCACGGGCGCGGTCTTCCTGTGGGGGCCGCCGTGACGGACCTTTCCCGGCACTCGGGCAAGACGCTGAACGTCCAACGTCGAACGCTAAACGTCCAACGTGGAACGCTGAACGTCCAACGTCGAAGTTCGGAGTTCGAAGTTCGGAGTTCGAAGTTCGATGAGGCAACGAACGAACACGTCTCGACGGTTTGAGGCGGAGCCTCGTTAGCCGCTTTCGACTCAAGTTTCGCTCTCCCGGATCCGATAGGAGATCCGGCGGCGTACCGCCGCTCGGCGTTCCACCGACGAGGGGAGAATCCGATGAGCGTCATTCCGATCCCGACCAGGACCAGGGCCGTCGGCGAGGAGCTCGAAGCGGCCGAACGGGCGTTCGCGGAGGGCCGGGAGGAGTCGGCCCTGGATTCGGCCGACCGGCTGCTCCGCCTCGACCCCGAGGGCTCCGAGGAGAACGAGCGGCTCGCGACGCTGCTCGCGGCTCTCGGCCGACACCGGGACGCGGCCGGGAGGTTCCAGAAGGTGGCCGTGGAGGCGGGGAGAATCGCCGAGGCGGCGGCGCTCCGGATCGGGGTCTCGGAGCTCGCGGCGGGGCGCGTCCAGGCAGGGCTCGCCTGGCTCTCCGGGCTCTCGACCTGGCTTCCCGCCTACCACAGGATCGCGCGGCAGGTCGCGGAGCTCCGCCTCGACGCGGGCGACTCGTTCGGTGCGATCCAGGAACTCGTCCGTCAGCTCGACCTTCTCGGGGACGACCCGCGGACGCACATCCTCCTCGGGGACGCCTACGTCCGGATCGAGGCCTACGGAATGGCCGCCTGGCACTACCGGATCGCGTCCGAGCTCGACCCCTCGCGGAAAGCCCCCGAGCTCCGGCTCCGGCGGCTGGGCGAGAGAGCGAGTTGTGACACGGGGCTCGCGCTCGCCGGCGGGCGCCGGCTCTCGACCAACCTCGCGGCCCTGCGCGAGACCCGCCCCGAGATCGCCTCGTTTCTCGCCGAGCTCCCCCGCCCTTCCGAGTGGACGCCGTTTTCCATCGCGGGCGGGAGCGTCCGCGCTCGCGACCGGCGGGGGCGCTGGGTCAACGGCCACTACGGCCCGCCGAGGACCGGGCCGGGGCCGGCCACGGGAGGAGCGCGCCTCCAGCGCTGCCCCGTCTTCCTGGGATGCGGAACCGGCTACGGGCTCCGGCGCTTCCTCGCGGCGACCGAGTCCGTCGAGGGGCTTCCCGGGAAGAAGATCCCCGTCTACGTGATCGAACCCGACGCCGACCTCTTCCGGCTCGCGCTCGAGACGCACGACTGGGCGGACTGGATCCGGTCCGGACGGCTCTTCCCCTTCGTCGGCCCCGGAGCCGAGGAGCGCGCCCTCGACTTCTTTGCCGATCTCGCGGGCGAGGAGTGGCAGTTCCCGCGGATCGTCTCCGAGCTCGAGAAGGGCCGGGCGGCGCCGTTCATGCGCCGCTTCGACGCGGTCCGGCGCGCGCGCGACGCGCGCTATCGCGCCGACGTGGCCAGGACCCAAGCCCTCCACACGGGACGAGGAGCGTCCGAGCGAGCGCGCGTGTTCTCCGAGGCCGCGGGAAGGCCCGTGCGAGTGCTCGCGAACGCAAGCCGCTTCGCCCCGGATCTTCTCGGCTCCCTCGCCGACCTCGTCGCGGAGTTCCGGCGGGAGGGGCACGAGGCCGAGCTCCTCGTCGAGACCCGCGACACGGGGCTCATCTTGGAGAGGGATGTCGCCCGGCGGGTCGCGGCCTTCGAGCCCGATCTCATCCTCGCGGCGGAGAGCGTAGAGCCGCCGGCCCGGACGGCCTCGACGGCCCTCATCCCCGCGGGCATCCTGCTCGCAGGCTCCGGATCGCCGACGCTCGCGTGTGCGGTGGCAGACCCCTCGGCGATCTCGCCGCTGGATGTCCTCCTCGCCCCGCGCGCCGAGATCCTCGCCGGGATCGACGTTCCGGGGACCCGCCTGGCGGTCCTGCCGGCCGAAGGCCGGGCGCGGGCGATCCTCGCGCACATGGCCCGGGCGTTCGGCGGATAGCGACCAGCCCGGCCGGACGATTCGCCGGACGACTCAGTCGGGTGGTCGGTCATTCCTCCTGGAGCTGGGAGGCGTCCCGGAGCTCGATTTCGCGACAGAAACCCTCCCCGTCCACGCGCCGAAGTCGCTTGCAAACGACCGCAGGATGGGCAGTTGGGGCGAGGGAGCGGCCATGGCACTCCGGTTGCGAGATCAAGGACGCCTGGCCAGCGAGCCAGGGAATACGGAGATACGGCCATGAATTACAAGAGCGAGACGTTCTTTCCGTTCCGCAACCTTGCGCGTCCATCGTTCATCGCGCTTCCCTATCCCTATCCGGGCCTCCGCGGACAGCTCACGGCGCTCGTGAATCCCAACCCCGAGGTGCTTTTCTTCGCCGGGGACGTGCAAGCCACCAACAACGGCACAACAGACTGGTGCTAAGAAAAAGCTTGACGCACCGCGGCAAGCCCATATACTCCCTCCCCTTTTCTTCAAGAACTTTAACACGGCCCTACGGGGTAGGGGAGGATTTGGCAATGCGCTTCAAGAACTTCTATCTCGCCGCCGGGGCGTTCGCCGCCCTCCTGGCCGCCCTTCCGGCGTCCGCTCAGGAGCTCGTGGCGAGCCGCACGAGCGCCGAGCTCGAGGCCTACATCGAGTCGATCGCGATCCAGGAGATGGAGCGCTCGCTCGACGGGTGGGGCTACCGCCCGCCGTGGCGCGGGGGTCCCGTGATGATGACCGCGCGCGCGGCCGAGGGCGCCTCCTCGAGTTACACGACCACGAACGTCCAGGTGGCGGGCGTGGACGAGCCGGACTTCGTGAAGAACGACGCGCGCTACGTCCACAAGCTCGTCGGCGAGTCGCTCGTCGTCGCCGATACGTACCCCGCGCACAAGATGCGGGAGCTCTCGCGCACGAAGATCGAGGGGTGGCCGTTCTCGCTCTTCCTCTTCGACGGCGTCGCGGTCGTCTTCTCGACCGCGCCCCCGCCCAAGGGAATGGAGCGCCCGATGCCGGGCGGCTCGGGCGGCCCGGAACCCATGATCGCGATGAGGCGTCCCTGGATCCGTCCGGTGACGCCGATCGTTAAGATGACGACCCTCGACTTGAGCGATCGCTCGAACCCCCGCGTCGCGCGCGAGACCTACATCGAAGGAGACTTCGTCAACGCCCGCCGCGTCGGCACCGAGATCGAGCTCGTGACCTCCGCCCGGCCGCCGGGCCCGGAGCTCGCGTACTGGACCGACTGGAGCCGCGAGCCCACCAAGGCCGATATCGAGGCGCTCAAGGTCGAGAACCGGAGGCGCATCCGCGCCGCGACCCTCGCGGACTGGCTGCCGCGGCGTCTGGACAGGGCGACCCAGACGGCCCCGTCGCTCGCGCACGGGGCCTCGACGACCTACCGTCCCGTGGCCCGCGGCGGGGGTCGCAACGTCGTGACCCTCACGGCGCTCGACGTGGCGTCGATCGCCGCCCCGAAGCACGTCGGAATCCTCTCCGAACGCGGCGAGGTCTACGCTTCCACGACCTCGCTCTATCTCGCCGTCTACCGCTGGGACTACTGGTGGTCGTACAGCGTGGGCACCAAGCCCGCGGACGTTTCGGACATCCACAAGTTCTCGATCGGCGGCTGGCCCCGCTACGCGGGCTCGGGACAGGTGGAGGGCCGCGTCCTCAACCAGTTCTCGATGGACGAGTGGGAGGGTGATCTCCGCGTCGCGACGACGACCGAGGCCTCCGAGCAGGAGGGCCGACAGCGCGCGAACCACGTCTTCGTGCTCTGCCACGCCCGCCCCTGGACGCGCAGGCTCGAAGTCGTCGGCGAGATCCGTGACCTCGCTCCCGGCGAGCGCATCTACTCGTGCCGTTTCCTCGGCGAGCGGGGCTTCGTCGTGACCTTCCGGCAGGTCGATCCCCTCTTCGCGATCGACATGCGCCGGCTCGAGGTGAAGGGCGAGCTCAAGATCGACGGGTTCTCGACCTACATGCACCCGATGGGCGAGAACGGGGAGTACCTCCTGACCGTGGGCAACGCCGCCGACCCGCAGACGGGCCAGGTGACGGGGCTCCTGCTCTCGATCTTCGACGTCCACGACCTCGCGAACCCCGCGCGCATCCACTACCGGACGATCAAGGGCGCTTACTCCCAGGCGCTCTACGAGCACAAGGCGTTCACCTTCTACCCGCCGCAGAACGCGCTCGTGATCCCCTTGAACGACTGGCAGAACGGGTTCTCCGGCATCGAGGTCTACGATGCCACCGTCGCTTCCGGCTTCCGCCTGCGCGGGCGCGTGGACCACGGCGATCTCGCGCGCCAGCTCGGCTGGACCTGGGGCCCGGACGTCTCGAGGACCGCGATCGTGAGGAATTCGGTCCTCCTCTCGTTCTCGGACGTCGGGATCAAGGCGAACCGCCTGAGCCGGCCGAAGTACGAGTACGGCTCGCTCCTCCTCAAGCCGTAGCCGTCGCTTTCAGGGCCCGCCGGGAGAGTCTCTCCCCGCGGGCCCTACCTGTCTAGCGCACCGGAAGCGTCTTCACCTCTTCGGTCAAGAGGAGCCGGTCCCCGGCGGAGACGCCCTTCTCGGCGAGGTAGCCCCCGCGGACCTCCAGCACGTATCGGATGAACTCGTCGGGGACGGTCGAGGGGAGTTTCGAGTCTGCGGTGCCCGGCTCGGGCGCTGCCAGCGTCTCCACCTGGAGGATCCGCCCCTCGTCGTCGAGGAAGGCGACGTCCACCGCGAAGAACGTGTTCTTCGTCCAGAACTTCATCCGGTCCGGACGAGGGTACACGAAGAGGATCCCGGAGCCGTCCGAGAGGCCGGGGAGGAACATGGCTCCGGTCGCGCGTGAACGCGGGGTCGCCGCGAGACCGAGCGTGAGATGGACCGGACGCTCGCCGCTCGCCCGCTCGAGGCGGAGTTCCGCGAACCGGGTCGGCCACTCGAAGATCGTTTGGGTCGCGCGCTCGATCAACATCCAGGCGTGCGCCTTGACGCGCTGGATGTTGGATACGAGAAGCACGGTGAGCGCCCCCAGAACGTCGGCGACGTCGGGACGGTCCTCGAGAGCGCGGAGCACGGCCATCTGCTCCTCCTCGCTGTCCACCGAGAACTGGAGCACGCCGAGCAGGCGGCCGAGTCCCGCGGCCCCCGGCACGTCGGCGAGCTCGGCCGTGATCCGTAAGCGCCGGGCGAAGTCGGCCTCCGTCTTCACCTCCGCCGCGAGCGCCGCGTCCACGAGAGCGAGGTAGCGATCGAGGTCGGCCGCGTCCCCGGACACCCGCGAGATCGCCCGGGCGAGGAGCCGCGCCTCGTCCGGACCTGCCTCGGGGCCGGCGCGAGCGCGGAGCGCGGAGAGCGCGTCCGGCCCTCCGATCTCCGAGAGGGCCTGGATCGCCTCGAACCTCACGGCCTCGGTCTTGTCCGCGGCGAGCCCCGCGCGGACCGCCTCCAGAAAACTCGAGTCGCCCGACCGCCCCATCGCCCAGAGGGCCGCGATCCAGTCGGCCTCCTTCTCGCTCTTTGCAAGGACGAGGAGCGTCTCGCGCGCGGCCGGGTGGCCCGGCTTGATCACGAGGAGCGCCAGCGCCGCCCGGTAGGAGATCTCGGACGATTTCGCGAGGAGTTCCTCCAGGGGCCGGGTCGCCTCCGCCGCGCGGAGCGAGCCGAGCGCGTTGACGTAGGCCGCCCCGCCCTCCGGATTCTCGGCGAGCCGGGCGAGGAGGAGCGGCACCGCTTCCTTCGCCGCGAGCCGCGCGAGCGCCCGGCAGGCAAGCTCGTCCATCTCCCGCCGCTCCAGGAGCTGGAGCAGGGCAGGGGTAGCCTTCGCGTCGCGGGTCCGCAGGAGGACCCAGATCGCCCGCTTCTTCTCCTCGGCCCCTCCCTCGGAGAGGACCCGGACGAGATGGGGCGTCGCCGCCTCCCCCGCCATCGCGAGGCGGTTCGCGTAGACGAGACCGAGAGACTGGCTGGAGAGCCGCTCGGTCCAGAGCGCGAGCTCGTCCTCCTGTGCCCGCGCCGTCCCCGCGGCGAGCGAGGCAAGGAGCGCGGCACTCGCGGCGATCGACCCGGTCGTCTTCATCGACCCATTCTCGCCAAACCGGGCCGGGGCCGCCAGATGGGGACGAGCCATGCTACCGGTCGGCGCGGAGCCAGCCGTTGACGAAGCGTCAGGGGATTGGTCGCCAGGCTTTCTGGCTCCAGTCCCGCGAGAGGGGAGCGCGTCAGCGATCTCTTGGCGCCGGGGGCTTACTTGACCCAGTGGTCATCGTCCCAGACAGGATCGCGGACGTATGCCTGGGTTTCTTCGCTCTCGATCAGCATGTGCAGACTGACTTCCGCATCACGGTACTTGATCTCGTACGTCCACACGAGAGCCCAGAGCTCGTTCGGGGACCATTTGACGAACGAAAGGACAGCCCCATCCTCCTTCCGTGGCCCGCATGACGAACACCAGACAGGCGAACTCCAACTATAGTTGGAAGACGTTCGGTCGGTCAAGAAGTAGCGTCGCCATCGATGCTCGGTGCGGCGATTCGGAGAGCGAGGAAGCGAGCGGGTTTGACCCAGGAGGAACTCGGCTTTCGCGCGGGTCTTGCCTGAAACTACATCAGCCTTCTGGAGCTCGACCGAAAGTCACCGACCGTGCAGACGCTGATGAGGATCTGCGAGGCGTTGAAGGTCCCCGCATCGAGGATTCTCGCGGAGATCGAGAAGCAGATTCGCCTCAGCGACAAGGAGAAGTAGGAAGCTCCGTCCGACGGCTCGTTCATCTCTTGCTCGACCAGGGATCCGCCAGCCGCAACTATTTGTCTTGCAGCACGATGTGACAAGCCCGTTTTCCCGCGCTCTTCAATGCCGAAAATTCCGCGGCTATCGATGCTGTTTTCCCGCGCTCTGCGATGCCGTTTTCCCGCATCAGGGCGGGCACGAACCAGGCGACGCGTCTTTCAAGGCGCCGCGAGTCGAAGCGTCACCGACCACGGCGTGCGCGGAACGCCCGCGCCAGGTCGGGAAGACCCGGCACGGAGCCGCCGGGCCTGGACTATGATGGGAACGTCCGAGGGGCGAGAACTCTCCGGGAGGACCCCCGTGCGAGCGAGCCGCATCCTTCTTCTTGCGCTGCTCTCAGCGGGCGGAGCGGCGGCGGACGAGCGGCCCGTGCGGTACGTCGCCGGCGTGGGATTCCACGACGTGCTCGAGTGGGACGCCGCGACCTGGCCCCCGCGGGAAATCGAGATGTCCCAGGACCGTGACTGGATCGCGGCAAACCTGGCTCGCTGGTTCGCGCGAGCCCGCGCTCGGGGCGCGGACGTGATCGGACTCGAACCGTTCGACCGGGATGGCGTGACGTACATGAGCTCGGAAGCTCTGCGGCGAGCGGGCTTCCGGCTGCCGGCCGTCGGCGACCTGTTCGATCTCGCCTGCGCCGAGGCGAAGAGGCAGGATCTCGCGATCACGGCGGCGATCGAGGACCTGGCTCACATCGTCTACCGCTCGAAGGAGTTCGACCGGCGGATCCGGCCGAAGCTCCTGGGGCCGGAGGCCGTCGCGGCGGTCGTGGCGGATCTCGGCGGCTACGCGAAGCGCCACGAGATCGAGATGTGGGTCGACGAGGAAGCGTACGGGGAGGAGTACCTCGAGGCGATCGCCCCCGTCGCGCGCGCGCAGGGCCTCGTGTACCTCCACTACTTCCATGACCCCGCGGGACGCGCCGATCTGTGCCTCTCGGAGGATTATTCGACCTACCCCTTCGATCTGGCTCGCGACGAGGAGGAGCGCCGGAACTGGCGGCCCATCGCGTCCTGGGGCGGCAGCACGCTGGGGCTCGGCGCGATCGTTTTCGCCCACCAGGCGGTGCAGGGGAAGCCGGCGGGCCTGGCGACGAGCGGCAACTGGGGGCTCGCTCCCGGCTGCGAGCGGAACGTGGCGCTTCTTCGCGCGGTCCAGTTCGCCCCGCACGTCTACTCCTTCATCCCGGGTTGGCTCGAGGAGACCCCCGAGGCCAACGACGCCGACAGCGCCTACTGCCGCGACTTCGACTACGGAAAGGACCTCGCCCCGCTCGTCGAGCGATACGCCCGGCGCCCCTCCGAGACGAAGCCCGTCGCCAACCTGGTCCTCTGCCCTCCCCCGCCCGGCAAGGACTCGGAGGCGGCCGATCTCCACGACATCGCGCTCGCCTCGTCGATCGACATGATCGCGAACGCGATTCACGCGGCCGGGTACGACCTCGTCGCGACATTCGGCGCGCCCGGCGAGCGCCCTGCCGACCTGTACTACGTTTTCGCGACGGGGCGATGCGCGGAACTCGAGGTCGATGAGGACGTGCCCGAGGCGGTCGCCGCGCTCGTCGAGCGGGCGAGCCGGGTCGTGGTTCAGGCGGCGGGTGCGCCCGGGACCGGACCCGGGTGGAAGCGCGTCCTGGCTGCCCTGGGACTCCCTACCGCGGTCGAGGAGGACTCCTTCTCCTGGGACAAGCCTCGGCGCCACCCTCTCCCCGCGAGCGTCCTTTGCGCCTTCCCCGCCGGGGAGCGCGAGGTCCGCTATCGAGGCTTCCATCTCTACGCGACGGATGATCCGGAAGACTTGGGCCGCGTCCCGTGGTATCAGTCGCGTGCCGTGCTTCCCGGGAAACTCCGGGCGGCCGCGACCGTTCGGGTCGCGGCTCCCGATGGTTCGGCCCTTGTCACCGAGCGTTCCGGGAAGTGGTTCGTGAACGGGAACTCGATCCACCTCGAGTTCTCCTCCGTGCTGGCGAACCTGCTCGCGCCCGAACGTCCCGTGTTCGAGGCGCCGGCCCACGCCTACGTCGTGACGGGACCGGCGCGGAGCGCTGTCTTCGCGGCCGCCGCGACCGACGTGTCGCTCCGGCTCCCCTCGGGCTCGCGCATCGCCCAGTGGAACGAGCGCGGCCGGCCGGTCGACCCGCCCTCCGTGCGCCTGGAGGACGGACGCCTCCGCGGCCGTCTGGGGAGGTGGCACCTCGTCCTAGTCGATTGAGGGCGCGCTGCACGATTCGCTCCGCATGCGACCGCGCCGTTCTCCCGCGCTCTCCGATGTCGAAGTTCCACGGTACTCGATGGAACCGGCGAGAGTGCTTAGGATAGCGGCTTCTCTCCCTGGAGGGCCGCCGTGACGCGCGTGTTGCCTGGCTTCGCTCTCGATCTCGCCCGATGACCGCCGCGCCAGGACCGACGGGCGGGCCGGCGCCGAGGATCTTTCGCACCGTCGCCCTCTCGCTTGCGACCCTTCACGTCCTTTTCTGGCTCGCGTCCGTCGTCAGTTTCGTCGTCTTCCAGGGCTCCCAGGAGAACGAGTTCTCCGATCTCGCGCGAAGCGACTACATCGGGTTCCTGGCGCTCCTGGAGCTCAAGATGCTCGCGGGCTACCTCCTGGTGGCCGCGCTCCACGCGGTCGCGGTGCATCCTCCCATCGCGATCCTCGCCCGCCGGCGGGGCTGGGGAAGGTGGCGGATCGCGCTCGCGTCCGTCCTCCTCTCGGTCGCGGCGACGGTGGCAGTTGCGCTCGGCGTCGCGACGATCAAGCCCTACCTGCTCGCGGGCCCGTTCGCGAAGTTCTGGTGGAAGATCTACGGCGGGACCCCGGAGTTCCTCCGCGGCGTGGTCTGGACGCCGGCCTTCTTCTGGATCCTCCTGGGCCTCTATGCGCTGTTTCTCGCCCGGTACTACGCGCCTCGTGCCTGGGCGTGGAGCGGGCGGCACCCGCGCCTGGCCAGGGCCGCCGTCGTGGGAGGCTTCCCGCTCGTCCTGGGCGCGCTCCTTCTCTCGGCTCTTCCAGCGCGAGCCCGGCCGAAGCACCCCCAGCCCGAGGAGAAGCGCTGGAACGTGCTCGTCCTGGCCGCCGACTCGCTTCGCGGCGACCGGATCGGCGCGAACGGCTACTCGCGGCCGACCTCCCCCACGATCGACCGCGTCGCTGCCGAGGGAGCGACCTTTCGTCTCTGCCTCACGCCGATCGCCTCGACGCTGGAGGGCTGGCTCTCGCTTCTCACCGGCCAGTACCCGATGCACCACGGGATGCGGCACATGTTCCCCTCGCGCGAGGAAGCGGACCACGCCGCGGCGAACCCCGTCCTTCTCACGAGGATCCTCCGCGAGCAGGGCTACCGGACGGCGGTCGTCTCCGACTGGGCGGGGAACAACTTCCGGCTGGTGGACTACGGCTTCGAGGACGTCCGGGTCCGCCACGTGCAGAACTTCAAGGTCTTCCTCACCGAGGCGGTGATGCTCTGCCACCCGTTCCTCTCCATCTACTACCAGAACGAGACCGGGCAGGCGATCTTCCCCGAGCTCGAGATCCTCTCCACGAACCGCACGCCGGACCAGGTGACGCGCCAGCTCAAGGACTCGATCGACGCCGCCGCCGAGGACGGCCGCCCGTTCTTCCTGGTCGGCTTCTACTCGACCACGCATCTTCCCTACTCGGCGAAGTACCCCTACTACGAGCTCTTCTCCGACCCCAACTACCGGGGTCCGAACCGGAGCCAGCTCGAGTTCGACATCGACGAGTTCATCACCGGCGGATTCGCGAAGGACCTTCCGCCCCACGAGATCCAGCACATCGGCGACCTCTACGACGGGACGGTGCGGCAATTCGACGACGCGGTGGCCGAGGTGCTTGAACACCTCCAGGAGCGGGGGCTCGCGAAGAACACGATCGTGGTCATCACCTCAGACCACGGCGACGACCTCTACGAGCCCGGGACGACGCTCGGCCACGGGATCAGCTTCAACGGCGGCGATCAGACGAACCACATCCCGCTCGTGATCTCGGCCCCCGGCGGGCCGTTCCGCGGCGTTCGGGTCGACCGCCTCGTCCGCGCGATCGACCTCGCCCCGACGCTTCTGGAACTCCTCGGACTCCCCGTCCCCGCCCCGATGGACGGTGTGAGCTTGGTTCCCTTCATCGAGGACCCGGCGGGAGCCGACCTCGGGCTCGTCTTCTACGGCGAGACCTCGTACCTCTTCTTCCGCCACGAGATTCCGGGCGAGAAGCGGCTCTCCTGGAAGACGCTCGACAAGACGACCTTCGTCGACCCGAGCTTCGACCACAACATCGTGCTCCATCCGGATGCCAGGGAACTCATGCTCGCGACGAAAGAGCTCTCGATCCGCACCGCCGAGTGGAAGCTCGTCCACGCCCGAGGGGAGGAACACGACATCGACCGCCTCTACCACCTCCCCGACGACCCGCACTGCGAGCAAGACCTCGCCGCCGAGCGCCCGGAGGTCCTCGCGTGGATGAAGGAATGGCTCCTGCGCTGGGCGAAGGACGAAGGGGAGACGCGCGCCGACGGGAGCGTCGCGAAGCGATAGACTACGAGAGCCTCGCCCCATCTCGCGGGCTTTTCTAGATCCAGGAGGCGTGCGCGCGGGCCAACAAGACGGCCCCCATCGTCGAGTCAGCTCCGCGACTACTCTTCCTCCTCGTCCCCGCCAACCCTTCGCGGAATGCACAAGCTACGCCAGAGCTCGGCCGTGCCGTTGTTGGAGCTCGTGAGCGCGAGCCGGCCGTCCGGCGAGAACGCAACGAACCGCACCCAGTCGGTATGGCGCCCCAGAGTAGAGACCGCCATCCAGGTCGTAGTCTCCCAGAGTTTCGCGGTCCCGTCGGCGCAGCCGGTGAGTAGGAACTGACCGTCTGCCGAGAATGCCGCGGGTCTTGCGGCCCGGGGAGTACCTCGATGGGGTGGGCCTTTCCACAGACTTTCCCTGCCCACGGGCTCCCCTCGTGCGTCAAGGAGCTTGACAGGACCCGCGTTCGCCCTGAACCTGGGGCAATCGTGGGGACCTGGTTGTGCTCACGGGAGCACCAGCAGAGATCTGGCCATCATCATGGTGACTTGCGATCGCTGCCCCAACCGCGGGGACTGGCTCCAGGTCCAGTCCGATGGCGCCGGCAAGTGGGGTGTCCGCGGCTTCCGCCTGAAGGGCTTCAACGCCGAGGTGACGAGCGGCTGGCGCCCGGTCCCGAAGGGCGACGCCGTCGCCGCCAGGCGGGCCATCCTCTGCGCTGGCTGCAAGCGCCCGTTGCCCGAGGACGTGGCGGAGGATCTCTTCCAGCACAAGGCGCTGCAGGGTACGCCGGTGCTCTTCGTACCGCCGGAGCAGGTGGACCTGGAAGAGGTGGTCAGGGAGCTACGCCGCACCTACGGCGATGGCGTGGCCGCGGTCCTCGAATCGGACCGGGCGCGACCGGCCGGTTGCGTCCCTCTGGACTCACTGCGATGGTTGGCCCCGGGCGCGCGCAAGGCAGTCGAGCACAAGCTCCAGACGACGGATGCGGCCTCCCTCTACAGACACCAGGCGGAAGCCGTGACCGCCATCCACAAGGGGGGCAGCGTCGTCCTGTCGACCGCGACGTCGTCCGGCAAGTCGCTCTGCTTCCAGCTCCCGTTCCTCAATGATGTGGCGGCGGCGAAGGGTGCAGAGCCGCCCACGGTCCTGTACCTCGCCCCCCTCAACGCGCTCGTCGACGACCAGTTTCGTTCGCTTGGCGATTTCGGGACCGCGAAGCGCGCGGACGGCGCCGCGGCGCGGTTCCTTCAGACCGTGACGCTCCCCGGAGGCGAGCAGTTCAAAGCCGCGCAGTACCACGGAGGTGTGAGCGTCGAGGAGGATCACCCGATGAAGCCGGCGACCACCGCGCTGCGCCGACTCATCCGCAAGAAGAAGCCCGACTTCCTGTTCACGAATCCGGAAATGCTCTCGCGCGCCATCCTGCCGCTGGCCGTCGACGTCACGCCGCCGGGGTGCGAGGCGAAGAGGGGCGCGGGCGCGTGGCAGTACCTGTTCGAGCGCCTGCGGTACGTGGTGCTCGACGAGTGCCACGAGTTCCGCGGGGTCTACGGAGGCCACGTCGCCAACTTGATCCGTCGCATCAAGCGACTGTGTGCACGCCTGGGCAACAAGGGGCCGATCCGGTTCGTCCTCTGCTCCGCCACGATCCGCGACCCCGGCCGATTCGCCGAGGCCCTCACCGGCCAGGCACCCGCGCTCGTCATCGACCGCAAGCGCGACACCTCCGAGCGCCACCCCAAGAAGCTGGTGTTCTTGCGCCGCCGTGAGGCGACCCAGCCGATGCGGGAGTTCGCCAAGGGCGCGCTGGGCGTCGTGTTCGCGCGGCAGCGACTGAGCACGATCGCGTTCCAGGAGAGCATCCCGGGTGTCCAGTCCCTCTACCGGGAACTTGCGAAGAAGCTCAAGAAGGACGGTTTGCCAGAGGAGTGCCTGCGGGTCTTCGCGGCGACGTTCCTTTCCGACGAGAAGGTCGAGGCGCTGGCGAGCCTCCGCGGCGGCCAGGTCAAGGGCGTGATCTCGACGAGCGCGCTTGCCCTCGGCATCGACATCGGTTCCCTGAGCTGTGCAACCCTCATCACGTACCCGGGGACGATCGCCAAGGCCTGGCAGATGCTGGGTCGCGCCGGGCGCCGCGGACCGGGCTTGCAGCTCTTCCTCCTGGGCGACAGCTTCCTCGATCGGTTCTGGGAGGAACACCCACAGGAGTTCATCGATCAGGACAAGCACCTCGAAGAGCTGATCGTCACGCCGGACAATCCCCATATCCTGGAGGAGCACATCATCGGCGCGAACTACGATTACCCACTCGACCCGAAGCGGGACGGCGCCTTCTTCGGGGACTCGTTCGCGCAGGTGCTCGATGTGGTGCAGCGGGAAGACGGCGGGTATCTCACCAAGAAGAAGGAGAGAGGCAAGGAAGTCTTCGTCTTCCGTGACGGTACGGGACAGCGTCTCTTCGAGATCGCGCTTCGCGGCGGGAGCCAGTTCAAGGTGCCCGTGTTCTTGGGGCGCAAGGACGGACCGAGGGTAATGGGGGATGACCAGCTGCGGGCGCTGCGCTCGCTACACCCGGGCGCTGTCTTCATCCACAACCGCCGGTTCTACGAGGTGACGAAACTGCAGTACGACGGCGATGGCCCTCACGGGAGCGGCCAGAAGCGCTTCTACGCCGTGGTGCGCGAGGCATCGGACCGCGAGATCACCGTGCCGGTGGTGAGCACCGAGATCGCCGCGCTCGAAGGGGAGCAGCGCACCGCGGACATCGGGCTGGTGAAAGCGCGCTACGGCCCCATCAGCGTGACGACCCAGATCGACCAGTTCTACAAGGTGCCGTACGAGGCGGAGCGCCCGACACCATCGGAAATCGCAGTACCGAAGGAGACCGTTGAGGGAGAGGAAGCCGGCGGGGCGGAGGCGGGCGAGAGTGGCGGGGACGGGGGAAACGGCCCGTCGAAGTTCAGGATCCTGAGGGTCTTCCGTAACGCCTCCACGCCCTCCGAGCATCGCTACGAGACCGAGGCAACCTGGCTCGAGGTGCCGCCCGAGGCGCTGGCCGGGATGCTGGATGAGGAAGAGCAGAAGCGCGCGCTGTTCACGGCAGGCAAGGCAATCGTGCAGGCCATCCCTCGGTTCCACTACTCGGCCCGCGACGACCTCGCGTTCACTTCCTACGAGACGCACCCTGCCGCGGACGACCATGCCGCTATCTTCGTGTACGAGAGGCAGGCGGGTGGCGTCGGCTTGGCCGAGCGCACGTTCGAGAAACTGAGCGACGTCCTTCACAGCGCGCTCTCGGAGGTGCTCGAAGGATGCCGCCGATGCTCGGCGGATCCGACCAGCCGCGGTTGCGTGTGCTGCGTGGCAGACCTCTCGGACCTGCACGACCGACAGCTAGGAATTCGACTTCTCCGGGCCTGGCTGGATCGGTCGAGGCATGGAACCAAGCGCGGTCGCGCGAAGGTCGGCGACGCCGACACGTCCATCAAGGCAAGGAGGGCCCCCGAGGAGGCTCTTCGGGCCGCGGGGTTCGAGAACCCGAAAACCATCGGTGCGGGCGGGATGGGCCGGGTATTCCGTGCGAGGAAGAACGGGCGTACGTGGGCGCTGAAAGTGGCGACTGCGGGTGACGTGGCCAGCGAGGGACTGGAGCAGAAGCGCCTGCGCGAGCAGTTTCGCCACCCGAGCTTGCTGCACGTGGAGGACATCGTGCGTTCGGGAGACCACGTCTTCCTCCAGATGGAGTTCGCCGATGGCGGCAGCCTCGCAGAACGCATCGGTGCCGTGGGCTATGCGCCGCACAAGAGCCGCGGTCCGAATCGGGCCGCCGCGATCGTTCGCGAGCTGCTACCCGTCGTCGAGGTCGTGTCGGGTCTGCACGAGCGGGGATTCGTCCACCGCGACATCAAGCCGGGCAACCTCCTCTTCGTCGGAGATCAACTGAAGCTCGCGGACTACGGGATCCTCCACCGGCGAGCCGAGGACGACGAGCACACGCACGGCGCCGGCACGCCGGGCTACGCGCCGCCCTCGCAGCTCGAGCCGAAGGCGCGGCCCGACGTGCGGGACGATGTCTACGCGCTTGGCGTGGTGCTGGTGGAGTTGCTCACGGGCCGACGCCCGAAGCGAGGGGCGGCCCCTGCGCGCCTGCCCGGCGTGCCGCCGAAGCTGGTCAATATCATTCGGAAGGCATTCTCGCCGCGGAAGGACGACCGGCAGACGTCGGCGGCCGTCATGCTCGACCAGCTACGCGAGTTCCTCGGCACCGGGGGCGAGGACACGCGCGACGTCCGGGCTGCCGCGGGGAAGACGGCTCGGAAGCCTCGGCGATGATCGAGGGTGGAGCCGTTCGAGCCGGAGGGATAGGAAGTGGCCACCTTTCGCAGCAGCAACCCGTTCCGTCACGAGAGCGAGCGGTTGGCAGCACAGCGCCTCACCGACCGACTCGCCACCAGCGGCTTCGTCATCGGGAACTACCTGCTGCCCGGGAAGTATTCGGGCGGAGAGATCGACCTCGTGGCCGTGTTGCCGAGCGGCATCGTCGCCATCGAGGTCAAGCACTGGTATGGGCGCATCATGCGGGTCGGTGGAACGGTGGAGTTCGACAACGGCTACTCCGTGCCCAACCCGTTCCCCGGCCTGCTCTACAAGGCCAAGTTCCTCCGCAGCCACCTCGTCGAGAGGGACCTGATTGGCGCACACGTGTCCGTGGGCAGCTGTCTCGTGCATGGTCCCGGCCGGCTCGCCTGGCCCGACGACGTGCTGCGGAACCAGTACGTCTACGACCTCGACACGGCGCCGGTGCGGATCGGGGCGGGCGCCATGTTGCCGCGCGAGGGGCGGCGGACGGAGCTTGGACGGAGCGAACTCGTGGCGATCGCAGATGCGCTGGCAGACCCGACGAGTGGCGCTGAGGCGTGGCGGATCGGCCACTTCGTCGTCGACGAGGAACTCGCGGCGACGCCGTTCGCCCGCCAATTCGTGGGTCGGTGCAGCCACGTCCGTGAGCGCGACGTGCTGCTCAGATGCTGGGAGATCGACCCCTTGGCGGATGAGGACGTCCAGGCGCGAACGCTTCGTCGTTTGGAATCCGAGGCGGCGGCGCTCGCACGGCTGGAATCGCAACGCTGCCCAGCCATCCCGATCGTCTACGACGCGTTTCCGGACCCGGCGAACTTCCACGTCTTTTGGACCGCGCTGGAGTATGGTGGCCCGGCCACGCTCGCGCGGGAGCGGCGTCGGTTCCTGACCGACCAAAGCTTCCGGGACGGCGTGCTCGCCCAGATCGGTGAAGCCCTGGCTGCCTTCCGCGAGGCTGGCATCGTCCATCGGAACCTCGGAGCGGAGGTGATCACCCTGTGCGATGATGGGCGAATCCTTGTCGGCGGCCTGGAGTACAGCGCTGCGGAGGACGGAAGCACGCGTCGCCGGACGATCGCACACCCCAGCCGTGTCCCTCCCGAGGTTGTCGCCGGGGCTGGCTGTTCGAGCGCCGGCGACATGTTCGCTGTTGGCCTCATGGTCCTCGACCTCTTGATGCCAGGCGACGATCCACCCGATCGGCGTCTTGCACGCCTGCGGGATCGGCCGCTGCGAAGCGCGCTGGGCGCTCTCCTGGAGCGCGCTCCCGAGGCTCGGGTCGTCGACCTCAACGCACTGCGTGCCGCTCTTCGGAACTGGACCGCATGAGCAACCGACTCGAAACGTACCTGAAGGCGGCGCTTGCTCGGCTGGAGGCGTGGGGCGGCGAGCGCCTCGATCTCACCTGGAACTGGCTGAAGCACGCACTCCCCCCGAGCGAACGGGCGCGTTCCGACGCCGCCGAGAAGCTCCCCGTAGCCCTCGATGTAGTCGGCATCCGGTGCTTGATAGAAGGGGGCCGGGCGGCCGTTTGGCCGTGCTACATGCGCACCGCGATCTTCGACCAGGCCTCGATTCTCGCGCGGGCGTTCCGTGCCGGCACATTCGGCCCATCGGAGGTCGTGGGCGAAGAGACGCTGTCCGCTGTCGCACGGTGTGCCACCGGGCCAGGAGGCCGGCGCGCGTCGGCGATGCGCGACGCGCTCGTCCGAGCGGGCTTCTCGGTAAGGAGCCGTTCGGGACGCGAAGCGACCGTCGAGCTGCGCCTGACCGCCAACGGCGAGCTACGCCTCGCCCGGGAGCGCAGGTTCGTCGTGTCGCGTCCGGTAGCGCGAGACGCGCTCCTTGGGAGGCACTTCGCACAGTTCAAGCACTATCGGAGCGCGGCACAGCGCGACGTCATTCAAGAGCTCCTGAATGATGCAGGCGCCAACATGATCGTCGCCCGGATGCCTACGGGTGGCGGCAAGTCGCTGACCTTCCTGATTCCCGCTATCGAGTGGCGGCGACGCAACGAGGCGGCGACCGCCGTCGTCATCTCACCCGTGATCGCGCTCATGAACGACCAGATGCGCAAGATTGAGAAGGAATACGGCGACACGGGCCTCGCTGCCGCAGAGATCAACTCGACGGTGCCGGTCACCGAGCGGACGCAGATCTATAGGCGGTTCCGAAGCGGCAGGATCGACGTTCTGTTCCTATCGCCGGAGAAAGCGGCTGAGCCGTTTTTCCGGGAAACGCTGCTCCAGTCGGCCGAGCACGTGCGACTGCTCGTCATCGACGAAGCCCACATGGTGCCCGAATGGGGGCAGGACTTCCGGACCGACTTCTTCCGGCTCGGCGAAATCCGACGCCGACTGATCGAGCGCGGTGCTCGGTTGAAGACGTTGTTCTTGAGCGCGACGCTGACGGAGGACAACGAGCGCCGGTTGCTCGACGTCTTCGGCGAGTCCGACGGTATCGCCCGGTTCGAGGAGCCTGCCTTGCGCCGCGAACTCTCCATTCGCGTTGTCACCTGCAAGAAGCACGACGAGAAGCTGGAGGCGCTTCTGCCGCTCGTCGAACAGGTTGAGAAGCCCTGCATCATCTACTGTGGCTTGAAGAAACACGTCACGGAGATCCAGGAGGCGCTCCGTGAGCGCGGGCTCCGGCGCAGCTTCAACTACACCGGCAACACGGCTCCAGAACACCGGAGGGAACGGCTCAACGCCTTCCATGAGGGCGATGCCGACGTGGTGGTGGCGACGAACGCGTTCGGCCTGGGCGTTGACAAGCAGGACGTCCGGACAGTCATCCACTTCGACGTGCCTCAGAACCTGGACTCGTACTACCAGGAGATCGGGCGCTGCTCCCGCGACGGCCGCACCGGGCACGCGTTCCTGCTCTACACGCCGGGCTCGATGGGCCATGCCGTCAAGAGTCAGCTAGCGCTCTTGGGGTCGGAAAAGGCTGCGGCCCGGGCGACGGCGTTGCTGGAGGGACGCTTCGATCTCCCAGCGGACGGTGAGGGTGCCTGCTTGCTACCGCTGCACGCGTTGCCCGACCACATCGAGAACGACTCGTCGCTCAACCAGAGTTGGAACGCGGCGACGCTCAACCTCCTCGACCAGGTCGGCGACGTCCAGGTCGGTCTGCGCGTGTTGCGGCACGTCCACGTGACCCGAAGCGATGCCGGCGCCGGGGCCAGGGCAAAGAAGGATCCCGACGATGCGCTCGGCCTCGAACTCATCGAAGACCAGATGGGGCGCAAGTCAGCCGGTCCGATCGATCTCGCCAAGGCTGCGAAGAAGGCAAAGGTGCGATTCCTCGACGCGGAGGCGGCCGTCGTGCGGGTAGCGCTACGCCGCGCGATCGAGGTGACGACGCTCGACGAGGACAGGGGCGAGGCATGGGTTTACGGGCGCCGCAAGGGTGTCTGCACTTGGTCCTCGCAGCACGCGCAACGCCTCGAACAGTTCCGGGCGGAACAGCTGGCAGAGGCCACACGCGGCATCGGCGAGCTCCGAGGCTTCGTCAAGGCGCGCGGCTGTCGGCTGACGCCGTTCGCCAGGTTGTATCGAATCGAGTTCAACGGCAATTGTGGGCACTGCGACCACTGCGATCCTCGGCTCGTTCTGCGCTGAACGCGCGGCGATGGGCTGAACCGCGCCGCCGCGGGCCCGACGCGGGTGGCTATCTATCTTTGTCTCGGACTCTCCCCTGCTACGCGACCAGGCCCCCTGCCGGGACAATCATGCCAACACGTGCCAGCCCCACGCAAGTCCTCAAGACTCTTTCTGGAACCCCACGCCCGGCGCTCGGGCACTTGGGCACCCGGGGCCGCTCATGGCATGTGGCCACGCATGGGTGTACACTGGCCTCATGAAGCGCCGGGATCTCGAGACGCGACTCCGAGAGCTCGGCTGGTGGCTGCTTCGCCACGGGAGGAGACACGATGTCTGGACCAATGGCGAGATCGAGGAAGCGGTGCCACGCCACAACGAGATCGACGATCGGCTGGCGCGCAAGATTTTGAAGAAAGCGGAGGGACCGTGATGCGATTCGAGGGGCGAGTCTGGAGGCACGGCAAGCACTGGCTGATCGAGGTGCCGATCCTCGACGTCATGACCCAGGGTCGGACAAGGAAGGAAGCCCTCGCGATGATCAAGGACGCCATCGAGGCCCTCGTCAACCGCGAGGCTTTCGAGGTGGACGTCTATGTCGGAAAGGGGGATCGTTTCGAGGTCGGCTCCCGGGCGACGCCGCCCCTCTTGGCCTTGCTCGTCAAGCGCCAGCGGCAGATGCACGGCCTCTCCCTGGCCGATGCGGCTCGTCGTCTTGGTCGAACTTCGAGGAACACGTTCGCGAGATACGAACAGGGCAAGACGGTGCCGACCGTCGAGAAGCTGGCGGAGCTCCTGGCGGCGGTCGACCCCGAGCATGATCTCGTGTTGACGCGCAGCCGAGGTTGAGCGTTCCCAGGCCGGAACAGTGGGCCACTCCTCGCGCACGCTCACGCACCCGAGCCCGGACCCGAGCCCGGGCCTTCTCGCTGGATCAAGGGAGACGGAGAGTCGGGCCAACCCCGGCACCCCGGGCCGAGACCCGGGCGGTAGGGGAAGGGGGGGATGGGGCTGTTCGCCTCCCCGTGAACGATTGCGGCAAGCCGTCCGTCCTACCCGCTGAAGACCTCGATCCCCTCTTCCTGCGCGAGGCGCCAGGCCGGTCCCGTCGCGTGGGCGGTGACGACGATCTTCCGGTCGGCCTTCCTGCCCGTCTCCTGCTCGTACGTAGCGATGCTCGCCACGAACCGGCGGACCGTTTTCTCGTCGCACCAGCTCGTGATCTCGATCAAGTGGTGTTTGCCGTTCCCGATCACGATGTCGAGCTCGCTGTCCTTGTGCCTCCAGCGTTCTGCCCGGACCCCGAATTCGCTCGCTATGTACCGCTGTGCGAACTCCCGCACCGCGGTTTCCGTCTGGATGCCCCAGCGAGACCCAAGCGCCGAGACGCTGTCCTTCACGGATCTGAGCTCGGCGATCATCGCCTCGAACCGCCGGTCGATCGCCTCGAACCGGCGGTCGACCTCCTCGAACCGGCGGTTCATGTCCTCGCGCAGCGCGCGGATCTCCTGCATCACTGCCGAGTTGAGGAGGAGTCTCTCGACCTCGGCGCGCACATCGGCATCGCTCCGGATGAGTTCCAGGAGCTGCGTCTTCAAGAGGGATTGCTCCATTCGAGTCCCGTGGCCGTTCCTTCGGGGGCCTCCCTTTTTAGGCAAAGCCTATCACTCATGGCGCTCGGATGCCACGCCGCGGTGCGGCCGGGGCGAGGTTCGCGCGACCCCGAACCTGGACGCCGTAGGCCCGGCGGGTGTATCGTGAGGTGGGAGCGCCCATGAAAATCTACCTTGACCTGTGCTGCTACAAGCGGCCCTTCGACGACCATTCCCGCTCCCGGGTCCGCCGGGAAGCGGCGGCGGTGGCGCGCATCATCGAAAGGGCGGAGAAGGGAGAACTGAGGCTCATCCGGTCACCCGCCCTCCTCTTCGAGAACTCCGCGAATCCCGAGGAGGATCGGCGTCGCGCCGCGGCCGCCTGGCTGGACGGGGCGGCCCTGGACATTCGACTCACGGACACCGTGATCGAGCGAGCCCGGGCGCTCGCCTCGCTCGGCTTCGGCGAGCTCGACTCCTTTCACCTTGCGTTCGCGGAGGCCGCGGGCGCTCGATATTTTGCGACCTGCGACGATGGACTCCTTCGTCTCGGACGAAGGCATGAGCGGACCTTGCACGTGTCGATCGCAAACCCTTCCGAGATCGGCATGGAGGTCGAACCGTGAAGCCGCCCAGGAGCCACAGGCTGTCCGACTACCAGATTCGCAAGGAGGGATGGGAAGCCCTGACGGAACGACTCGGCGTGTCGGGCGCGATCCGTTTCCTGATGCAGTACGATTCCGGGCGCGGTGACTACACGCGCGAGCGCGCCGAGATTCTCGCCGGACTCTCCTTCGAGGATGCGCTCGCAGGCATCCGCGCTGCGTCCAGGTCCGGCCGGGGAGCACGCAAGAAGAAACGGCACCGCTGAGGGCCCGCGCGAGGGAACACGGGATCCAACACTCGTGTGCCCGACACTCGGGTGCCTGATACCCCGACACTCGGGATCCGACACTCGGGTGCCCGACACTCGGGTGCCTGATACCCCGACACTCGGCCCCAAGAAAGCCAAGAAGGGGCGGACACCGAAGGACGCGACGGGCGGGTAGCGAGGCTCTGTCTCAAGCCGTCGAGGCGTGTTCTTTCGTGGTCGTGGTCGTGGTCGTGGTCGGCCGTTTTCTCGGGCACGGGCACGGGCACGGGCACGGGCACGGGCACGGGAGGGCGGGACGTGCTCTACTCGCCGCCACCCTTGCCACCAGTGGTCAGTGGAAGCAAAAAGGCTTTTTCACTGGCCACTGATCACTGGTCACTGATCACTGGCTCTGGCGGCCGGCCCGAACTCCCGCTCGAGCTCGGAGACGATCCGCGAGACGGCCTCGTCGGGTCCCGCGAGCTCGAGGTAGCGCCTGTAGTAGTCGAGCGCGGTCCTCCGGTGCGACGGGACGTTGTCATGGAGGATGTCGGCGATGCGGACAAGAACTCGCGCGTCCGAGGGATTCGCCTGGCGATACTCCTGGAAGTCGCCGAGCGCCTCCGCCCACCTTTCCTTGCGGCGAAAGGTCTCGCCGCGGTTGAAGAGCGCCTGGTCGAACCCCGGCGAGAGCTGCATTGCTTCGGTGTAGTCCTGGATCGCGTCGTCGTCGTGGCCGAGGCGGAAGTGCGCGTTCCCACGCTTGAAGTGGGCCGCGGCATAGCCCCCGGGGTGCTCCGCGATCGCGTTCGCGTACGACTCGATCGCCTGCTCGTGATTCCCGAGCGCGGCGAAGGAGTCCCCTTCCTCGAGGTAGAAGCGGGCTTTCTCGAGCCTCTCCCGGCGTTCCTGCTCGACCGAGACGCAGCCGGCGGCGAGGAAGAGGACGAAAACGGACAGCGCGGCGCGGGAGCTCCTATTCATCGAGAATCTCAAACGGGACGCGCGGCGCGACCTTTTCGATGTGCCGCCGGTCGATGAACTCGAGCTGGTCGAGCTCGAAGTCGGTGAGGACCGGGAGATCCCGCGCCCGGAAGAGGACGTACGGCGTGACGAGGATCATGAGCTCGACCTTCCTCTTCTCGGTCGTCGTGGTCTTGAAGAAATAGCCCAGGATCGGGATATCGCCCAGGAGGGGGATCTTCGTCTCGCTGTCGGAGAGCCGATCCCGGATGAGTCCGCCCATGAGGATCGTGTGGCCGTGCTGGATCGTGATCGTGGTCGAGGCGGTGTTCGTAAGGAAGACAGGCGAGAGGACGCCCTCCGTGATCTCGACCGACTGGCTCTCGGGGGCGACCTCGGAGACCTCGGGCGCGATCAGCATCCGGACGAGGCCGTCCGGGTTGACGTGCGGCGTGACCGAGAGGATGATCCCGATGTCCCGGTATTCGATCGTGTTGAGAGTGGTCCCCTGGTCTGTGAGCCGGCTGTTCGTGACGAACGGGACCTCGCTCCCGATGTTGATCGACGCCTCCTGGTTGTCCTGAACGAGGATCCGGGGGGCCGAGAGGACGTCGAGTTTCCCGTTGCGCTGGATCGCGCGCACGAGGGCGTCCGCGTTGTTCTTGGCGAGGCTATAGGTGAAGCCGCCCTCCTGGTCGGCCAGCGCCTGGACGCCGAAGTCGGTCTTGAACTCGTCGTCAAGGTCGTCACCGAGCTGGTCGGCGTACGAGCCCTCGACGCCGAACTCCGTCGCGTCGTCGAGGTCCACCTCGATCACGTAGGCCTTGATGAGCACTTGAGGAGGCTCGACGTCGAGCTCCGCCACGAGATTCTCGATCAGCGAGAAGTTCCGGGTGCTCGTCACGAAGAGGAGCGAGTTTGTTGTCGTGTCGGCGCGGACCCTGACCTCGCCCGCGAGGCCGCCCACGCCGGGCGCAGCCGGGCCCTGCGCCGTGGCGGTCGAGCCCGTTGTCGTTTCCTCGAAGAGCTCGCGGAGAATGGGCTCCAGGGCCTCCGCGTCGTGGTTCCGCAGCCGGACGAGGAGCGTCGCCTGCTCCTGCCCCGGGTCGGCGTCGAGGCGGCGGATGAGCTGGTCGATCGAGTCGAGCTCCTCGCCCCCCGTCACGATGAGCGTGTTCGTCCGCGGGTCGATCGTGACCCGGACGTTTCTCTCCGGCGGGATGAACCCGGCACCCTCGCCGGGTGGTTTCTCCTCCTCGCCCTCCCCCTCCTCTTCCTCCTCCTCGCCCGGGCCGGGCGGAGGCTCCTGGTCGCCCTCCTGGTTCCGCCCCTGCCTGCGAACGCCGCCGCCCTGACCCCCCCCCTGTCCCTGTCCGCCCTGGCCCTGTCCTCCCTGCCCTTGTCCGCGGCCCCCCTGCCCGCCCTGACCCTGTCCCGCCCCCTGCTGGAAGAACCGCTGTCCCGCGCCTGCCGCCCCGGCGCCTGCTCCGGCTGCCGACCCGGCCGAGGACGAGGAGCCCTCGCCGTAGATCTCCTCGATGATCCGCTGCATCTCC
>JACQVV010000401.1 GCA_016209595.1 Planctomycetota bacterium
GAACGCGACCCGGGAGGCGCGGCCGAGGCCGCGGCGGTCGGGGCGGGCGTTCCAGGTGCGGGCGTGGCGGTTCCAGGACTCGGTCGCGAGGTGGGCCGCGAGGGCGAGTCGCGCGGAGCCCTTGCCCTCGCCGGGGGCGATCTGGAAGACGTCGCGGGCCCGGCCGCCGTTATGGGCGATCATGTCGAGGTCGAAGACGCCCGCCGCGCGGGTGCCGGAAAGGTCGATGCTGCTTCCCTCGGGGGCGGTGAGGACGAGCTTCCGGGAGACGAGGCTCGCGGCGAGGGCGCGAGCGCCGAGGCAGTCCGCGGGGAACTCCTCGCCGGTCAAGTGGACGAGCCAGACGTCGCGGGCCAGGCGCCCTTCGCGAGCGAGGGGAAGGAGGGCCTCGGCAGCGAGGAGGAGCGCGGCGGTCGCGGAGTGGTTGTCGTCGGCTCCGGGGGCGGCGGCGCGGAGGCGGTCGCCTCCACGGGCGGTCTCGTAGAGATCCTCCATGTAGGCGGTGTCATAATGGTCGGCCATGACGATTGCCTCCCGGCGGTTCCGTCCGGGGATCACGACCACGACGTTCTTCTCGGCGCTCGCGCCCGTGCGGTTGGCGAGCCAGCCGCCCCACCAGTCGTAGTCGAACTCGGTCTCCCAGCGGAAAACGTGATCGGCGACGAGGGCGCGGCTGTTCATGCCGGCTTTCTCGATCGCGCGCTCGTGGAGCCGGTGGAGGTGCTCTCGGAGCGAGTCGAGATGCCGCGCGCGCGCGGCGGATCGCCCGTTCTCGCGCGCCGGATTGCCGCCCGTCCGGCCGCGGTTCGCGCCGATGACGTCGGCGTTGTTCTTGTCGCGGAACCTGCCCGCGGAGAGTTCGACCATCGCCTTCCAGTACCGCTCCTCGAACTCGCGCGTCCGCGTGAACTCGAATGTGAGGCAATGGTCGCCCGCGGGAGGGAGATCGGGCCCGATGCGGGAGCGCACGAGCTTCTCGAACCGAGGGAGGCGCGAATGGGGGGAAGGGTCTCCGTCGAGGCCCGCGATCCACCTCTCGAGCGAGGTGTCGCGCGGAATCCCGGCGAGCGCGCGCGCGAACGACGCCGGGAGGGGCTTGCCGAGGAGCTCGCGCCATTCGAAGAGCTTCCGGACGGCCGTCGCGTTCGTGCGCGCGCGGCGGACGGGGAAGCGGACGAGGACCCGGGCGGCCTCCTTGTGTCCGGGCCTCCGCTCGAGTCGCGGCCAGAGCTCGATCGGGCGGCTTCCCGCGCGTTCCGCGGTCAAGTGGCCGAGCGCGGCATCGGGGAGGACACGCACGGTTCCGTCGGGAAGGGACCGGGCGACGAGGGGCCGGTGCCAGAAGACGGAGCGTTCGCCGACCTGCATGGGCGGATAGAAGAGGCGGTAGCGGTAGCGGCCGCCGGCGGCGAAGGCTCTCTTGGCCACCGCGAGCTCCTCCCGGCTCGCGCGCGGGCCGTCGAGGATCCTCCGGTAGTCCTCCGTCCAAACCTGGCAGTTCCTCGCCATGGGCTTGCCGTAGAGGCCGATCGCGCCCTCGTCCGTGGAAAAAAGGGCGACGGTGACGGGGTCGTCGAGGAGGGGATCGGCGAGGTCCTCGGCGTCCCGCTCGACTTTCTGGAAACGATGGCTTCGCCGGATCCGCGTCGCGGCCCGGCGGCGGACCTCGGGACGCTGAGCGGCGTCGGGGATCTCGTCGAGCCAGCCAGACTGCGGGATGCGGAGGCCGTCGAGAAGGCCGCTCCCGGGGAAGCGGCGCGCGAGGGGGATCTGGAGGGCCCACGGGAGCTCGCCTGCGAGGCGCCGGTAGCCCGGGTGCCCCCAGAAGAGGAGACTCCAGGGGGCAGGGAAGAGGCGGAGCTCGCCGGCGAGGAAGGCCTCCTGCACGGGACCCGGGAGCTTCGCGAAGGGGCGGAAGGTCACGAGGACCCGGACCCGCCCGATCCGCTCACGGTCGTCGAGGAGGAGCTTCCCGGCGAACTCGGGGAGCCCCTCGTCGAACCAGGTCGGAAGACCGGGATCGCGACCGCAGGGAAGGACACGAACGCCGGCGCCCCGAAGGTCGCGAAAGGCCTCCGGGCGCTCCCCCGAGTCCCACGCGACGAGGCGGCGAAACTCATCGAGGGCGTTGGTATCCAGGCTCGCGTGGTCCTCGTCGTGGAAGCTCCGCCAGAACGCGCGAGAGGGGCCCTCGTGGCTCGATCCGAAGAGCGTCCAGCGGACGCGCCCCTTGTCGTCCTGCGTCCGGGAAAGCGCGAGCGGGACGATCATCGCGAAGGCGTCCCGAGAAAGGGAGGGCGCGCGCTCCTCGAGTCCGCGCGGCCACGCGGGGTTCCCGGCGAGGATCGCCTTCGAGAGGCCGTTCGGCCGGCCCGCGAGGAGGTCTCGAAAGTCGGCTGCGAGGCTCCGCGCGATCCGTTCGAGTCCCGGACGGAGCTCGCAGATCTCCTCGTACTCGGAGATGTTGAAGCCCGACTCGTTCCCCTCGGTCCGGGAGAAGGGGTCGAGTTCGCCCGAGGGCTTGACGCCCACGTACGGGGGCGGCAGGAACTCGGAATAAGCGGGGATCCGAAACTCCCCTCGCGCCCTCGCTCCCCGCGCCTCGGCCAGGAGCCTCGACCACGCTCGCGCCATGCTATCCTCGCCTCCTCTCTTGTCTGCCAGTGGCCGGGAACATCGTAACCCCAGCACTAAACCTTCTCGGCCCGCGAACCGTCTGGAGGAGTGATGGACGAGGCCGAGAGCGAACTCTTCCGTCGCTGGCGCGCGGGGGACCGCTCCGCCTTCGGCCGCCTCTTCTCCCTCCACGCGAACGCCATGTACCAGTCCGCCCTCTCTGTTGCCGGCTCCTCCGAGGAAGCCCGGGACGTGGTGCAAGAGACCTACGTCCGACTCGCCGGGCGCCTGGCCGATTGGCGGGGCGAAGGCAGCCTCGTGGCATGGTTCGCGACGGTCTCCCGGCGGCTCGCCATCGACCGGCGGCGGCGGAAGGGAGCGCTCCCGCTTCCCGCCGAGGGAGCCTCCTCGCGCGACGAAGGGCCAGAGGCCGCTGCCGCGGGCCTGGAGGAGGGCGAGATCCTTCGCCGGGCGGTGGACGCGCTCCCTCCGTTGCAGCGGGAGACGGTGCGGCTGCGCTACTTCGCGGGACTGTCGCTCGCGGAGGTCGCGGCCGTGCGAGGGACGGCCCTGGGGACTGTGAAGGCGACGCTCCATCAGGCGATCGAGAAGCTGCGACGCGAAATGGGAGACCAAAGCAATGGATGAGGCATGCCGCGAGATCCGCGAGGACTTGATCGAGAAGCCGGACGGGACGCTATCGGCCGAAAAGGAGCGCCGGATCGAGGGGCATATCGAGAGGTGCGCGGAGTGCCGCGCCTTCGCGGCTGACCTCACGGGCCTCGCCGGGGCGATGTCGGCCCTCGCCCGCAGGGAGGAGAAAGACCTCGCGCCGCTTGCCGCGCGGCGGCCCTCGCTCGCGCGCCGCTTGGTTCTCGCCGCCGGTATCCTCGTCCTTGCGGCGGCCGCGTTCACTGCCGGCCGAACCACCGCGCCTCGACCGCCTGTACCGGAACCGGACCCGACCGAGGAGCCGCCCGTCGTCACGCAGGTCGTGGAGATCCGGATCCCGGCCGGCTCCGATACGCCTGCGCTCCTTGCCGGGCTCCAGGCCGCGCGGACGGCGCTCGCCCGGGGAGACGAGGCGCTCGCCGGGGAATGTCTCGACCAGGTCGCCCGGGTGGCCGCCGGATCGGCGCCCGAGAAGGAAGCCAGGGGCGCGGCGCTGCTTGCCGGTGCATCTGCCGAAGCCGCCGCGGGCCGCACGGCGGGGGCGCGCTCCCGCGTCCAGGAATTCCGGAGCGCGGATCCCGCGAGCCCGGCGCTCGGGCCCACGCTCGCCTGGCTCGCCGAGGTCGAGGCCGGGGCGGGCGAGTGGGACCAGTCCGCGCGCCACCTGGCGGACGCCCTCGCCGCGGGTGTCGCGCCTCTCCCGGAGGGCACAGTCCGTCTCGCGTTCGGGGGCGCCCTCGAAAAGGCGGGGCGGGTCGAGAAGGCCCGAGAGGCCTACCTCGACGCTTCTCGCGCTCCGGGAGCCGGACGCTGGGGGACCGAAGCGCGCCTCGCGCTCGCCCGGCTCGACCTCGGCCGGCGGGGCGATCTAGCGGAAGCGGAGAGGACGCTTCGCGAGCTGGAGGCCGCTGGAGTCGCGCTGCCGCCGGAGCTCGAGCGACTGCTCCTCGTCCTCCAAGATCCCGGGGAGCGGGAGGCGCTCCAGGCCTACGTCCTGGCGCAAAGGGAAGGAGCGGCGGAGTACTACCTCGATCTTCTCGTCCGAGAGCACCCGGAGAGCGAGGCGACGCGCCGCCTCTTCGCGAAACTCCACCCGATCGAGGAAGAGAGGCCGGTCCGCGCTCGTGTCGAGCGGCTCGGCGAGCTAGCCTCGCGGCTCCCGCCCGCGCTCGCCGCGTACTCCTGGCTCGTCGCGGGGGACCTCCTTGCCGTGGATCTGGAGGACCGGGCGGCCGCGAAGATCGCCTACGAGAAAGCCGCGCGGCTGTCGACCGGGCGCCTCGGGCGTCTGGCCCTCGCCCTCTCCCGTGGCGAGCGCGAGCCCGGCTCGACCTCCGCCCGCGAGGCGTGCATCCTCGCGAGCCTCGAATAGACCACGGAACGACACAAGGAGATTCCAATGAATGATCGCCTCGCTCTTTTCATGCTCATCGCGCTCCTCGTCGCCTCGCCCGCGATGGCCCAGGAGGAGATCGACAAGCCCGACGCCACGCTCGGCGACCTCCTCCAGTGGGCCCGCCAGCGCTCCGAGGACTCGCTCCGGTTCGTCTATCCGGGGGAACTCTTGGGGGTGGAGCTCAAGGCGTCATGGGGCAAGGAGAAGCCCTCGAAGGGAGACGAGTTGATCGAGTTCGTCCGCCTCGTCCTCCAGGCGCACGGCTACGTGCTCGTGCCCTACGACCCCGGCGCGGAGACCTGGCGAATCTGGCGCGTCGTCCGCGCCGAGATGGCGCGCTGGCAGCCCACGCGCTTTGTGGGCCCGGACGAGATCGAGGGCGTGCCCGACGCGGAGCTCGTCACCTGTCTCGTTCCGCTCGCATACGCCGACCCGCAGGAGGTTCAGGGTGCCCTCTCTCTCGCAAGGATCGTCGATCCCCAGGTGGGAAACGTGACGGGGTTCGAGAGCACGAGAACGCTCTCGATCTCCGACTACGCGGCGAATGTCCGGCGCGTTCTCGCGCTCGTCCGGCGGCTCGACATCCCGCGCGATTCAGGGAGGCCCTCGGGCGTCCTCACCCTCTCGCTCCGGGCGTGGCTCTTCCCCGGCGAGGCTCTGCAGGACGCGCCCCGCGCGTCCGCCGGCAAGGCGGCCGACGATGTCCTCGCCAGGGCTTCCGCGGACTCGGCTTCCGCGCTCCTCGCCGGCACTTCCGGCAAGGTGTTCGACCCCACGGGCGGGGACTCGGTCCAGGAGTGCGTGACGAGGGACGGGGAACGGTCGATCTCGATCGCGAACCACCTCGTCATCTCGGCTGTCGATCCGCAGAGCACGGTGCCCGTCTCGTCGCCACGAATCGACCTGGAGCTTCGGACCGTGCTGCCGCGTCCGGAGGGCGGCGGGACGCTCGATGTCTCCGCGTCGTTCTCGCTTCCCGTCTCGCGGCCCGGGACCTACGCGTTTCTCCACACGATGGGAACCGGGAGCAGCGCCGTGACCCTCGTCGTGTACGCGGAGCTCCGCGAGGAGTGAGTTCTACCGCGACCAATCCTCGAGCCGGAGGTCGCGGAAGTTGCGGTAGTCGCGGATGTTCCCCGTAACCAGGGTCAGATCGTTGACCCGTGCGATCGACGCGATCATCCCATCGACGAACGGAGCGGTCCTGCCGAGGCGCTCGAGACGGGCCCGCTCCACGGCATGCCAGGCAGCAGCAGCCTGGTCGTACGGAAGAACCGGATAGACGGCCTCGACCATTCCTTGAACGAAGTCCTCAAGGCTATCGCGCTTGCGGGACGGAGGGAGGAGCTCGCACCCATAGCGAAGCTCATGGAGCACCGGCGCGGCCGTGCCCGACTCGCGCGAATGCCGTTCCACGCGGGAGAGGAGTCGGCGGTTGGGACGTCTGGAACAAAGGTCCGACAGCACGTTCGTGTCCAGCAAGTAGGCGAGGGTCACGTCCGGACCTCTCGACCCATGGAACGGTCCCGTAGGGACGCAAAGAACTCGCGTCCGAGGTCGAGATCCTCTGGATCGTGTCGCTCGCGCCAGGCGCGGTAGGCCTCTCCAAATGCGAGCCCGCTCCTGCTCATGCGCTCGTAGGCCGCCGCCGACAGCACCACTGCGACGGGCTTCCCTCGACGCGTGATGCCCACGGCCCCTCCACACTCCACCTCCGCGAGGATCGCGGCGAGGTTTCCACGGGCCTCGGCGATGGAATAGCTGCGCGACATGCGTCCCCCTCAATGTACAACGTCATGTACAAGATAGCACCTCGGAGTTCGGAACGCAACCCGGGGCAAGGGGCGGGGGCGCCGTGGCCGCCGGAGGTACTACCCTCGGACGCCGAGAATCCCCTCGATCTCGAGAAGGAGGCGGGCCGCCTTCTCCCTGATCTCGGGGCCGGGTTCGAGCGAAAGGGCACTCCGGAGAGCGTCGCGCGCCTCGGCGTACTTCGTCTCGCGGTAGAACCGCTCGGCCGCCTCGTAGAAGTGGCGCGCGACGACGTCCCGCTTCTCGTTCTCGATCCGGATGCGCGCGACTTCTTCTTCGAGGCGCTTTTGCGCGACCGGATCGGCGGCGGGTTCGGCGGGCGTGGGCGCCGGCTCGGTGAGCGCCGCTTCCGCGGGCGCGGGCTCGCTCGGCGGCTCGGAAGTCGGGGGGGCCGTCTCGGTGGGGCCGCACCCGGCGAGGGCGAGAACGACGGGTAGAAGGCCGAATCTCGAATGGAGGCGCATGGCTCTTCCTCTCTTCCGTGCGGGCGGATGGGGGACCCGAACGTGGAGAGCTTCTCTGCCGATCGTCACGGATTCGTCACGGTCCGAAGCGTCCCTTACTTGATCCCCTTGACGTAGTCCTCGAACCTGGCCTGGAGCCAGGCAAGGTCTGCACCGAAGACGCGCTCGAGGGGGGAGTCGCCTGGGGCGGGGACGCCGACGAGCTTCAAGGCTCGGAATTCGCCCCCCTCCATCTCGAGACTGAACTCGTCGGCCATGCGGCGAACGACGGGGTCCGTCGAGTGGTCGAGGAAGTTCTTGAAGGCCCAGGCGGTCGCGTAGAAGGCGGCCGCCTTGGCCGGTCCCTCGTTGATCGACTCGGGGGCGTTCGCGCGAACGAAGTCGGCGAGTTGCATCGCCCGCCCCGCGAGGACGTCCCCCTTGACCGGGGCGAGGCGGCTCCGGGAAACGTAGTCGACGGTGAGGGTCCGCGCGCCGGAGTCCCACTGGTATCCCTCGAACTGCGTCGCGGTGCCCTCGGCATACCAGGAAGGGACGACCGGCGTCTTGAAGGCGTAGAAGTGGTAGAGGTGGGCCCCCTCGTGGATCATGGTGAAGAAGAGCGATCCCATGTCGCGCCCGCTCTTCCAGCCGACTCCGCGGCCGAGGGCGGGGTCGGCGAAACCGCCCGCCTTGAGGTTGCCGACGTTCCCGGTCTCCTGGCAGTAGTTGCGGTAGTCGTCGTAGGTGCGGAAGGCGAAGAGCTCGAGCCGGTTCTCGATCTCGACCCCGAAGTAGTCGATGTAGGCCCGCCAGGCGGCCTCCATGAAGTCGGCCCACTCGGTCGCGAAGTCGTCCGGCATGTTGGTCCGGAGGTCGAAGTGCTCGGTCGTGAGGGTCCAGGCGTTCGCCCATTCGGACCTCATCTCGCGGGCCTTGTCGGCCGCGTAGAACTTGCCGCCGACGCTCAAGTAGAGCTGGCCGTCGATCTCCTTGGAGTGGCGATAGACCCAGCGGCCGTTCTCGCGGACGAAGCCCTCCGTCCGGGCAAGCTCGCTCGCCTCGCGCTCGAGCGACTCGAGGGCCGCCTTCTCCTCCCTGGAGATCCACTCGCCGCGGTACTGCACCATGCCGGCGCGAGCCTTGGCGAGCTCCTCTTTGGTCATCCACTGGCCGCGGAAGAGGACAAGCCCCTTCTCGAGATTGGCCTTGACCTCGGGGTGGACGAGCTCGTTGCCGTGGATGACGAAGCCGCCCTCGGGGACCGGCGCGCCGAGGCGCTCGGCCAGGTTCCGGTCGATCCCGCGCCGGAGCTCGGGGGGCCCGTTCCGGACGACCTGGATCCACTGATGGTGGGCCGCCGACTCGAGACCGCGATCGAGGCAGATCTTGCCGAGGAAGTAGCGTTCCTCGATCGAGAGCTTCAGGAGCTCGAAGAAGCCGACGAGGCGCGCCGCGTCGAGGACCCGCCAGCGGAGCTGGATCTCGGCCTGGGGGAGGACGACGCGGACCCCCTCGGCGTCGGCGTCGAGGAGCCGGACGTCGTCATAGACCCTGGAGGCCGTCTGCCAGGAGGGATGGCGGACCAGGGTCCCGGCGTTGACGTCGTGGAGGAGCCGCCGGAGGAGGGCGCGCGCGCCGCGAGCGTCGAAGAGCCGGGCCTCGACGACCGCGACGAGGTCATCGAGCCCGAGCGGTCGGAGATCGGCGGCCAGGGCCTCGAGGTCACGGATCGCCCGGTCGTAGTCGAGGTTGAGGATGTAGATGTCGATCGAGGCGACGTACCGCTCGAACCCCTCGCGCGCCGCGCTGCGGGCCTCCTCGAGCGCCTGGAGGCGGGCGAGCTCGCTCTGGAGCCGCTCGAGCTCCTCCTTCTTCGCGTCCGGGCGGGGCCCCGGTTCCACGGGGACCGAGTCCTCGATCTCGCGCGGCCCAGTCGGAGGCGGTTCGCGCCCGGTGAAGAGAACATAGACCTCCTTCACCCGCTCGACCGATCCGGGGTCGGCCGCGAGGTGGGCTTCGAAGAGCCTCCTTGCGACATCCTCGTCGCCCGCGAGGAGGGCGACGGCCGCCACCGCGAGCGGCTGGGTCCTCTCGACGCCGGTCGAGGCGAAGAGGCGGAGCACGTCGGCCGGACCGAGCGAGTCCCAATTCGTCTGCGTGCCAGCCAGGGCGGTCCGGAGCGCCGCGTAGGCCGGTTCGAGGATCCCGGCACGGGCGAGGAGCTCGCCGATCCGTCTCTCCTCGGCTCCGGCCTGCGCCCGAGCGCGGACCGCTTCGAGCCGGCCGCGAGCCAGGTCGGGGCGATGGGCGGCGATCTCGCGTTCCGCGGCGGCGATCTCCTCGGCGACGGACGGGGGCGCGACCTCTCTCTCGATCGGGGCGGTGGGCTCGTCGATCGCGGGCGCGACCGGCCCTCCGCTCGGCGAAGGGGGGCGGTCTTCCGCGCGCGTGAGGATGAGGAACCCGGCCGCCGCGAGGACCGAGGCCAGCACGCCGGCGGCCGCGCCGAGCACCGCGACCGGGACCCGCCTGCGGGGGGGAGACGGCGGCGGTTCTGCCGGCGGCTCAGG
Organism: Planctomycetota bacterium; assembly: GCA_016209595.1. Classification (GTDB taxonomy): domain Bacteria; phylum Planctomycetota; class JACQVV01; order JACQVV01; family JACQVV01; genus JACQVV01. Next base: position 9,513 of record JACQVV010000401.1, read on the forward strand.
GCTCGTCGAGAAGACCGCGCGGACGGCGCCGAACTCGACGACGTCCCCCTCCCGGAGGACGTGCCGGCCCGCGATCCGCGTTCGGGCGACCCGTGTCCCGTTGGTCGACTCGAGGTCCTCGAGGACCCAGGCTTCGCCGTCGCGGTCGATCCGGGCGTGCTTCTGCGAGACCGACGGGACGTCGAGCCGCCCGTCGCAATGGGGATGGCGCCCGACAACGAACGGGTACGTCGCGATCTCCATCCGATCCGGCAACCCGGCTTCGCCGCGAAGATGGAGGTAGGCGCGCACGAGGATGGATACTACCATGGTGGCGATACAATCACCCGCGATGAGACACGCCCTCCTCGCCGCCGGTCTGGCGCTCCTGGCGGCCCACGCCGCTGCACTCGACCTGGCCGACCCCGCGCCTCCGCTCTCCGTCACGACCTGGGTCCAGGGAGGGCCCGTCGATCTCGCGACGCTGCGAGGAAAGGGGATTGCGGTCGTCGCCTTCTGGGCGACCTGGTGCGCGCCGTCCGAGCGGGCGATCGAGACCCTCGCCAGCCTCCAGAGAGAGCATGCCGGCCACGGCCTGGTCGTCGTCGGCGTCACCGTGGCCGATCCCAACAACGACCTGGCCAAGGTCCGCGCTTTCGTTGAGAAGAAGGGGCCGGTCCTGCCCTATGCCGTCGGCTTCGACGACGGCGAGACGACATGGCGCGACTGGATGGTCGCGAGCGGCGCCAAGAGCGTCTCGACCGGCTTCCTCGTCGATCGCGAGGGGCGGATCGCCTGGATCGGGGACCCGCAACGGGGCCTCGAAAGGGCCGTGGCCGATCTCCTCGCCGGACGACATTCGGCCGAGCGGGCCCGCAGGATCAAGGACCTCGAGCGGCGCTTCGACAGGGCGGCCGCCTCCTCCGACTGGGCCGCCGCGCTTGCCGCGGCGGACGAGCTCGTCGCCGACGCCCCCGGCCGCGGCAACGCGCGGCGCTGCCACGCCCACCTCCGGATGGGGCGGCCCGCCGACGCGCTTGCGGCCGCGAAGAGCGCGGTCGAGGCGCTCGAGGACGCCGAGACCCTGGTCGCCCTGGCGCGCTCCCTGGCCGGCCACCGGGCCGAGGGCCGCCCCTTCGAGGATCTCGCGATCCGGGCTCTCGATCGCGCGATCGA
>JACQVV010000405.1 GCA_016209595.1 Planctomycetota bacterium
CACCTGGGGTGAATTCCGGCAACCGACATCCGAATGTAGGGGCCGGGCTTGTCCCGGCCCGGACGCGGCGGGGGACAAGCCCCCGCCCTACATCAGAAATGCAACGTTGGGAGTAACCCGCCCTGTGGCGGGGAAATGCAAGCCGGTGGAAGGGGCGACCGGGGAATTTTTCGGGCCGGGAGGGCGGCGTTCCCCCTCTGGGGGTCGTCGATTCCTTCACTTTCGACCTGGTGCGCCGACGCCGCGGCAGGCTCGGTCCGGGCTCTTGAGCAATCTACTGTCCACAGACTGCCAGGCTATGGCCCGGGATTCGCATCGCTCTGCACTTGCCGGTTAAAGGAGGAGGGGATGGATCCTGTCGAGCAACGCCTGAAGCAGATGAAGGCCGTCCATCTCGAGCGGAAGAACATGGTCGTGGCGCCTCCCACTTGGTCCGTGAGGCAGTGCCTGGATGAGCTTCGCGCGGCGAGGGCCGATTGCCTGCTCGTCGTGGACGGTGCGCGTCTGGTCGGCATCTTCACCGAGAGGGACGTCTTGAAGAAGATCGTCCTCGAAAAGGGAGCGTGCGACCGGCCGGTCAAGGAGTTCATGACGCGTGACCCGCGGACGATCGACGAGAGCGCCACGGTCGCTCGCGCGGTCCACGAGATGCACGAGCACGGGTTCCGGCACCTGCCGATCATGGACGCGAGGAAGAACCCCGTCGGGGTGGTGGGACAGATGGACATCGTGCGATTCCTCGCCGGCGAGTACGCCGACAAGGTCCTGAATCTTCCACCTGTCCCCGATCAGGTTCCCGGGGCCCCGGAGGGAGGCTAGAGTGACCGCGAAGAGCTTATCCAAAAACCGGACCGAGCCCGGCGCGGCGCCGGCGGCCCGGATGCTAGGCGCGAGCGCGTAGCCGTGGCCCTGCCACGGCGAGCGGGAAGCAACGCCGCAGACGGGCCGCCGCCGAGCGCCCGGCGATGGGAGGTTTTTGGATGAGCTCTAAACCGATCGAGGAAAGGGCTTCCGTCGTCATCCGCTTCGCGGGCGATTCGGGCGACGGCATGCAGCTCGCGGGGAGCCTGTTCGCCGCGGCGAGCGCCCTCGCCGGCAACGATATCTCGAACTTCCCCGACTATCCGGCCGAGATCCGGGCCCCCGCGGGAACTCTCTCGGGGGTCTCCGGATTCCAGGTTCACTTCGCGAGCGAGGACGTCCACACTCCAGGCGACGAGGTCGACGCGCTCTTCGCCATGAACCCGGCCGCCCTGAAGGTGCACCAGGCCGATCTTCGAGAAGGCGGGATTCTCGTCGCCAACTCCGATGCCTTCACCGAGCAGAACTTGCGGAAGGCCGGGTACGCCGGAGGAAACCCCCTCCAGGAGGGGGGCCTCCGGAGCCGCTTTTCCGTCCACGAGGTGCCGATCTCTTCCCTCAATCGTGCGGCCGTCGAAGGAATCGAGAATCTCTCCACGCGGGAGATCGATCGGACGAGGAATTTCTTCGCCCTGGGGCTTGCCGCCTGGATGTTCGGCCGGCCCCTCCAGCCGACCCTCGACTGGATCGCGAACAAGTTCGAGAAACGCCCCGAGATCGCCGAGGCGAACGCCCGGGCGCTCCGAGCGGGCTACCACTTCGGCGAGACCGCCGAAGTCCTCGACGCGAACATCCGCGTGAGCCCCGCCCCGGCCCCTCCGGGCGTCTACCGGACCCTCGCGGGGAACGAGGCGGCGGCGCTCGGCCTCATCGCGGCCGCGCAGAGGGCCGGGAAGACCCTCTTCTACGGGAGCTACCCGATCACGCCCGCGAGCGACATCCTTCACGAGCTCTCGCGTCACGCGGCCTTCGACGTTCGCACCTTCCAGGCCGAGGACGAGATCGCGGCGATCGGCGCGGCGATCGGGGCGTCGTTCGGCGGGGCGCTCGGGGCGACCGGGACGAGCGGGCCAGGGCTCTGCCTGAAGAGCGAGGCCCTGAACCTCGCCGTGATGCTCGAGATCCCGCTCGTTGTGATCAGCGTCCAGCGCGGCGGCCCATCGACCGGGCTCCCCACGAAGGTCGAGCAGTCCGACCTCCTCCAGGCCCTCTACGGCCGGAACGGCGAGAGCCCCGTGCCGGTCGTCGCGCCCGCGACGCCCGGCGACTGCTTCGCCATGGCGATCGAGGCGGTGCGGATCGCCTTCCGGTACATGACCCCGGTCCTGTACCTTTCGGATTCCTATCTCGCCAACGGGGCCGAGCCGTGGCGAGTTCCCCGGGTCGAAGACCTGCCGGAGATCTCGGTCGTCCACCGCACGAATCCCGAGGGATTCCTCCCCTACGCGCGGGACCCGGAGACGCTCGCCCGGCCATGGGTCCTGCCGGGGACGCCGGGGCTCGAACACCGGATCGGGGGGCTGGAGAAGCAGGACGGGACGGGCGCGGTCTCCTACGATCCGGCGAACCACGAGAAGATGTGCCGGCTCCGGGCGGAGAAGGTCGCGCGGATCGTGGAAGACAGCCCGCCGCTCACGGTCGCGGGACCCGAATCGGGGAAGCTTCTCGTCATCGGCTGGGGGAGCACCTACGGGGCGATCCGTGCGGCTCTCGAGCCCCTGTGGGCGCAGGGGAAGCCGGTCGCCCAGGCGCACCTGCGCTACCTCAACCCCTTCCCCGCAAACCTGGGCGAGGTCCTCTCGCGCTTCAAGAGGATCCTCGTTCCGGAGCTCAACCTGGGGCAGCTCCGGACGGTGCTCAGGTCCCAGTACCTCGTCGATGCGATCGGCCTGGCCAAGGTCCAGGGCAAGCCGTTCGCGGCGCGCGAGATCCGTTCCCGCGTCCTTGAACTTCTCGAAGCCTAGGAAGATCGCATGGCCACCGAACCCGCGGCGAAGAAAGCTCCCAACCGACAGGACTTCGTTTCCGGCGCGGAGGTCCGGTGGTGCCCCGGCTGCGGGGATTACTCGATCCTCGCCCAGACGCAGAAGGTCATGGCCGAGATCGGGATCGCGCGCGAGAGACACGTCTTCGTCTCCGGGATCGGCTGCTCGAGCCGCTTTCCCTACTACATGGCGACCTATGGGATCCACTCGATCCACGGCCGCGCCCCCACGCTCGCCACGGGACTCAAGTGCGCGCGCCCCGACCTCGTCGTCTGGATCGTGACGGGGGACGGCGACGCGCTCTCGATCGGCGGGAACCACCTGATCCACACCATGCGGCGGAACGTGGATGTCAAGATTCTCCTCTTCAACCACAGGATCTACGGCCTGACCAAGGGCCAATACTCCCCGACCTCCGAGAAGGGGAAGAAGACCAAATCCTCGCCGCTGGGGACGATCGACTACCCGTTCCGGGCCCTTTCGGTCGCGATCGCCGCCGAGGCGACCTTCGTCGCGCGGACGGTGGACCGCTACACCCAGCACCTCCAGGACACGCTTCGCGCGGCCTACGAGCACCGCGGCACGGCGTTCGTGGAGATCCTGCAGAACTGCCCGATCTTCAACGACGGAGCGCACGCGTACGCGACCGAGAGCGACATGAAGGGCGAGAACGTCGTCCTCCTTTCGGAGGGAAAGCCGCTCGTCTACGGGAACGAGAAGGACAAGGGGATCCGCATGGCCGGGACGGTGCTGGAGAAGGTAGACCTCGCCCGGGACCCCGAGGCGCGCTCGACGCTCATCGTCCACGACTCCGCCCGGAGCGACCCGACGGTCGCCTTCCTGCTGTCGCGCCTGGACCACCCGGACCATCCCCTCCCGATCGGCGTCCTGCGCCGGGTCGCGCGACCGACGTACGACGGGATGCTCCTCGCGCAGGTCGAGACGGCCCGGCGGGGGAGGACGCCCGACCTGGCGGCGCTTCTCGCGGGCACGGAAACCTGGACGGTGGACGGGGCGTAGAACCGCAAGCGAAGCGAACGAGGCGAGAAAGAGGAGAGTAAAGCGATGATCTGTCCGTCCTGCGGGCACGAGAACATCGATGGCACCGACAGCTGCGAGGGGTGTCAGGCCGACCTCATGGAGGAGAGCGCCCCCCGGGCCGCGACGCGGGTCGAAGAGAAGATCATGGAGATGCCCGTCTCGCGCGTCGCGGCGAGGAAATGGACGCACCTTCCGCCCACGGCCTCGCTGCGAGAAGCGATCCAGGCCATGAAGGGGGAGGAGTCGGGCGCGGTCCTGGTCGTGGACTCTGGGAACCGGCTCGTCGGGATCCTGACGGAGCGCGACGTCTTCCGGCGGATCGCGGGCAACGACGCGATCGACCTCGACAAGGCGCGCCTCTCCGAGCACGCGACCCGCGATCCCGAGACGATCCGCCCCACGGACACGCTCCAGTACGCCCTGAACCGGATGGCGATCCAGGGATTCCGCCACCTGCCGCTCGAAGGACCCGGGGGGCCGGCGGGGGTCGTCTGCGCCCGACACGTCATGGACTTTATCGAGGACAGCTTCCACGAGACCGTGACCAGCGCGTTCCGGAAGTTCTCCCGCCCGGAGTGATGCGCGCGTCCGGCCGGCGCTAGCGGAACCCGCGAGCGGCGCCGAGCACCTGGGCGACGAGGGGAACCACGGAGGCGTGGATTGAGCGGGAGGACTCTTCAAGCCCCTGGGCGGTAGCCTCGGCTTCGGGCGAGAGATCCGCGAGGCTGCGGAGCCTGGCGGCGGCCATGGCCAGGTCTCGCCCGTCTCCGAGAGCATCCTGGAGGGCCCGGCAGGCCGAGTCGAGAGCCGGGGCGTCGTATCCCAGGGGGAGCTCGCTGAGGATCTCCGCCGTATAGCGCAGGCGCTTGGTCTCGATCCGGAGCCGGTGAAGATTGTGGAGGTCCCGCGGGCGCGCCGCGGCCCGCTCGAAGCGGCGGGCCCGGCGGGAGAGGACCCGGCAGGCGATCTCCCGGGCGGGGATGCCGGACGAGGGAAGAAGCGAGAGGGGTCCCGCGAGCGACGCGAGGGCCGCTCGGGCGAGCTCGGGGAGGGCGCGGGACATCTCGCGCGCCGACTCCTCCCGCGTTGCGGAAAGGTGGGCCTGGAGCGCGCATGCGCGACTCCGGACAAGGCTGTCCGCTTCCGAGGCGCCGGCGAGGGCGCGGATCGCCACGTCCAGGTCGCGCGTCGTCCCGCAAGCACGGCGGAGTTCCCGGAGCGCGCGCGCCGCCTTTCTCTCCGCGGGGCGCCCAACGAGCCCGCAAAAGACGCGCAGCGCCTCGCGGCAGCGGCGGCAAGCCACGCGGAGATCGTGGATGGCGACCCTCTCTCCCTTGGCGGCCTCGGGAGCGAGCGCCGCGATCTGGTCCCTCTGCGCCCCCGCCGCGGCGAGGAAAACGGCCCCGGCGGCCGCGCCCGGGCCGCCGTGTAGAGCCAGTGCGGCTTTCTCGGGCTTTTCCGGGACCGCTTCGGGGGGAGAAGGAGACGAAGGAGATTGCATTCCCACGGGGAGTATCGCACAATGGCCTTGCTCGCGGTCTCCCTGGAAACGTCCCGGTGAAGAATCGGAAGGGTGAATCCACATGGCACGGATCAGAATCGACGATCTGCGGAGGGACGTCATCCTGGACGCGCGGACCCGGGAGCTTCTCAAGGGCGGTTCCCTCATGTCCCCGCTTTCCCTGCTGGGGGGGGGCCGGCAATCCCGGGGCGTGCCGCTCTTCAAGTTCGGCGCGAGCGTCCTCAAGGTCGTGCTAGGTTGAGGATGGCCGGGGATCTCCCGCTTCTCTCGATCGACGGAACCCCGGTCTCCGTGCGGGAGGCCCTGCGCATCCTGAAGCACACGGGCGGGTATCAACCTTTCGTCCAGACGCTTCTCGACCATCATCTTGTAGAAAAGGCCGCGACGCGTGACGGCGTCAAGGTTTCCGACCAGGCGCTCCAGGAGGCATCGGACGCCGAGAGGCGGAGCTCCGGGCTCTACTCCGCCGCGGACACGCATGCCTGGTTCGAAGAGAACGGGATGACCGTGGAGGACTGGGAGCTCGCGATCGAGCACCGGCTCCTGCGGAGCGCCCTGGCGGACCGGATCTTCGGCCAGGGAGCGGTCGAGGCACGATTCGCCGCGCAGTCGGACGCCTACACGCTCGCGGCGATCTCGGCCCTCTCGATCGATTCTCGCGAAAAGGCCGACGAGCTCGCCGAGCAGCTCCGCGGCGAGGAGGCGACCTTCGCCGTTCTTGCCCGGAAACATTCGACGAGCGATCTCTCCCGAGACGCCGGGGGGCTCCTCGGGTGGGTGAGCCTGGAGGATCTTCCAAAGGCCGTCCGGGCGGCCGTCTCCGCGAGCCAGGGGCGCGGGGAAATCCTCGGGCCCCTGGAGTCCGAGGGGGCGTGGTGCCTGATCCAGGTGCACGCGATCCAGCGGCCGAAGCTCACGGGTGAGGTGAAGGATGAAATCCGGGAGGCCCTCCTCGCGGAATGGCTCGAGACGGAGCGCAAGCGTTCCCGGATCGACCACCTCGTGCGACCCTGAGGGCCCTCCACCGGCCCCCGGTGTAGACCTGGAGAGGCGCGAGGACCGCTTCCTCGTCCACCCGAAGGACGTCCGCGAGGTCGAGGCTAGGCTCCAGGGGATCGCCCGCCTCGTGCCGTACCCGGAGACGCCGGTCACTCGAACCGTCTACTTCGGCGACCGTGTCCGGGGCCTCCCCTGGAGCTTCACGGTCAAGGGCCGCGCCTACGTGCGGGACCGCCTGGGTGGCCGGTGGGAGATCTCGGGCGAAGACGCCTTCGACCTCCTGGAGCTCAAAAGGACGCTCCATGTCCGGGGTCGCGCATGCGCGCGCCAGGCCCCCGAGGAGTGCGTCGGACCTCCCCGGCAGCCCCGAGGGAGCCCCTTCCCGGACCGAACCCAGGAGGTCTACGAGCTCCTGACCCTCCTTGGTGAGGGGCTCCCCGATCGCGACAAGGAGAAGCGCCGGACGGGCCGGATCCGGCTCGCGGAGATCCTCGAGCTCCTGCACGACCCGGACGGCAGGCCTGGAGCGCGCAGGCGCAACCCCGGACAAGGCCCGCTCCCGGAGCCGATCCGCGGGCTTCTTGTCGAGCACCTCTCTCGCGCGCCCGGCCTTCGCTGGGAGCCGATCGTGGGGACCGAGTACGCGAGGAAGCATTTCGTCGACCCAGGACCCAAGGGGGCCGCTACGTTCCGGGCCACCCTGGACGAGCGGATCGCCTACTACTCCTTCCAGCCGGAGCGCGCATGCGCGACCCCGGACAAGAATGCGGGCCGGTTCGTGGGGCTCGCCGTGGGACCGGAAGAGGCGGCTCGCCTGGAGGTGAAGGTCTCGCGAACGGGAGCCCCGGCCGAGCTGGTCGACGCCGTGGACCGTCTGGTCGGGGAGTTCCTCCTCTTCCCGGTCCCGTCGAAGAAGTACCGGGCGCTCTCGCTCCGGGGGCGCCACTTGATCGAGCGGGCCGTGCTCGTCAACGAGGTCCCCGCGGTCGTCCTGGAGGCGCGGCTCCCGGAGAGGGGCTGGAGCCTCCGCGACGGAAGCGCGCCGGCGGATCTCGTGCGGTTTCTTGCCGGCGGCGGCCCGTTCCGGCTCCTGGGCGAGGAACCGGTCCTGGTGGAAGACCACGCGAGCGAGGTCGTGGGCAGCCGCGGGAGTCTGTACCTGCGGATCGCGAGGGACGAGGTTCTTCTGGAGGCGCCGCCCGAGGTCGAAACCGCGCGTGAGGCGACGGTCCTCGTCGCCCCGGCCGCGCCGGTGGTCCGTCTTCCGGTCGAGTCGCACCTGGACTTCCTCTCGGTCCTCCCCGTCGAGTTCGAGCGGACCCGAAGCCTCTACCGGCGTTCCTCGGGCTTCCTCGTCGCGGCGGCGAAGAGCCGTCGCGTCTTCCTGGTCTCGCTCGCGCAGGTGAAATGCGGCGAGGACCCAGGTTCTGGCGAGAAGTACGTCGGGGTCCGCTATGTGGGGCGCGTCCCTCCCACCCGGAAGATCGGACGCCTGCGCCGGGTGAAGAAGGACCTCCTTCGTCTCTGCCAGCATCTCGGGGAGTGGAAATCGGGCTCCTCTGCGGAGTTAGAATAAGCAAGACCGATTGCAGGGCCTCCTGCGACCAAGAGTAGGCCGCTTCTTCCGGGGTTTTCCCCCGGAGCGCAAACGAACAGGAAAGGAGCCGAATCATGGCCCGGATCAAGATAGAGGACCTTTCGCGAAGCGAGAACGTCGAGACCCGCGCGCTGCGCTCCCTTGCAGGCGGGTCGCTCGTTTCCCCCCTTTCCCTCCTCGGCGCGCGCCGCCGGCAGGGGAGGGGCGGGCCGCTCTTCCGGCTGGGGATCACGGTCCTGCGCCTCGCGCTCGCGTAGGACGTTCTAGTTTTCTAGCGAGGCTCCGCCTCAAACCGTCGAGGCGTGTTCGTTCCTCGGCGCATCGAACTTCGAACTTCGAACTTCGAACTCCCAACTTCGACGTTCAGCGTTCGACGTTCAGCTTCGTGCCCGTGCAAACTTGCTCGGTTCTTCAAGATTCTTGCGGTGTAAGCGCTACTAGCGGGGCGCCGCGGCTCTCGCGACGTGTTGTTCCTCCAGCCTGTCTTCTCAGTCCTCGTCGCTCCCGGAGATCGCCGGATCGCGCCGGCTGCCCTTCGATTCCGAGAGAAGCCGCCGGTAGAACGTGTCGCCGGCGGCGAGCTCCGCGTGGGTTCCGTTCTCCACGAGCCGTCCCTCGTAGAGAACCGCGACCCGTTCAGCCAGGCGGGCCTCCTCGACGCTCTTCGGCACGAAAAGGATAGTGACTCGGCCCCGGAGTCGCTCGATGAGGCCCTGGAGGGTCTTCCAGCGGGACGCTTCGTCCAGAGCCCAGAGAGGCTTGTAGAGGAGGAGCACATCCGGCGGTCCCAGGATCGCCCGGGCGAGCTGGATTCGCTGGCACTCCTCGAGCCCCGCGGGGAATCCGCCGGGCCCGATCCGCGTGGCGTCGCCCAAGGGCAGATTGCGGAGCCACGGGCGGAGCCCCGCCAGGTCGAGCGCCTCGGCGTATCTCCCGTCCTGGTCCGGCCGCTTCCCCAGGATCGTCGAGCGCACGTTCTCACGGACCGTCGCGGGCAGGATCACGGGCTCCTCGACGACGGTGTGGAAAACAGGGTCCGCGAGCGGCGCGCCGTCCGGGAGGGCGGTCCGGATCTCGCCCCGGACGGCGGAGAGCGAGCCCTGCACGAGCTCCAGGATCTGCCATCGCCCGCACCGAGGCGGACCCACGACGGCGAGGCTCGTGCCGGCCTGGGCCACGAGCGACACGGAGCGGAGCCACCGCTCCTCGCCCGCGATCTCCTTCTTCGCCGAGACGTCCGCGAGTTCGATCCGAGGCGCGCGCCCGCCGGGGCCCGCCGACTCCGGCGCCTCTCGGGATGGACCCTTGGCCAGGACCTCGAGGATCCTGTCGAGGTCGAGCTGCGCCTGCCAGAAGAGGGGCCAATCGCTCGACGTGCGCCAGACGAGCCAGGGAACGAGGAGCGCCTCCAGGAGGAAGCGGAGGGGGACCGGGGCGTAGGCGAGCGCCGCGAGCCAGACCGCCGCGACGGGCAGGAGCCCGATGGCGCCTGTCGTGCCCAGGAAGGCGTGCGCACGCCGCGCGTTCTTGTAGGAGTCCGCCGAGAGGTGGAGCCAGCGGGAGCGCGTCCAGTCCACGAGGCCCGCGAGGCGATAGGCGGCGTTCCGGGCGAGGACTTCCGTGAGGTGGCTTGTCGCTTCGGCGGCCCGCGCCGCGGCGATCGCCGCGCTGGGTCGGGCGAGAGTGCCGCCGAGGTGCCATATCCCGCCGGCCAGGAACGATGCGGCAACGACGGCCGCGCCCCAGAGCGGGTGGGCCGAGACGAGGTCGATCGACAGGAAGATGCCCAGAAGGGACATCGCGAAGAGCGGATCGAGCACGCGGTAGACCCAGTCCCAGAGGCGGGGCCCGATCGCCGAGCGGAGCATGAGGTCGGAGAGGGTCATTCGTTCGAAGAACCGCTCGGGCATCGCGAGCAGCCGTCGCAGGTAGTCGTCCATCCCAGATCCGATCCAGCGCGCCCATCGGCTCTCCAGAAAACCGAGCCGGAGCGCCCGCGTGAGCGCCCACGCCGCCCCGGCCAGGACGAAAGGGGCGAGGTGCTTCGCGCGGGGGAGGCGATCCAGGTCGCGCGCGAAGAAGGACTCGCCGTAGAGGACGAGAACAAGGACCGCGAAGGCCTCGAGCGCGGCGAGCGCGACCCAGAGCGCGAGCGATCCCCGTAGGCCCGCCAGCCAGCGCCAGAGCGGGACCCAGTTTTCCCGGAAGATCTCGCGGCGCGAGAGCGCCGGCGTCGGCTCGAGCTCGATGAGGATCCCCGTCCAGCCGCGGAGGAACTCCTCCGGCGGGAGGCGGATCAGGCCGGCCGCGGGGTCGCCCAGGAGGACACGGTCGTCGCGCGCCTCGAAGAGGACCATGTAGTGGTTCCCGTCCCAATAGGCGATCGAGGGGAGCGGCACCTGGGCGAGCTCCGGGATCGTCCGGTTCGTCACGCGCGTCTCGAAGCCCATCGCCTCGGCCGCTCGAACGAGCGACTCAAGCGTCGATCCCTCTCGCGAACCTCCCACGCACTCGCGGACCCACGAGAGAGGACGCCGGATGCCTCGGGCGGCGAGCGCCGTGGCGAGCGCCGCGGCGCCGCAATCCATCTCGTCGCGCTGGAGGACCACGGGATAGGCCGAGAGCGGGAGCCAGCTCGCCCGCCGCCGCGGGGCCCGCCGCCGTAGAGTCCGCCGGGGGGAGGTCTCGCTCGGCCGCGGCGTGGTCGCCGGAGTCACGCCGAACTCCATTCTGAAGTACTCCTCCTGGAGGCGCGCCTCCATTTCCTCCAGGAGCTTCTTCCGCACGGCCGGCGTCGTTTGCACGATGTCGTCGAAGTCGGGCTTCCCGAGCCGGTAGAGGACCATGTCGCTTTTCGCGACGACGGTCGCCGCGCGCGGCTCTCCGGTGAGGAGCGATCGCTCTCCGAAGTAGCTCCCCGCCATGAGCGCGCGGAGCGGGCGGCCATGCGAGTAGATCGTTCCCTCGCCGGACGAAACGAAGTACATCGAGTCGCCGGGCTCGCCCTCCACTACGATCGTCTTCTCACCGGGGACCTCGTGCCGCTCGATTCGACTTGCGAGCAAGCGCACCTTCTCCGGCGGAAGCGGCGCGAACGGTGCGACCGCCTTGAGGAAGGTCCGTAGCCCGATCTGCTCGAAGTAGACGGTGAGGCTTTCCCGGAGCTCCGGATGGCGAGCGAGGAGCCCCTCGAGGTCTTCCGCCTGGATCCTCCAGAGCCGGGAGTCCTCGGCCGCGCGGATCGTCGCCATCCGAGGCCGGCGCGTGAGGAGCGCCCGCTCCCCCACGAGGTCTCCCCGCACCCGCAGGCCGAGCGCGCTCGATTTTCCCGTTTTCTCGTCCTGGGCCAGCACGCGGACCTTCCCCGCCTCGACGAGGTACGCCGGCCCCGGCGGATCGCCCTGGGCGAAGAGGTTCGTCCCCATCGGGAGCTCGATCGGGGAAAAGTACCCCGAAAGCTCGGCGAGCTCCTCCTCCGAGAGCGCGCCGAATGCCGCGCACTCCCGCAGGAGGTCGAGGGGGATCTTCTCCTCGCGGCCGATCTCTTGGGCGCCTTCCATGGGGCGCCAAGCTAACCCGGGTGGTGGCGGAACGACAAGACGGTATGATGTCGCGCTCGAAAAGCGAACACGACGGAGATCGCGGATGGAACCAACGCCCAGGCAAGAGCTCGATCGCTCGGTCGAGGAGCTCGCCAGCGCGAAGGCCCGCTGGGTCGCGACCGGCATCCCGCGGCGGACCCTGCTCTTGAAGCGAGCGATCGCCGACACGCTTGAAGGCGCTCCGGAGATGGTCCGCGACGCGTGCCGCGCGAAGGGGCTCGATTCCCGAGGGCCGGGGGCCGCCGAGGACTGGCTCGGGGGCCCCTTGACCACGCTCCGGAACTTCCGGCTTCTGGTCCGTTCGCTCCGGGAGATCGGGGCCGGAGGACGGACCGAGCTCCGGAAGGACGCGATCCGCCGCCGGCCGGACGGACAGATCGCGGTCGAGGTCTTTCCCGTTGGCGCGAAGGAGAAGATCCTCTCCGCGGGGTTCCGGGCGGAGGTGTGGATGGAGCCGGGAGTCGCCGAGGAGGATCTTCCACGGACGATGGCGCGGGCCTACCAGCCCGACTTCCCGCGGGCGGGGAAGGTCGCGCTGGTCCTGGGGGCGGGAAACGTGGCCTCGATCGGCCCGACGGACGTCCTCTACAAGCTCTTCAACGAGAATCAGGTCGCCGTTCTCAAGATGAACCCCGTGAACGACTACCTGGGCCTCCATGTCGAGCGGGGCTTGGCGGCGTTCATCGAGGAGGGGGTCCTCCGGGTGGTCTACGGAGGGGCGGCCGAGGGCGACCACCTGGTGCGCCACCCGGGCGTGGACGAGATCCACATCACCGGGTCGGCCGCCGTCCACGACGCGATCGTCTGGGGTCCTCCCGGGCCGGAGCAGGAAGCGGCGAAACGGGAGCACCGGCCGAAGACGACCAAGCGCGTGACGAGCGAGCTCGGGTGCGTCACGCCCGTTCTCGTGGTGCCGGGCGAGTGGACCGAGCGCGAGCTCGCGTTCCAGGCGGAGAACGTCGCGACGATGGTCGCGAACAACGCGTCCTTCAACTGCAACGCGGCGAAGGTCCTCGTGACCGCCCAGGGCTGGCCGCAGCGGAAGGCCTTCCTCGAAGCGCTCGCGGCCACCCTGGCGAGCCTGCCCGCGCGCCGGGCGTACTACCCCGGCACCGACCGGAAATACGACGCGTTCCTCGCCGCGCACCCGGAAGCGCGGCCGCTCGCGAAACGCACCGAGGGCGTGATCCCATGGACCCTGATCGAGGGCGTCGATCCCTCGCGCCCGGACGACATCGTCTTCAACCAGGAGGCCTGGTGCGGCGTGCTCGCGGAGACCGCGCTCCCGGCGAGAGATCCGGGGGAGTACCTCGAGGCGGCGGTCGAGTTCGCGAACGACCGGGTCTGGGGGACGCTCTCGGCCTCGGTGCTCGTC
>JACQVV010000406.1 GCA_016209595.1 Planctomycetota bacterium
CCCTCATCCTCTTCCTGCCCGACCGGACGGGAGCCGGGCGCGCCGACTGGGGCGGCGACACGCCGAGGGCGGAGAACGACCCGGCGCGAGAAGAGGGCGCCCCCGGGGTCCGGTACTCCGGCGCCGGAATGGGCCTGACACCCCCCGACCTCCCTCCCCCTGGGTCAATGGTCGCCGCCGGCCTTGCCGACCACGCCGCCGCCGTGGACAGCGCCGAGAAGGCTCGCTCCCCGGAGGAAAAGGGCCCCGAATGGTACGCGCGCCACGAAGCCGCCCTCCGCGAGCAGGACCCGGAAGAGATCGTGCGTCTTGCGGAAGAACGGATCCTCGCCGCGGGCCCCGAAGCGTACGCGAGGAGCCTCGACGAGCGGAACATGACCCCCGAACAGGTCGCGCGCAAGCGCCGCCTCGAACAGGAGGCCGCGGAACGAAGACGCCAGGCAGAGGAGGCCCCTCCCGAGTAGCTCCCCTGACAGATACCGATGAGACTCTTCATGAAAAACAGAATTGTCGTTGTCACCATCGTCGTGGTATCTACCATCGCGCTCCTCCTCCTCCTCTGGGACCGAGGCTACTTCAGGCCCTTCGGCGAGAGCGACGGAGAGGCGCGGGACTCCGCGCGCGGCCGGGCCGCCCCGGACGGACGGGGCGGCGGGCCAGGGGAGGGTCCAGGCACGGGAGGCGGGGCGGCGGCCCCCGACGACGGACCTCCCGGCTGGCGCGAGCGCGACGCGGCCGCGCGGGAGGCGGGGGCGGAGGGCCCTGGCACGCCCCTCCCGCCGGTCGAGGAGCCCCCGCGCCCGGTCGAGGAGGTGGCGCGAGACCCAGAGGCCGCGGGCGACCGCGAGGTCCTCCACAACTCGATCGTGGTGGGACTCGAGGAGCTCGTCGCCTGGGCAGAGCGGATCGTCGTGGGTCGTGTCGCCGGCTCCGAATGCCGGTGGAACGACGACAGGACCGCGGTCTTCACGTTCTACCAGATCGACGTCGACCAGACCCTGAAAGGCGAGACCGACAGCACGATCGAGGTCCGCGTTGTTGGAGGCGAGATTCCCGAGGAGAACGTGGCCCTCTCGGTGAGCCACCAGCCCCGGTTCGATCCCGGCGACGAGGGGATCTTCTTCCTGGACGACGAACCGACGCTCTGGACGGGACTCGCGGCCGGCGAGCAAGGGTTCCTCGCGTTCGACCGCCGGGGGCCCGAGGCGACCTTCCTCAAGGACGGTTTCGGGCGCCCGATCCACGGGATCGGCGCGTCGAACCGATTCCGGATCCGCGACGAGGACCGGGGACGAGTCGAGGCCGCGCAGGTTCTGGAGCGCATCCGGCGCCTGGTCCGCTGATCCAGGCGGTCACGCGATGTCCGCGGGCGTCCCCGTGGGCCTTTCGACCGCGCGGCCGTCGAGGTAGATCGTCGCCCAGAGCTCCAGGACGAGCAGCATCCAGAGCTCCCGGCTCACCCCTCGGCCCGTCTTCTCGAAGCGGCGGACGAGTTCCTCCACTGCCTCGGGCCGGAAGATGCCTCGTTTCTTCACGCGCTCGGTGGAGAGCAAGCGCTTCAGGTGGCCGAGCAAGGGACCGGAGAACCAGGCGTCCATCGGCAGGGTGAACCCCTGCTTGGGACGATGGACGAACCCGCGCGGCAGGAAGTCCTCGGCGACGAGCTTCAAGAGGTACTTCTTGGTCCCGCTCCTGATCTTGTACTCGGAGGGGATGCGCGCGCAGGCGTCCACGAAGTCCGCGTCGCAGTAAGGGACGCGTGCCTCGAGGGAATGGGCCATCGCCATCCGATCGAGGTTCGTGAGGTGGTTGGTGGTGAGGTAGAGGTTCTGGTCGAGGTCGAGCATCCGGGAGAGGCAGTCGGCGCGGGGGCCGGCGAAGTAGAGGTCCTGGAAGACCCGCGTCGGGTAGCCCGGGTCGAGCGACGAGCGAACCTCGGGGCTGTAGAGCCAGGACCGGGTCCCGTCGTCGAAGACCACCCGCCGCCGGAGGTAGCGGAGCCAGGGGTTCGCGAGCCTCCAGGGGCCGGTCGTCCCGTGGTCGCGAAACCAGTCCGACGCCCAGGCTCCCCGGCCGGGGTTGTCGCGCCAGAGGCCGGCCGGGCCTCCCAGGCAGCGGTAGCGCTCGTACCCCGCGAATACCTCGTCCCCCCCCGCTCCGGCCAGGACTACCTTCACGCGGCTCGCCGCAAGCTCGGAGACCATGTAGTACTGGAGGTTGTGCGCGCAAGGCTGATCGAAGTGCCAGAGGACGGTGAGGAGGTCGTCGAACGCTGACGGCCGCGCCACCACCGAATGGTGCTCGGTCCCGAACCGGCGCGCTACCTCCTCCTGATAGCCCCGCTCGTCCAGCCCGTGGTCTCCCTCGACATTCATGGAGAACGTCTGAACGCGACCGGGCGCCTCGCCAACCATGAGGGCGGTGAGGAGGGAGGAGTCGACGCCTCCCGAGAGCAGGACCCCGACCTCGGTGTCGGCGACGAGGTTCGCGCGCACGGATTCGCGGAGCGATTCGAGCGCGGTCGCCTTCGCCTCCGCGAGCGACATTCGGGACCTGGAAGCCGGCCAGCCGGTCCGCCAGTAGCGTTCGATACGGCACCCGGAGGAGTCGGCCCGCAGGAAGTGGCCCGGCAAGAGGGTCCGGATCCCGCGGAAGGGGGTCCGGTCGGGCGGGAACTGCATGAAGGTAAGGAAGAAGTCGATCGCTTCGAGGTCGATCTCCCGTGGCACTCGTGGATCGACGAGGATCGCCTTCGCCTCGGACGCGAAGTAGAGGCGCCCGTCGAACTCGCCGTAGACGAGCGGCTTGATTCCCGTCTTGTCCCGGGCGAGGAACAGCCGCTTGTCGCGCGAGTCCCAGATCGCGAAGGCGAACATCCCCCGGAGGTGCTGGAGGGCGGCCGGCCCGTCGAGGACGAACGCGGCCAGCACGACTTCCGTGTCGCTTCTCGTCGAGAAGAGATATCCCCGCGCTTCGAGGCCGGCCCGCAGCTCCCTGTAGTTGAAGCACTCGCCGTTGAACACGATCCACCAGCGGCCGGTGGGATCCCCGATCGGCTGGTTCCCTCCCGCGAGGTCGATGATCGCGAGCCGGCGGCTCGCCATCCCCATCCGCCGGTCGGGGTCAAGGTAGATCCCCTGATGGTCCGGCCCGCGATGGGCGAGGCTCCGCGCCATCCGTTCCAGGAGCCCCGGATCGGCGTCGTTGATGATTCCCGCGATGCCGCACATGCGGAGGCGGATATTGGCACGCGTGGGGATCCGTGTAAAGCGTGCGGCCCCGTCCGCTGGCCGGTTCGCGCGGGCCGTGGTAGATTCGACCCGACCCCGAGGAGCGAGCTGGAAAGCGACGAGCGCCCGATCGACGTCTTCCTCCAGGCGACCCCGTTCGCCGCGAGAGCCGAGTACGTTTTCGACGAGTTCTTCGCGCGCCGGGCGAGGGCGTACCGGATCTGCGGGCTTGCGGAGACCGACCGGGCCCGGGAATCCGAAGGCGGCCCCGGCATCTACTACGGCCCGGACGCAGCCGGCTTCCTCGCCGCTCGTCCGGGGTTCCGGGGGATAGCCATCCAGCAGTCGGCGGAGGTAGTGCCGTTCTTCGCCTCCCGCCGGCCGTTTGACGCGGCCCGAGCGATCGAGGAGGAGGGGATCCCTTTTCTCTTGGCCTCCTCGCTCCCCCCGGCTCCGGCGCCCTCCGTGCGAGTCCTCGGGATCGACCCGATCGCCTCGGCCTTCCATTTCCTCTCGGGATACCAGGAGACCGTGTTCCTCTACCGCCGCTTCCTCGAGCACGCGGCAAGTCGTGGCGCCGCGCTCCTTTCCCCCGGCGACCTCTCCGCCTGGTGGCGGAGCGAGTTCCGCTGCCGGCGCGTGGAGACTCCCGTCCCTCGGCCCGCGAGGGTAGGTTAGCCCGGACACGCTCCTGGTGCCGGGACCGGCCGGCCGAGGAGCTCGGCGAGGCGCTCCTGGTCGGCGCGGAATCGCTCTCGCAGATCGAGTTCGAGCGCAGCAGGGATCGGGGGCGGCTCGACCGTCCGGTTCAGGCCGCGGGCGATCCGGGCGATCGCCCGCGCGCCGGGAAGGCGTCGCGCGAGGTCGAGGAGGAGCCCGTGGCCGGACAGGAGGCGCTCGAGGATCCGGGACCGAAAGGCCACACCGCGGTTCCGGCTCTCCCTCCCCGGCCGGATCGCGGCCGAGTCGCCCACGCCGAGAAACCGGAAGACCCCCGGCAGGACGCGCTCCGGATCTGCGACGAGATCCTCGAGAAAAATCGCGTGAGCCCGTTCCCGGGGAACGTATTCGAAGAGAGTCGAAAGCAGCGAGGCGTAGAGGCCGTGCGTCACGTAGCCGAACTGGAAGCGCGCGAGCTCCCCGCGGGCGACGCGCTCCGGTTCGGCCTGGATGGCATCGCCGAAGCCGAGCGGCTCCCGCCCCTTCTCGACGTTCTTCCAGTAGTGGGAGTAGGCGCGAACGACGGGGTCCCGGAAGATGGCCAGCACGCGGACGCCGGGAAGGGTGTCGCGGATCCGCCCGAGGGCGGGGCGGCTCACGAGGTACGACGGCGTCGCCTCGAGAACGACCCGTCGGCCCTCGGCGCCCTCGAAGAAACCCTCGTACCAGCCGAGCCCCCGGGCGAAGTTCTCGTCGCGGTCGAAGAACCGGATTTCCTTCCCCGGCGTGACGAAGACCTCGGGGTGGGCGGCGAGGCAGGCCGCGAAGTGGGTCGTCCCGCAGCGAGGCTGGCCGGCGAGCAGCACGTTGGGGAGCACGGCGGCATGGTACCGGAAGATCGAGGCTCGAGGCCACAGGACCCAGCGGACGACCTCGAAGGCCTCGGCGAATTTGGCGCCGATCGAGACTCCCCGTGTGAGGCACAGGCTGCGCAGAAAAGCCTCGGTCGCGTACGGGCGCCCGGTCTGGCTCCGATACTCGGCGAGGGCGCGGACCTTCCGGGCGACGTGCTCCTCGCGGAGGCGGATGAACGCCTGCGTCGCGAACTGGATGTTGTTCCAGGGCATCTCGTAGGCGAGGATCGTGCGTCGCTTATAGGCCCGCAACCCCTCGGCCGCCACCACGTGGTGGTCCTGGTGGAGGTCGTTCACCGACGGCATGAACACCAATGTCGGCTCGAGTTCGCGGTTCAGGCGGACGAGGTCCTCAAGGATCTCCTGGCGCCGAGCCGCGAAGTGACGGACCCGACAACGGAAGAGGACGAGATTCGCCGGCGGGATCCCGAGCGCCGCGGTCGCGGCCCGCACCTCCGCCACAAGGATTTCCTTCGGCCACCCCTCGGGGACGGACTCCTCTCACGCGCTGAAGGCGGCGCAGTAGACCTCGTGTCCCTCGTCGAGGAACCGCGCGATCGAGCCCCCGCAACCGAACTCACCCTCGTCTGTGTAGGGGGCGAGGACGAGGACCCGCTCCTTTTCCCGCTCTCTCATGGGCGGCGTAGACTACCGGGAGCCGGGCCCGGGCGCGAGCCGAGCGGAAGTTGACAGACTCCCTGCCGTCCCGTAGCCTCTGCCCCCATGACCCATCTCGAGGATCGTGTCCTCGCCAGTCGCTTCGGGCGCTACGGAGCATACGACGGCAAGGAACGTTTCGCGTCGTACTGGCATCAGAAGGACGAGATCCTCGCGCTCCGACCCCGGACACTCCTCCATTGCGGGATCGGGAACAACTTCCTCTGCCGTTACCTCGAGGGGACGGGCATCCGGCAGTTCACCCTCGACAACGAGCCCGACTTCCGGCCCTCCGTCAGCGCCTCGGTCGTGAAGCTACCCTTCCTGGACGGGAGCTTCGACGCGATCGCCTGCTTCCAGGTGCTCGAACACCTCCCCTACGAGCTCTTCTCCGGGATCCTTCGGGAGTACCGCCGGGTCTCGCGCCGGCACGTCGTCCTTTCGCTCCCGAACAGGAGCCTCTGGCTGGGACTCCGTCTCACCTTCTACCCACGCCTCAGCGTCCAGCGCGGGCTCTCGATCGAAGCCTTCTCCCGGGCGCACGTGTTCGACGGAAAGCACCACTGGGAGATCGGGAAGAAGGGTTTCCCGGTCCGTCGGATCGTCGGCGACATCCAGGCCGCCGGCCTGGTCGTCCGCAAGGCCTACCGCATCCCCGAGAAGCCGCTCCACCACGTGTTCGTGCTGGAGAAGGGGTAGCGGTCAAGGAGATGGGCCGCTACAAGGAAGTCGCCTTCGCGCCGCTCGAGGTCACGCCCGTCTCGGCCGAGGCCCTGCCGAGCTTCGACGTCGTCCTCTGTCTCTCGGTGTTCCATCACTGGGTGAAGCACCACGGCGAGCCGGGGGCCCGCCGGATCGTCGGCCCGCTCGCCGCGCGCACGAAGAGGCATTCCGTCTTCGAGACCGGCCAGCCCGACGAGGACGCGGCCTGGGCGCCCAACGTCTCGTTCATGCTCCCCGACCCCCGCTCCTGGATCGAGGGGTTCCTGACCGGTCTCGGGTTAGCCCGAGTGCGCTGCCTGGGGGCCTTCCCGGCCGCCGTTTCGCCCGTCCGGCGCCTCCTCTTCGTGGCGTCCCGGGGAGACCCGGAAACGCCCCTTCCGTCTGGATCATGACCCGCGTCACCATCCACCAGCCGAACTACCTCCCGTATCTCGGGATCCTCGACAAGATCGACCGTGCAGACGTCTTCGTACTCCTCGACACCGCGCAGTACGTGCGCGACCAGTTCATGAACCGGAACCAGATCCGCACCCGGCAAGGGTCCGCCTGGCTCACGATCCCGATCCCCGTCAGCGACTGCTACCTCAAGCGCATCTGCGACGTTCCGCTCCCCGCGGATGGACGCTGGCGCGAGAAGCACTGGAAGTCGATCCAGACCCACTACGGCGGCTCGCGCCACTTCGAGGAGTACGCCCCGCCGCTCTGCGAGCTCTACGCCCGCGAGTGGCCGGGTCTCTCCCGGATGAGCGAGGCGATCCTGGCCTGGCTCCTGGACGCGTTCGGCATCCGGTCCCGCATCCTCCGCGCGAGCGAGATGGACCTGGGTCCCGAGCTCCGTGCCAGCGACCTCCTGGTGGACATCGCCAAGAGGGTCGGCGCCGAGCGCTACCTCTCGGGCGCATCGGGCCGGAAGTACCTCGAAGCGGAGAAGTTCGTCCGGGCGGGCGTCGCTCTCGAGTTCCAGGACTACCATCACCCGACCTACAGACAGCGCTTCGAAGGATTCGTCAAGAACCTGGCCGCCATCGACCTGTTGTTCAACGAGGGCCCGGACTCGCTCCGGGTGCTTCGCTCGGGCCGCTAGAGCGATGGACAGGTCTTCGCCGGACGCTACACTACCCAAACGCGCACTCCGTCTCCTGGAAGGCTCTTGCCCGTGAAGATCCTCGCCATCGCCGCGCATCCAGATGATCTGGAGATATCCGTCGGCGGAACCCTGCGCAAGTACGTCCAGGCGCGCCACGAGGTCCGGGGTGTCGTCGTCACCGTCCCCTATCTCCGGGAGACGCGCACCGCGGAGGCGCGGGCGGGCGCCGCCGCCCTCGGGTTCGAACTCGTCGTCCTCGACTTCCCCCCGGACGAGCTCGTCTTCACCCGAAAGCTCGTCGGCTGCTTCGATTCTTGCCTCGACGAGTTCCCCGCCGACGTCGTCTTCACTCAGTGGATCCACGACTCGCACCAGGACCACGTGAACGTCGCGCAGGCCACGCTGGCAGCCACGCGGAAAAACCGCTGCACGCTCTACATGTACGAGGAGACCATTCCGGGAGGGATCGTCCCCTACGCGTTCCGCCCGCAGGTCTACTTCGACATCTCCGATACGATGGAGACCAAGATCGAGGCCTCCCTTAAACACGCGTCCGAAGTGGCCAAGTGCGGCCGCGAGGAGTGGGAGAGCGGGATCCGCGGCCGGGCGATGTTTCGGGGCCGCCAGATCGGCGTGACCTACGCGGAGGCCTTCGAACTGGTCAAGGAAATCAAGCGTCTTTGACGGCCATACGCGTCCTGTACGTGGAGTCGGGCGAGTCGGGGACCGGAGGCTCTTTCGAGAGCCTGTACCAGGAGATCGCGGCCGTCCACCCCGACCCGGTGGACGCCGTCGCGATCGTCCTGAACGATTCGTGGTGCGTCGCCAGGCTCCGTGAGCTCGGCGTGCCCTGCTACCGGCTGGCCGGCCACCTCTACGACCGCGAGCGGAGGGATCGCCTCGGCGGGCGCACTCTGTTCCGGATCGCATCCGTCCTGGACCGGGTCGCCTTCTTCCCGCTGTCCCCGGCCTTCGACTGGATCGTCCATCGCCCGCTGATCCGCCGCGTCCAGAGTATCGCGCGCCGTCACCGCGTGGACCTGATCCACCTCAATACCCAGATCCATCGCGACTTCTTCGCGGCGCTGGCGGCGCGCGCCTGCCGCGTGCCGTTCGTCAGCCACCTCCGCTCCTACTTCGAGGGTCTCGCGCCCGCCAAGGCACGCGCCGCCAATCGCTGGGCCTCCGCGTATCTCGCCATCACCGCGGGCGTGCGCGACCACTGGGTCCGGCAGGGCGTCGCGGCGGACCGAACGGTCATCCTGCACAACTCGCTGCCCGACCTCTCGGTCCGGGCGCTCGACCTGACTCGGGAATGGGGGGTCCCTGCCGGGAGCCGCGTCGTCGGGTGCATCGGGAGGATGACGGAGCGGCGCCACTTCGACTGGGCCATCCGCGCCTTTGAGAAGGTGCGCGCTTCCCACATCGCTCTGCGGCTGGTCATCGTGGGTGACGGGGAGAGGCGGGGCGATTTCCGCGAGCTCGTAGAGCGCGCGGGCCTCTCCGGAGAGGTCCTGATGCCGGGTTACGACCCCAGGGGAATGGAGTTCCTCGCCGCGGTGGACGTGTTCGTAGAATGCCGGGACGTCGAGCCCTTCGGCCGCGTCCTCCTGGAGGCATGGCAGGTGGGGACGCCGGCCGTTCTCGCCCGCGTCGAACCGCTCGAGGACATCGTGGTCCACGGGACGAACGCGCTTCTCTACGAGCCGGGCTCGGCCGAGGACCTCGCCCGTCAGATCGACCTCGTCCTCTCGGACGAGGCCCTCGCCCGGAGACTGGCGGACGGCGGCAAAGAAACCTGCCGCCGGCTCTTCGGCGACGACCTCTTCCGCCGGGAACTCGCCGGGATCTACGGGCGGGTGCTTTCGCGGAATCGCATCCGCACCGGCTCGTTTCCGGCGCGCTCGGTGCCTACAGGATCTCCACCCGCCGGCGGAGCTCCTCGACGGTGAGCCATTCGTCGTTCGTCTCGCTTGAGTAGACGAACCGATCGGCGACCGGCTTCCCGAGGTTCACCCACTCCGGCGGGGGGCGTCTGCTCCGCGGGGTGGCGGGGAAAATGACGAAGAACTCCCCGAAGTCGCGCGAGTGGCGCGCCTCGTCCGCAGGGATCATCATCTCGTGGAGTTTCTCCCCCGGGCGGATGCCCACGATCTCCTGCCGCGCGTCGGGGGCGATGGCCCGAGCGAGGTCTAGGAGCTTCATGCTCGGGATCTTGGGAATGAAGATCTCGCAGCCCGACGTGAGCGCGATGGCCGTGAGGACGAGGTCCACGCCGCGATCGACCTCCATCCAGAACCGGGTCATCCTCGCGTCGGTGATCTGGATCACGCCCTTCTTCGCTTGCTCCTTGAACGCGGGGACCACGCTTCCCTTGCTCCCGATCACGTTCCCGTAGCGGACGACCGCGAAGCTCGCGTGGTCCGGGTGGCAGTAGTGGTTCCCGGCAACGATGAGCTTGTCCCCGCAGAGCTTCGTCGCGCCGTAAAGGTTGATGGGGTTGCAGGCCTTATCGCTCGACAGGGACACGATCCGCTTGACGCCCTGGTTGATCGCCGCCTCGATGACGTTCGCGGTCCCGAGGATGTTCGTCTTGATCGCCTCGAACGGGTTGTACTCTGCGATCGGGATGTGCTTCGTCGCGGCGGCGTGGACCACGACGTCGACGCCGCGGAACGCCCGGTTCAGTCGCTCGAGGTCGCGGACGTCTCCGACGAAGTGCCGGATGCGGGGATCGCCCAACTCCTGCATCATCTGGTAGTGCTTCTGCTCGTCCCTGCTGAACACGATGAGCCGGGCCGGATCGAATCGCAAGAGGACGGTCCGGACGAAACGCCGGCCAAAAGACCCCGTGCCGCCCGTCACGAGGACGTGTTTCCCGTCGAGATCTGGCTTCGTTGAGTTCATCGTTGGGTCCGACGCATGAGGATCTCCTCGGCCGCCCGGTCGGCCCCGCGACCGTCCACGAGCGTCGCGGCCCGCCGGGACATCTCGGCGCGTGCCCGTGAATCCGAGAGGAGCTCGTCCACCCACCCGGCGAGGAGGGAGGGCGATTCCGCGTCGTTCCACGGTCCCAGGTTCCGGGCGCATCCCGCCCGTTCCAGGGCGCCGGCTATGTTAACTTGGTTGGCCGCACGCACAAGCACGATCATCGGCACACCCAGGCAGGCGAGCTCCCAGCAGACGGAACCTCCACCGTTTACCGAGAGGTCCGTCCGCGCCATGAGCTCCGTCACGTCTTCGACGTCGATCGCAAGTTCGACACGGTGGCGCGAAGCCGCGGCGCGCCGGTCGACCTCTTCGCGCCGGACCGCCGCGGTCGCGAGGCAGGTGATCGCTAGCCGGCGTTCCACACGCTCGAGACCATCGAGCACGGCGGCGAGCGAACGGGTCGCGTCCCCGCCTCCCAGGGCCACGAGCACCCGGGAGTCGGTCTCGCGAAACTCTCGCGCGAGGGCTCCCCGGGCGGAGGCGAAGCCGGGGCGCAAGAGCGCGTACGATGGGCCGAAAAGGCGCCGGCAATCCTGCCGCACCCTGTAGGGAAGGTCGTCAGCCCCGAGGTTCTGGTTGAGGACCCAGCCGGCGGCCGAGAGATCCCGGTCGGCCAGGTCGTCGATGACTCCGAGCTCGACCCCCGCCTGGGCCAGACTCTCCAGGTAGGCAGCCGTCGCTCCGTAGTGATCGACCACGACCATCCCGGCACCGTTTTTCCGGGCAATCTCCAGCGTTGCCGCGAGGTCGCCGTCCCCGAGACCGGACCGGGTCAGGTCCTCGCTTCCCGCAAGGCGATGGACCGGGAAGAAGGGGGACAGCAGCGCGAGGGCAAGTTCCGAACCGGCGCCGATGACGAAACGAACCCTGGCCCCGCGCCGCGCCATCGCTTCGGCTAGAGAACGGCAGCGCAGGACGTGACCGAGCCCGACCGAGGGCGAGCCGTCGCAACGAAACAGCACTTCGTAGGGCAAGCGGAACACGGCTCCGAGGGAAGGAAGTGGATCGTCCCCCCCGCCTCGACGCATGCCTTGCCAGGGACGGGACCGGCCCACTACAGTACGCGAAAGAAGGGATGAACAGCCATGCCGGAACGCCCTCTCCCCTACTCGAGACAGTGGATCGGCGACGAGGAGATCGCCGCCGCGATGGAGGTCCTCCGCTCCGACTGGATCACGCAGGGACCGAAGGTCGGCGAGTTCGAGACGGCGGTCGCCTCCTTCGTGGGCACCCCGCACGCGGTCGCGGTCGGGAGCGGGACCGCCGCGCTCCATCTCTCCTGCCTGGCGGCGGGGTTCGCGCCGGGCGACGAGGTCGTGGTGAGCCCGCTCACGTTCGTGGCGACGGCCAACGCCGTCCTCTACGCCGGCGCGACGCCCGCCTTCGCCGACGTCCGGGACTCCGACGGGTGCCTCGATCCGCAGGCCGCCCTGGCGAGGATCGGCCCGCGAACCCGCGGGATCCTCGGCGTGGACTTCGCGGGGCACCCGTGCGACTGGGACTCGCTCCGGGAGATCGCGCGGGACCGCCAACTCGTCCTGGTGGACGACGCCTGCCACGCTCTGGGCGCCGAGCACCGGGGGCGTCGCATCGGCACGCAGGCGGACTTCACCGCGTTCAGCTTCCATCCAGTGAAGCACGTGACCACGGGAGAGGGCGGCCTCATCGCGGTCTCCGACCCGGAGCGGGCTCGCCACCTCGCGGTCCTGCGCAGTCACGGCGTTGAGCGAGAACGCTTCGTCGAGGAAGGGGAGGACCACGGCCCCTGGTACTACGAGATGCAGCACCTCGGCCACAACTTCCGGATCACCGACATCCAGTGCGCGGTGGGCATCGTCCAGATGAAGCGCCTCGGCGAGTTCCTGGCCCGCCGCCGGCGCCTCGCGGACCTGTACGGAGAACGCCTCGGCGGACTCGGCGGCGTGCGAGTCCCGGCGGACTCCGAGTGGGGCCGTTCCGCATGGCATCTCTACGTCGTCCGGGTTCCGCGGGAAAGCCGTCGGTCGATCTTCTGCGCCCTCCGCGAGCGGGGGATCGGGGCCCAGGTCCACTACCTGCCGGTGCACCTCCACCCATACTATCGCCGGCGTTTCGGCACGGGTCGCGGCGACTTCCCCGTGGCCGAGCGCATCTACGACGAGTCGATCAGCCTGCCTCTCTTCCCGGCCATGGCCGATTCCGACGTGGACAGCGTCGTCCTCGCCCTCCGGGAAGCAATGTCAGCGAACTACCGGGCGAGTTCGCGGACATAGATTCGTCGGTCCGCCCGTGGGCCAAGGTAGGCGTCTCTCTTGGCCGTCTTCCCGCGCCGCGCGAGATAGTCTTCGATCTCGTCGGCCCGGACGATCCGCCGGAACCCGAGCGCGTCGTAGAATCCGCTCGCCCGCTGCGCGTCGGGGACTTCGAGCGTGTAGCGGTCGATCGGCAAGGGCGCCAGCGCGGCCAGGGTTTCCTCGATCAGACGGCGCCCGATCCCGGATCCGCGCCGGTCGGTCGCCACAGCGATCCGGTGGAGGTGCGCGGTCCGCTCTGGAGGAGTCGAAGAGATGGAGAAGCCGACGAGCTCGCTTGGCTCCTGGGCGAGAAACGAGAGCGCCCACTTCCCCGGGAGCTCGGCGAGGAAGTTCTCGGGTCCCCAGGTGGGCTCGCCCGGGAAGGCCGCGCGATCCAGGGCCAGGATCTCCCCCATCCGCTCGCGGACAAGCGCTGGATCGAGGCGAATCAGTGCAAGCGGGGTCGGGGGCACGGGCCGTGTATAACCCGCGGACGGGCGGGTTTCCAGCCAGGGCGCGTGGGAAACCGCTCTCCCCGGCTCCTCTCGCGTGATACCATCCCCGCACTTTCGAGACCGCGATCGTGACGCGCATCCGTCCCTACGTGCAGCTTGCCCGCGACATCGCACGGGCGAACGTGACGCGCCCCGGCTATCCCTACCGGCTGATCCTCTGCCTGACGTACTGGTGCAACTACAGGTGCAAGACGTGCAACATCTGGCAGATGAGGCCCAAGGACGAGCTCACCCTCGAAGAAGTCGAGATGTTTTTCCGGAAGAACGATCGCTTTTCCTGGATCGACCTCACGGGGGGCGAGCCGTGGCTCCGGAAGGATTTCGCCGAGATCGCCAAGATCGTGACGCGGCAGTGCAAGGGGCTCCTCCTGCTCCATTTTCCGACGAACGGCTACCACACCGACCGGATCGTGGAGGGGACGCGGGAGATCGCGAAGAACGCGCCGCCCAAGTTTATCGTCACGGTGAGCATGGACGGGGACGAGGAGACGAACGACTCCGTCCGCGGCATGGACGGTGGGTGGCGGCGCCAGATCGAGACCTTCCGGCGGCTCCACGAGATTCGGGGCGTGCACGTGGTCCTGGGGATGACCGTCTCGCACCATAACCTCGGCCACTACGACAAGGCGTTCGAGGCGGCGAGGAAGGAATGCCCCTGGCTCACCCACCAGGACTTCCACATGAACATCGTGACGACGGGGCACTACCTCCACAACGCCGACCTGGCCCTCGGTCGCGCTCCGAAGAACGCGCTCCTCGCCGAGGTCCGGGCCTATCGGAAGAAGCGCGGCCCGGTGCTCGGGCCGGTTTCCTTCCTGGAGCACGAGTACCTCAGGCTCGCGGAGAAGTACCTCCGCACGGGCAGGACGCCGATGCGCTGCCAGGCCCTGAACTCGTCCTGCTTCGTGGACTCGTGGGGGAACGTGTTTCCCTGCACGGTCTGGGGGAAGAAGATCGGAAGCCTCCGGGAGACGGGCTTCGACCTCGCCCCGATCTGGGAGTCGGAGCTCGCGCGCCGCACGCAAGGCGAGGTATGGCGCCTCGAATGCCCGCAGTGCTGGACCCCGTGCGAGGCGTATCCGACGATTCTCGGGAGCTCTTTCGCGTCGCCCGTCCCGGAAGCCGCGGGAGGGGGCTCGCCCGCGCGCCGGCCTGCGGTCGCGAGAGCGGGCGGCGCCGTCAGGACTCGCGAGATCCGGTGACCCTCCGGTTGCGAGGCTGGATCGGGGCGCATCCCGCGACGAGCGTTTTCCTTCTCGCGGCGGCGGTTCGCGCGGCGTTCGTGCTGGGGCACCTTGGCGAAGTGCCGCAGGACGACGCCGCAACATACGACGACGCCGGGCTCGGGCTTTCGCGAGGAGAGGGGCTCCGGTTCGGCAAACATCACGCCTTCCTCATGCCAGGCTACCCGGGGTTCCTCTCTCTCTCTTTCCGCCTCTTCGGCCACGGCTACGAGCCGGTCCAGGTTGCCCAGATCCTCCTGGGCTCGATCGTGCCGGTCCTCCTCTATCACATCGGGCGGAAGTCCTTCGATCGGCGCTCCGGAGCTCTCGCCGGGGTCGTCGGCGCGCTCTTCTACCCGTTCATCCAGTTTGTCCCCTTCCTGTTGACGGAGAACCTCTTCATCCCGGTCTTTCTCGCCTCCCTGCTCCTCTTCCTCGTCGCGCTCCGCCGGGGTGGGGCCCTCGCGTGGGGAGGGGCGGGGGTCGCGACAGGCCTCGCGCTCTTGGTCCGAGGGCAGGGCGCCGGGCTCGCGCTCGCCTGCGGCGTCGCGAGTCTGGTTCAGCGCGTGCCCTGGGGAAAGCGTCTTGCCCACTCGACGGTTTTCGGCGCCGCTGTCCTCGCGACGCTCGCCCCCTGGATCCTCAGGAACTTCCTCGTGCTCGGGGATTTCGTCCCGCTCACCACGCAGGGGTCGATCGAGTTCGGGGTCTCGAATTGCGGGGAGATCCACGACGGGCTCTTCCGCGCCGAGGATTACGCGCCGGTCATGGACCGCTACGCCAAGCTGGACGAGATCGAACAGGCGCGGAGGTTTCGCGCGGACGGCTGGAGCTACATCCGCGAGCATCCGGGGACATTCCTACGGTGGGCGGGGCTCCGGATGGCGGTGTTCTGGGACGTGATCCCGATCGATTACTTCTGGCCGTACAAGACGCTGACCCTCGTGCGCCGCATCCTCATGTATCTCGTTTTCGCTCTCACCGCGGCGGGGTGCGTGGCGTGGTGGAGAGCGAGGCCGCTCGAAGTCCGGGCGCTCCTCCTCGTGATCCTGTTCTACTCGCTCCCGTTCGTCTTCTACGCGAGCAACACCTACCGGCACCGGACGAGTATCGACGGCATCCACCTCGTCCTCGCCTCCGCGGGGATAGTCGCGCTCTGGGACTGGATCCGCATGCGCAGACGGGCGGGAAGAGAAGGAGAGGTGTAGCTCCCACGACGCCCGATCCGTGCTAGCTTCCGTCCGATGGAAAGCGTGGCGACTTCGACGCTCCTCTCGGCTTTCATCCGCGAGACCGCGCGGGAGCTCGGCTTCGACGAGGTTGGCTTCGCCCCCGCGACACCCCCCGTTCGGGCGGAGTTCCTGTGCGAGTGGCTCGCGGCCGGATACCACGCGGGGATGGCCTGGATGGCGCGGGACCCCGGACGGCGGATCGACCCGCGAGTCCATTTCGCGGGAGCGGTCTCGGTCGTCTCGCTCGCCGTGAACTACCACTCCCCCGAACCGACCGCGACGGATTCGGCGACGGGCCGGATCTCGCGTTACGCCAGGGGGGACGACTACCACGAGGTCCTGAAAGGGAGGCTCGAAGAGCTCGCCCGGAGGGTCCGCGAGAGGTTTCCGGATGTCCCGGCACGGATCGCGGTCGACACCTCGGCCATCCTCGAGAAGCCGCTCGCCCAGGCGGCGGGCGTCGGGTGGATCGGGAAGAACGCCTGTCTCCTGGTCGAGGGCAAGGGGAGCTGGTTCTTCCTCGGAGAGATCCTCGTCGGAGCCGAGCTTCCGCGGGACGCGCCCGCGCTCGACCGCTGCGGCTCCTGCCGGCGGTGCCTCGATGCTTGCCCGACCGGCGCTTTCGCCGCGCCCTACGTCCTCGACTCGAACCGGTGCCTGAGCTATCTCACGATCGAGCACCGCGGACCCGTCGCACGGGAGCTCCGCCCCCTCTTCGGGAATCGCGTCTTCGGCTGCGATGACTGCCAGGACGTCTGTCCGTGGAACCGGTTCGCCCGGCCGGCGGCGATCGCCCAGTTCCGGCCGAGACCGGAGAACATCGCGCCCCTTCTCTCGGATCTCCTCGGACTCGACGACGACGCGTTTCGGAGGCGCTTCCGGGGGAGCCCCGTGCTTCGAGCGAAAAGGGACGGATTCCTCCGAAACGTCGCGATTGCGGCCGGGAACTCGGGCGACCGCCGCCTCGTGGCGCCACTTTCGCGCGCCCTCGGCGACACCTCCGCGCTCGTGCGGGGCCACGCCGCCTGGGCGCTCGGACGGCTCGGGGGCGCCCAGGCCGGAGAAGCCCTGGAGATCCGGCTCGCCCTCGAAGAGGACCCTTGGGTCCACGAGGAGATCGAGCTCGCTCTTCTTGCGGAGAGCCGCGCGGGATGATCCTCGAAGCCGTCTTTCTCGGCCTCTATCTCTCCGCCGTGGTTTCTCTCGTCGTCTACACGTACTCGACGGGCATCTCGCCCGTCCCCTCGACTCGCCGAGCGCGGGCGCGCGTCTTCGAGCTCGTCCCCGAGGGCGCCGCGGGAACGATCGTCGACCTGGGGAGCGGCTGGGGCACGCTCGCCTTCCGCCTGGCCAGGCGGCACCCGGCGTGCCGCGTCGTCGGCTACGAGCTCTCCCCCGTCCCGTGGCTCTTCTCGCAGGCGCGGCGACTCGTCCAGCCTCGCCCCAACCTGGCGCTCTTGCGCAAAGACTTCTTCGGCGTCCCGCTTTCCGGAGCTGCCATCGTCGTCTGCTACCTCTGGCCCGAGGGGATGAGACGGCTCCGGGAGAAGTTCGAGCGCGAGCTCACTCCGGGGACGATCGTCGTCTCGAACCACTTTCCAGTCCCGGGCTGGAAGCCGGCCGCCACCCTCCCGGTTGGCGACTTCTTCACGCGGGAGGTGTACCTTTATCGAATCCCGCCGCCTCCCGCCGAGTAGAAACATCGGAGACCGACATGCGCCGGACCCCCGCGATCTTCCTTCTCGTGCTCCTCGCGACCCTCCCCGCCGCCGCGGACGACTCGGCCTGGTCCTCGCTCGCCGAGGAGGACCGCGCGGGGGTCGAGTCGACCGCCGGGGAGTTCCTCGCCTTCATCGCGAAGGCCCGCACCGAGCGGACCGCCGTCCGGGAGCTCGTGGCTGCCGCGGAGGCCGCGGGATTCCGGGCGCTCGGTCCGGACTCGGAGTGGAAGCCGGGAGCGCGTTTCTACGACACGAACCGCTCTCAGGCGCTCGTCCTCGTGGTCTGCGGGGAGAAACCCGCCAGCGAGGGCCTTCGCGTGGCCGCGGGGCACGTCGATTCCCCGCACCTCTCGCTCAAGTCCAGGCCGGTCTACTCCTCCTGGGGCTTCGCGCTCCTACAGACGAACTCGCACGGCGGGATCAAGAACTACCAGTGGGCGAACGTCCCGCTCGCCCTCCTGGGAGAGGCGGTGAAGAAGGACGGGACGCGGGTCGAGATCGAGTTCGGGCTCTCCGCGGAGGACGGGGCGCTCGTCATCCCCGACCTCGCGCCGCACGAGGACAAGGAATACCGGGATCGCAAGCAGACCGAGGTGCTGGGGGCCGAGGAGCTCGATCCGATCGCGGCTTCGAAGGACTCGAAGGGAAAGTCGGTCGAGGACGAGGTCTGGGATCTCCTCCGGTCGCGCTACGGGCTGGAGAAGGACGACCTCGTGTCGGCCGAGCTCGCGATCGTGCCGGCGAACGAGCCCCGATCGGTCGGTCTCGACGGGTCCATGATCGGCGCCTACGGCCTGGACGACCGGCTCTGTTCGTGGGCGTCGGCGCGCTCGCTCCTCGAAATCGGGACGCCGCCCCACGCATCGGTCGTCTACCTCACGGACAACGAGGAGGTAGGCTCGGTCGGGAACACGGGGGCCGGGAGCGCGTACTTCACGGGCCTCGTAGGGCGCCTGCTCGCCCTGGAGGGCGTCTCGGACGAGAACCGCCTGCGGCAGGCTCTCCGGCGGAGCCTTGTCCTCTCCGCGGACTGCACCACGGGAGTTCACCCGACGTTCTCGGGCGCGCACGAGACCACGAACGCCGCGCGGCTGGGGCGCGGCGTCGTCCTCAAGATGTACGGCAAGGGAATGAACGCGAATCCGACCTTCACGGCACACGTCCGGCGGATCCTCGACGAGGGGAAGACGCCCTGGCAGGTCCACACCTACAAGGTCGGCGTGGGAGGAGGAGGGACGATCGGGCAGTTCTTCACCGCGCTCGACATGGAGGTGATCGACGTGGGAGTGCCGCTGCTCGCCATGCACTCGCCGTTCGAAATCGCGTCGAAGGTGGACCTCTGGCACTACGTCCGGTTCACCCGTAGTTTCTTCGAGGATCCGGGGGCGCTCGATTGATCTCTCCCGAAGAGGCCCTCGCGCGGGTGCTCGCGAAGGTCCGGCCCCTCCCGGTCGAGGAGGCCGACCTCACGGGCGCCCTCGGCCGCGCGCTCGCCGAAGACGTCCTTGCCGATATCGACCTTCCCCCGTTCACGCGGAGCGCGATGGACGGGTTCGCCGTCCGCTCGGCCGACCTCGCGGCGGTCCCGGTCGAGCTCGCGGTCGCGGACGAGATCGCAGCGGGCGCCGTCCCCCGGCGGGCGGTCGGTCCGGGCGAGTGCGCCCGGATCATGACCGGTGCGCCGCTGCCGGAGGGGGCCGACGCGGTCGTCATGGTCGAGCGGACCGAGCCGGGAGCGGCGGACCGGGTGCGGGTGCTCGTCCAGGCGAAACCGGGCGAGAACGTGATCGAGAGGGGCTGCGACGCGCGGGCCGGGACGGTCGTCCTCCCGGCGGGGACGGTCCTTTCTCCCGGGGCGATCGCGGTCGCCGCGGCCGCCGGGCGCCCGCGGCTCGCCGTCCACCGGCGCCCGCGGGCGGCTTTCCTCTCCACGGGCGACGAGCTCGTCGCGGTCGAGCGCCAGCCCGGGCCGGGCCAGGTGAGGAACTCCAACGCCCACGCCTTCGCGGCGCAGCTCGCTCTGGAAGGGGGCTCGCTCGCCTTCTCGAGAATCGTCCGCGACACCGTGGAGGAGACCCGCCTCGCGATCCGGGAAGGGCTCGCCGCCGACCTCCTCGTTCTCTCGGGGGGTGTCTCGATGGGCGAGTTCGACCTCGTGGCGCGAGCGCTCGCCGAGGAGAACGTCGAGATCCACTTCCACAAGATCGCCCTGAAGCCCGGGAAGCCGCTCCTCTTCGGCACGCGAGGCGAGACGGCGGTCTTCGGCCTCCCGGGGAATCCGGTCTCGAGCTACATGACGTTCCTTCTCTTCGTCGCGCCGGCGCTTCGCCGGATGCTCGGGCGCCGCGACCCGGAGCCCAGGCACGTGACGGCTCGGCTCTCCGGAGGCCCGCTCCGCACCCGCGACCGGATCCAGTACGTCCCGGCGCGCCTCGAGCCGGCGGCCGGCGGCTTTTCCGCCCGGCCGCTTCTGTGGCACGGTTCGGGCGACCTCGTTCCGCTCCACGCCGCGAACGGGTTCATCGCCGTCCCGGTGGGGGACGCGCCGCTCGCCGATGGCGCGGCGGTGCGCGTCCTCGTGGACGAGCGTCAGATCGCGCCCTTCGCGAGGGGGTAGCAGGGCTCCTACTTGCCCGAGGCCGGTGCCGGCCGTGGGACGACGAGGGCGCCCGAAAGGACGAGGTCGGTCCGGTTCTCGGCGAGCTCTCGGAGCCGGGAGGCGGAACCGAGCGCGAGGGCGACGTCCCAGAGGCGCACGGAGCCGTCCGCGGAGGTGGTCGCGATCCGACCCGAGTCGGGAGACCAGGCGACCCCGGTGAGCGCCGCGCGACTCCCCGGGAGGGCGGCGAGCGGAGTCCCGGTGCGGCCGTCCCACAGCCTGACCGTCGTGTCCGCTTCCCGCGCCGGGCCCGTCGTCATGAGGGAGCCGCTGTCGGGCAGCGCCGCGGTCGCGAGGATGGAGCCGTCCGGCGACCAGAGGACCACGGAGACCCGTGCCGTGTGTGCGTCGAGGATCCGGATCGGCTGGGCCGCCGCCGCGTCCCAGAGCCAGACCGTCTCGTCGGAGTAGGCGCAGGCGAGCCTCTCGCGATCGGGCGACCAGGCGATCGTGCGGGCGGCGTCGGAGACGGTCCAGCCTCCGGAGACGCTCTTTCGCTTCTGGGGGGTTTCGCGCCCCTCGAGCGTCGCGAGGAGCTCTCCGGTCCTCCCGTTCCAGATCCGCGCGACCCAGCCGTAGCACACGGTCGCCAGGCGCTCCCCGTCGGGAGACCAGGCGAGCCCGGAGAGGCTCGTCGCCTCCTCCGGAAGGGTGGCGATGCAGGTCCGGGATCCGGTGTCCCAGATGCGGACCGATCTTTCGGCGCCCAGGCTGGCGAGCCTCGACCCGTCGGGCGACCAGGCGAGCGCGAGAACATGGCTCGTGTGCCCCGCGAGGTAGTAGAGACCACGGCCGGTCGATCCCTCCCAGACCACGATCACGGAGTCCGCCGCGCCGCTCGCGAGGAGCGATCCGTCGGGCGAGGGGGCGACGCAGTAGATGTGGGCGCGGTGTCCCGTCATCTGGGCGATCGGGCTTCCCGTCCGGGCGTCCCACAAGCGGAGCGTCCTGTCCTCGGAGGCCGTGACGGCGCGGGAGCTGTCGCGGGACCAGGCGACGGAACGGACCGGACCGGCGTGGCCCGCGAGCGTGGCGAGGACCGCGCCGGTCCGCGCGTCCCAGATCCGCGCCGCGTTCACCGGGCCGCTCGCCAAGACGCGCTCGCCGTCCGGCGACCAGGCGACCGGACCCGTGCCGCCGTCCGCGGCCACCCAGAAGGGGTTCTCGCCCGCGAACCAGACGCGCG
Source organism: Planctomycetota bacterium (assembly GCA_016209595.1). Lineage (GTDB taxonomy): Bacteria > Planctomycetota > JACQVV01 > JACQVV01 > JACQVV01 > JACQVV01. Next base: position 21,072 of record JACQVV010000406.1, read on the forward strand.
CGGTGCCATCGGTCGACGCCGTCGCAAGGCTCTTCCCGTCGGGAGACCACGCGGCCCGGACGACCTCCGTCGCGTGACCGTCGAGGGCCGCGAGACACTCGCCCGAGCTTGCCTCCCAGACCCGGACGCTCCCGTCGGAGGACGTCGTGGCGATCCGCCCGTCCGAGGAGACGTCGAGGTCGAGAATCGCCTCCGCGTGTCCGTGGAGCACGGCGATTCCGCCCCCGGTCGGGGCGTCCCAGACCCTCGCGGTCCGATCGAACGAAGAGGATACGAGGCGCGCACCGTCGGGCGACCATGCGAGCGCCGTGACCCCATCGGAGTGGCCGGAAGCGCGGGCGAGCGTGCTCCCGTTCGCGGGGTCCCAGACCCAGGCAAGGCTCCCCGATGCCCCCGCGAGCCTCGCCCCGTCGCGCGACCAGGCGAGGAGGTGGATCGCCCTTCCCTCCGCGTTCATCCGGGAGCTCTCGGCGCCCGTGCGGGGGTCGAGTACGCGCGCGGTCCCGTCGGCATAGCCCACGGCGATCGCGGCGCCGTCCGGCCGCCAGGCGAAACTCGTCGCCTGCGTCCCTTCCCGGCCGAGAACGAGAACCTGCGTTCGGTCCGCGGGGTCCCAGACAACCACCGTGTTCACGGCACGATTGTCCGGAGCCAGAGCGTCCGTTCCCTGGCTCGCCAGGAGCTTCTGGCCCGAGCACCACTCGACGCGTGCGGGATACGACTGTCCGACAAGATCGGCGAGCTTCTCCCCGGTGCTGGCATCCCAGAGTCGGATCGGGCACCCGTGGATGGCGGCCGCGACCACCGCCGAGTTCGGCGACCAGGAGACGTCGGAGACATGCTCCCCACTCGCGTGGAGCGTGGCGAGGCACGCGCCCGTGGTACAGTCCCAGAGCCGGACCGTTCCGTCCTGCGAAGCGGTGGCCAGCCGGGTCCCGTCGGGGGACCACTCGACGTCGGAAACGAGCGACGTGTGACCGGCGAGCGCTCGCGAGAGCCAGCTCCCCGCGAGCGCCCCGACCGCGAGGGTGCGCCGGTCGGCCTGTTCTTCGACCTCCAGAGCCGACGCGAGGACAAGCGACGCGGCGTTGGACGAACGGCGCTCCAGGAGAAGGAGCCCCTTCTCCTCCAGGGCGTCGCCGTACCGGAGCCGGGCCTCGCGCTCCTTCGACTCGGCGAGACCCCGGGCCGCCTCCTCGCTCTCGCGGGCGAGGTCGGCCGTGCTGGCCGCGGCATCGGCCCGCTCCGCGCTTCTCTCCGCTTCCCTGCGGCGCTTGTCGAGGCGAGCGACGAAGGCCGCCGAGACCGTCACGAGAACGAGAGCCGCCGCCGCCGCGACGGCCGCCGCGGCGCGGTGCCGGCCGACCCACTTCCCGAACCGCTGGGCGGGCGTGTACCGGGCCGCCGCGAGGGTGTGCCCCGTCAAGAAGGCCTCGATGTCGGCCTTGAGTTCCTCCGCCCGCTGGTAGCGCTCGCGGGGGTCGAGGGCCATCGCGCGCAGAACCGCGGCCTCGAGCTCGCGCGGAACCGGCCGGGCCGGGAACCGTCGAGACGGCGGGACGAAGTCGCCGGCCGCGACCTTGTCGACAACCAAGAGCCAGCTTGGGCCCGCGAAGGGCGGCGCCAGCGCGAGGATCTCGTAGAGAATCGCACCCAGCGAGTAGATGTCGGATCGCGCGTCGATCCGCTCGACCTCCCCCTTGGCCTGCTCGGGGGACATGTAGGCTGGTGTGCCGACCAGGGCCCCTTCGGCCGTGCCCTCCGGGCCGGCGGAGGTGTCCGGCTCCGGTTCCACCGCTCCCGCCGAAGGATCCGGCGCGCCGAGAACCTTGGCGACTCCCCAGTCCATCACGAGGACCTCTCCGAACTCGCCGACCATGACGTTGGCCGGCTTGAGATCGCGGTGGACGACGCCGCGGCTGTGGGCGAAGGCGATCGCGTCACAGACCTTGAGGAAGATCTGGAGGAGCCGGCCGAAGGAGAGCTCCTCCCCGCTCCGCCTGCGAAGCCTCGCGGACGCGCGCTCGCGCCGGCGGGAAAAGGTCGTGTTCTGCCCGGGGCGTCTCGAGAGCTCGGTCAGGATCGCCGCCAGGTCGCGCCCGCGGACATGCTTCATCGTGAAGTAGCGCCTTCCGTCGGGGCAGGTTCCGAGCTCGTGGACCGGCACGATGTTGGGGTGCTCGAGCTGGCCCGTGACCCGCGCCTCGACGAGGAACTTCCGGGCGCGGCGCCCGTCGTCGGTCCTTCCCGAGGCGAGGACCACCTTGGCGGCGAGATCCCGGCCGAGGTCGGGATCCCGGACGAGAAGGATCACGCCCATGCCTCCTCGACCGAGGGTTCCCACGACGGGATACCGCCCGAGGGTCTCTTGTTCGATGGACCGTCCGGGCGCCGGATCCTCGAACTGCGTCTCTCCCGCGCCCGAATCGAGGACAGTGGCGGCGAGCGAGGGATTCTCTCCCGGAACACGGATCGGGAGCCCGCAACCCGGGCACCGGACGGACTTCCCCGCCGCGGCATCGGGCGCCGAGAGTCGCTTCCCGCAGTCGCAGTTCACCAGGATCGGCATGGGATATGCTCCTAGAAGAGACGCCAGATGCGGATCCGGCCGTCCTTGCCGGCCGTGGCGAGGATCGGCTCGCGCGGGTGGAACGCGACGGCGCCCGCGTGTCCGCCGTGGCCGTCGATCCTCGCGAGCAGCCGTCCTGTCTCCGGGTCCCAGATCCGCACCGCGTCGTCCCAACCGGCGGACGCGAGCCACTCCCCTCTCGCGCCGCCGAAAGTGAGACCGCGGACCATGGCCGTGTGGCCCGCGAGCTCGATCCGTTTCACGGCCACCGTGCGTTCGAGCTCCCGGTCGATCGCCTCGTGGACGCCCCCCGCCGCGCCGCGCCCGAGGCACCCGCGAAGCTCGTAGCGACCGGAGAGATGAGCCTCCATCTCCATGCCTCCCGCCCTCAAGACCCCGGCGCTATCCTACACCTTGTCGTCGCGCCGGATCAGCCGGTCAAAGAGGATGTCCTCCAGGTCGCGCCGCCCGTCCACGATCGCGAGGACCATGACGGTCCGCTCGTGAGTCCGATACACGATCCGGTAGGGCGCGACGACGGTCTCTCGGGAGGCGCGCACCCCGAGCTGGGCGAGCTCGGGGACGACTCTCCCCCGTTCGGGCGAGCGCTCCAGTGACAAGGCCCGGCGCTCCAGGGAAGCGAGAACCCGTTCGGCCGCTTCCAGCGAGTCGACCGAGACATAGGCGAGATTCTCGTCGAGATCCCGAAGCGCCTCTTCGGTCCACGAAACCGCGTACCGCGGGTCAACCACCCTTCGGGGCTCTCCGGAGGTTTCGCCTCGCCTGTGCGAAGGCCTCGCGCTGCGGGACCGTCCGTCCCGCGGCGACATCTGCCTCGCCCTGGGCGACGATCCGGAGCATCGCCATCGCGTCGCGCCAGCGGCCATAGGTGGCGGCGTCCATCACCACCACTCGGGCCTCGCCCTTCTGCGTGATGAGGACCGGCCGGCCGCTCCGTGACACCTCGCGGACCATATCCGCGGCGTGGCTCTTGAAATGCGTGATCGAGTAGACCGCATCCTTGAGTGCCATGCTCAACCTCCGTTGCATCAGGTCAGAATGTAGTACGTTATTCGGACCTATGCAAGGGAGTTCCAGCATTCGCCCCACGGGCTGCTGGCCCGTTCGGCGAGTCCCGGGTACGATCCCTCACCGACATGACCCCGAAGGAACCGCCCGCTCGACCCGCGCGTTTCGCGCGCTTCCTCTCCCAGGCCGGGCTTGTCGCCCTCTCGGCGCTCGCCGGGGCGGCGGCCTTCCCGCCGCTGGAGTGGAGCGCGCTCGCCTGGATCTCGCTCGCGCCGCTCTTTCTCGTCTTCGAGCGCACGTCCTCCCGCTGGGGTTTCCTCTGGGCCTATGTACACGGCGTCATCTTCTACACGGCCGGCCTCTGGTGGTTCACCGAGGTGAGCGGCCTGGGTCTCGCGGTGACGGTCTTCCACCTGGGCTTCTTCCAGGTCACGGCGGGTCTGCCGGTCTTCGTCGCACGAAAGAGGCTCCGCCTCCCGTACGTGGCCGTGGCCGGAGCCGCCTGGGTCGGGATGGAGTACCTGCGCTCGTTCGTCCTCACCGGCTTCGCCTGGCTCTATCTCGGCCACACCCAGTGGCGCTCGATCGAGATGATCCAGATCTCGGACGCGACAGGCGCCTACGGCGTGAGTTTCCTCGTCGCGACAGCAGGGGGTGCGGCAGCCGACCTGGTGATCCAGTGGAGATCCCGGTCAGAGAGAGGGGAAGAGTCCGCATCCACTGTCTCGAAGCGCCGGTGGCATCCGTGGGTCACGGTCGCGGTGCCCCTCTTCCTCGTCGTGGCCGCGAACCAGTATGGCGCCTGGCGGATCGGCCAGGAGGACTTCAGGATAGGACCGCGCGTCGCCATCGTCCAGGGGAACATCTCCCAGGCCCTGAAGAAGAAGAAGGAGGTGGCGCAGCCCTCCATCTCCGAGGTCATGGAGATCCACCTCGCGCTCTCGATCGAGGCCTGCTGCTCTGACCCGCCCCCGGACCTCCTCGTCTGGCCCGAGACGATGGTCCCGGGCTACCTCGACTCGGACCCCGTCTTCTTCTCGCAACTCCAGGACCTCGCCCGAACGCGGGGGGTGCGACTTCTCGTGGGCTCGAACTCGTACGAACCGCTGCCCGGAGGGGAGTATCGGAAGGGCAATTCCTGCTTCTACTTCGACGAGGAAGGGCGCTTGATCGGCCGCTACGACAAGATCCACCTCGTTCCGGTCGGCGAATACAACCCCTACGCCGCTTTCTTCCCGCGCACGAACGAGGTGATCTTCGGGACGGCCGGGTTCCTGCCCGATCTCTCTCCGGGAGAGGCCCCTTACGTCGGGAAACTCACGGCGCGAGGCGAGACTTCTCGGTTCGGCGTCCTCGTCTGCTACGAGGAGATCTTCCCTGCCCTGGTCCGCTCGTTCTGCGAGGACGACGTGGACTTCCTCGTGCTCGCCACGAACGACGCGTGGTGGGGCGACTCCTTCGAATACGAGCAGTTCCTCGCGATCGGGGTCTTCCGGGCGATCGAGAACCGCGTTTCGCTCGTCCGGGCGGGGAACACCGGGATCTCGTGCGTCATCGACCCGGCCGGGCGGATTCCCGATGAAGCGATCCTCCGCGTGGACGGCCAGTGGAAGAACGTGCGCGGCCATCTCGTTGCGGACGTCCCGATCGACGGCCGGCGGAGCCCCTACTCGATCGTGGGAGATCTTTTCGCGCGCGTCTGCCTGGGCGGCACGGGGTTCGCGCTCGTCCTGGCCTGCATTCCGAGAAGTAGACGATCCCGGCCCACTTGACCCAGATTCTCCTGATTGGTATCGTCCAGCCGCTTGGGCTGGACGTCGGAGGGTCTCGTGGATGGGTTATGCGGCGCTTCGCAGGTCACGAACGCCCAGCACGGTTTGGATCCCCAGAACGGACCGGGGCTACTCGCTCCGGGTACTCTCGTGCCCCGACTCGCGACTGGAGTTCGCCGAATCGGTCGTGCGGGGGATGGAGGAGTCGCCCAGGCGGCTCGACTGCCGGTATCTCTACGACGAGGCGGGGATCGAGTTCTACAAACGGATCTGCGAGACGCCCGAGTACTACCTGACGCGCACCGAGGACGCGATCCTCTCCCGGTACGCCGGGGAGATCCGGGAGCTCGCGGGAGAAGCGACGCTCGTCGAGCTCGGCTCGGGGAACTCATCGAAAACACGCCGGCTGCTCGACGCGTGGTGTTCTCGCGGACCGTCGCGCTACGTCCCCGTGGACTTCTGCCGCGAATCGCTGGAGAACGCATGCGCCGAGCTCGCAGCTCGCTACTCCAGACTTGCCGTGGACGGGATCGCGGCGACGTACGCCCATGCGTTCCCGCTTCTTCCCGCCTTCTCACCGCTCCTTCTGGCCTTTCTGGGTTCCACGGTCGGGAACTTCGGGCGCGGGGAGTTCGAGGGCTTCCTCTGCGACGTCTCTCGCGCGCTCCGTCCGGGGGACTCGCTCCTCCTGGGGATCGACCTCGTCAAGGACCGGGCGCGGCTGGAAGCCGCCTACGACGACGCGGCAGGCTGGAGCCGGCGCTTCACGCTCAACCTGTTCGCGCGGATCAACCGGGAGCTGGGCGCAGGCCTTCCCCTGGACGAGATCGAGTACGTTTCCTTCTACGAACCACAGAGGGCCCAGATAGAGATGTACGGGCGATTCCAGCGCGAGTCGATTCTCGAGGTGCCGGAGCTCTCACGGCGGTTCCGGATCGAACCGGGGGAACGAATCCTCGTGGAGATCAGCCGCAAGTTCCGGGTCGAGGAGGTCGCGGCTCACGCCGCCCGCCACCGCCTCACCCTCGTGCGGGGTTTTTCCGATTCCGCGGGATTCTTCGCACTCCTCCTCTTCCGGCGTGCCGCGCGGCTCGTGGACTCCTGAAGTCCGAGATCCAACTTGACATGGGTAGGCCCGGCGAAGAACATGTTGCGCTCGACTTCCGGGACGGCGGTCCAAGAGGGATTTCCAGGTGAGCGAGACGAAAAAGGCCGAAAAGAAGAAGGCGGGGAAAGGGGACGTAGAGGTCGGCCGTTTGACCCGGCGGAAGGTAGTCTGGGCGGGCGTGTTCGGCTATCTGGGCGTGATGCTCCTGGGCACCATGCGCTTTTTCTTCCCCCGGACCCTGTTCGAGCCCAAGACGAGCTTCCGGATCGGCTATCCGGTCGACTTCGGGCTGGGCGTGGACACCAAGTTCCAGCAGCAGTACCGGATCTGGGTCGTGCGCGAGGCGGCGAGTCTGTACGTCATCTACGCCCGCTGCACGCACCTGGGCTGCACTCCCGACTGGAAGGAGAGCGAGAGGAAATTCAAGTGCCCCTGCCACGGGAGCGGATTCGACATGCAGGGCGTGAACTTCGAGGGTCCGGCGCCGCGGCCGATGGCGCGGTGCCACCTGGAGCTCACTCCCGACGGCCAGATCCTCTGTGACACGGCCCGGCTGTACGAGAGGAAGGACTGGGACAGGTCCGAAGGCGGCAAATCGGGGCCTTACCTGACGGTGTAGGCTTCCCGCGGAGCCAGGCCGCCCCGGAGGGTCCGGCCGACTGGCGGGCCGAACGGCCGACCGAAGACCGACCCGGCGAGCGACCAGGAGAAGCGAATGTCTGACACGAGTTCGAACGGCGCGAAGAAAGAGAAGCAGGGGAACGGCAAACTCGACGCCGTGAAGAAGAAGGTGCGGGAGTCTGTCGAGATGCTCCGGCGCCCCAAAGAGGGGCAGGTCTGGAAGTCGGTCTTCCGGCACCCGTACGACGAGCAGCCGAGGAACCGAGCCCTCGCCGTCCTCATGAACGTCTTCCTCCACCTCCACCCCGCGCGGGTGAACCGGGACGCCGTGCGCTACCGATTCACCTGGGGGATGGGCGGGATCACGTTCTACCTGTTCGTGAACCTGACGCTCACCGGCATCTACCTCATGTTCTACTTCCACCCGTCGAAGGGCCAGGCCTTCCGCGACATCCTCTTCCTGACCCACGATGTTCCGTTCGGAAACATCCTCCGGAACATGCACCGGTGGGCCGCCCACGCGATGATCCTTACCGTGTGGCTCCACATGCTGCGCGTCTTCATGACCGGCTCGTACAAGAAGCCGCGCGAGTTCAACTGGTGCGTCGGCGTGATCCTGCTCGTGGTCACGCTCCTTCTCTCGTTCTCGGGCTATCTTCTCCCGGACGACCAGCTCGGCTTCTGGGCGGTCACGGTCGGGACGAACATGGCCCGCGCGACGCCGGTCATCGGACACGAGGGGCCCTTCGGACCCGAACTGGGCTTCACCGCCTACAACGACATCCGGTTCGCGATCCTGGGCGGGTCAATCGTCGACGAGAACGCGCTGCTCCGTGCGTACATCTGGCACTGCATCGCGTTCCCGGTCATCCTCTCCGTTTTCTTGATGGTCCACTTCTGGCGGACCCGGAAAGACGGCGGGATCTCGGGGCCCGCGCCGGTCAAGCTCCCGTCCGAATTCGCCCCGGCGGCCAAGAAGTAACGAGGAACACTCTCCATGGACTGGATGCAACTCTGGGATGTCGCCTCCGCCCCGGACAACATCCCGATCGTGCTGCTCGCCTTCCTGGTCCCCTTCTTCACATGGTACGGGCTGCGGCAGGCGTTCGCCAACGATCGGCTGATCCGCGAGTTCGAGAAGGACGCATCGAAGGCGAAGGGCCACCACCGCAAGGTCGAGCCGTTTCAGAAGGGCTGGGAGGAGACGGTCTACGTCTGGCCGCACCTCCTCAAGATCGAGCTCCTGGCGACCATCATCGTCACGGTGATCCTCATGGTGTGGTCGGTCGGCCTGGACGCCCCGCTCGAGGAGCCGTCCAATCCCAACCTGACCATGAACCCGGCGAAGGCGCCCTGGTACTTCCTCGGTCTCCAGGAGATGCTCGTTTATTTCGACCCATGGATCGCCGGCGTCGTCCTGCCGACCCTCATCATCGTGGGTCTGATGGCGATCCCTTATTGCGACATCAACCCCCTGGGGAACGGCTACTACACCTTCCGCCAGCGGAAGTTCGCGATCCTCACGTTCTTCTTCGGCTTCCACGTCCTCTGGCTCCTCCTCATCTTCATCGGGGTCTTCGTGCGCGGGCCTGGATGGATGTGGTTCTGGCCCGGGACGACATGGGACCACACGCGCCTGATCTACGAGACGAACCGCGACCTCCACCAGATGCCTCTCATCGGGATCACCGACCCCAACATCGCTATGGTCTTTGGCGGCGTGGTGGTTCTCCTCTACTTCGTGCTCGGAGGGGGGCTCCTCCACTGGGGCGCGAAGAAGTTCATGGGGGAGACCTACGCCCGCATGAACCTCTTCCAGATCGCCACGATGCAGTTCCTCATGCTCATGATGATGTCCTTGCCGGTGAAAACCGTGCTCCGTCTCGTCTTCCGGATCAAGTACGTCTGGGTCACCCCCTGGTTCAGCATTTAGCCCAAGAGCCCCGATAGAACGATGTCCACCGAAGCGCCTGCCGCCCCGCAGAAGGACCCGGTCACGTCGAAGTCGCTCTCCTGGCCGCTTGCCATCTCCTCTGTCCTGCTCGTGGCCTCGACGGTCTGGGCGGCGTACATGGAGGTCTGGGGCTGGAGGCCCTGGGACCGGTACCAGCGCGAGTTTTCGGTCCGCTACCGGAGCTACCTCGACGCGATCGAGGAGGACCGGACCGCGTACATGAAGAGGATCAAGTCGGACCCGGACCTCCGGGACGAGCACGGCAATACGTACGCGGACTACCAGCGCGAGCTCGCGGCCGAGGAGAAGTCGACCGGGGAGAGAATCGAGGAGATCGCGGACGGGATCGCCCTGGTGAACCGCCAGATCGCGGCGGTCACCCCGGCCATGCAGGACGCCCGGGCGAAGGTGTCCGCGCTCACGTGGAAGCACGAGCAGGCCGACCATGACGGCAGGGATGAGGAGAAGCAGGATCTCAAGGCCGAGATCGACGAGGTCTCGAAGGGCCCCTTCAACGTGAGGATCCCAACCGCCGATGGCGAAGAGGAGAAGGAGTACGACTACGCGGGGATCCTCAAGGCCTTCGAGGACTATAAAACCCGGCGGGACGAGCTCTCGACGCGATACGCGTCCGTAACCCGCCGGGCGAGCGAGATCCGGAACCGGATGGACCGGTTCGTCCGGTTCTACATGGAGGGGCTCACCGGCCAGCAGATCGAGGGCCTCAAGGCGAAGCTCGACGGGATGTCGGTCGAGATCCGGCAGATCCACGTGAAGGACGTGGGCTTGATCGACCGCTGCGAGTCCTGCCACCTGGGAATCCGCGAGCCGCTGGAGATTCGCGCCGAGGACATGACCCCCGAAGGGCAGGATCCGGACGAGTATGCGCGTGCGTTCACGAGCCACCCCCGGCGCGAGCTTCTCGCCGTCCACGACCCGGACCGGTTCGGTTGCAGCCCCTGTCACGGCGGGAATGGGATCGCAACAACCTCCGTCAAGAAGGCCCACGGCCGGCACAAGTTCTGGCTCTGGCCCCTTTTCGACAAGGAGAACGCGGAGGCAGGCTGCCTCCAGTGCCACGAGGGGGCGATCCGCATGGAGGATGCCCCCACGCTCTCGGAGGGGCTGGAGATCTTCCGCCACAACGGCTGCTGGGGCTGCCATCCCCGGGCCGGCTTCGACCGAGAGCGCGAGGAGCTCAAAGGGGTCGCGCAGGCCCTCGACTCGATCGACCGGGAGCGCTTCGATATGGAAAGAGAGATCCTGACCCAGGCCCGGAAGTCCCAGGACCAGAGGATCTCCGACGAGGACGCCAAAACCGCGCTGGCGAGGATCGAGACGCTCCGGCTCAAGGTGACCGGGAACGAGACCACGCGCGAGGAGCTCCTCGAGCGCCAGGCCGAGCTCCAACTGGAGAAGAAGGACGTCGCTCCCAACCTGAAGGAGATCCGCTCGAAGCTCAAGCCGGGCTGGATCCCGGTCTGGGTGAACGACCCCAAGGCCTTCCGCCCGTCGACGCGGATGCCGACCTTCCGCCTCGACATGGAAAACAGACACCTCCAGAAGATCGTGGCCTACATCTGGCAGAGCTCGCTCGAACCGGCCGTGCCGAAGCAGGAACCCGGGATCGCCAAGGAGGGGAAGAAGCTCTTCGAGTCGCGAGGCTGCCAGGGCTGCCACGCCATCGGGACGCTCGAGGATGGCTCTCCGAAAGGAGGCACCTTCGCCGCGGAGCTCTCCCGGGTCGCCGAAAAGGCAACCTATGACTACCTGGTACGCTGGATCCACAACCCGCGCGAACGCTCGCAGCCCTACTGCTCGACCTGCCGGCGCGACATCACGAAGGCCGATTACGAAGCGAAGGGAAAGCTCTTCGTCTTCGACGTTGTGCACGCGAACTGCCCGGTCTGCGGGAGCGTCATGCAGGTCCAGAACCAGACCGTGATGCCCGACCTCCGGCTCACCTGGCAGGAGGCGCGCGACGTCGCCTCCTACCTGGTCTCGCTCGCCAGCGCGGACGCGCCGGACTACTCGATCGCCCCCGACTGGATGAGCGACCCGGAGCTGGCCAAGGAGGGGAAGAAACTCATCGGCCACTACGGCTGCTTCTCCTGCCACGAGATCGCGGGCTTCGAGGAGACCGGCAAGATCGCGCCCGAGCTCACCAAGGAGGGCTCGAAACCCCACGACCGCCTCGACTTCGGCGTCCTCCACCACGACATGGTCCCGCACGACGAGCGCGGCTGGGCGGAGCACAAGATCTTCTTCGAGGCGAAGCTCGCGAACCCTGCCGTCTTCGACACGGACAAGCTCAAGACCGATCCCCTCCTGAAGCTCAAGATGCCCAACTTCGGCTTCTCGAAGGACCAGATCCGGGCCCTCTCGACCTTCCTCCAGGGATCGGTCGATTCGCGCTTCCCGGACCGGATGTACTACCGGCCGGCCGGGCCCGACGCGGCGATCCAGGATGGCTGGTGGGTGATCCAGAAGTACAACTGCATCGGCTGCCACCAGATCGTGCCGGGCGAGAAACCGGCGATCCAGCGCCTGCCGCAGTACCAGGGCGACAGACTCCCCCTCGCCCCGCCTTCCCTCGTCGGCGAGGGAGCGCGAGTGTCGGAGCGCTGGCTCGCCGACTTCCTCGTCAACCCGGCGCTGGCCGTGTCAGAGGACCCGGACGAATCGAACGTCCCGCGGAACGGCGTCCGGCGGTATCTCGCTGTCCGGATGCCCACGTTCACCCTTTCCGACGGCGAGGTCTACAAGCTCGTCAAGTTCTTCGCCGCGATGGCGAGCCAGGCGACACCCGACCTGGAGCCTCGGCCGGAGGAGCTCCTCGAGGCCGAGAAGAACATGGCGCGGGACGCCTTCATCAAGGGCGAATGCTTGAAATGCCACGTCACCGACCCGGCCAAGATCACCGAGGAGACGACCGCGCCGAGCTTCACGGTGGCGGCCGAGCGGCTCCGCGCTCGCTGGACCGCCCGCTGGATGATCGACCCGGCCCAGTTCATCCCCGGGACCAAGATGCCGACCGGCCTCTTCACGAAGGACGGCGATCGCTTTGTCCTGGCGGCGGGGGCGCCTGATACCATGAAGGACTTTCACGGCGACCACGTCGACCTCTTCGTGCGCTACATGCAACACTTCGACGACGCCGAGATCGCCGAACTCGAAAAGAGGAAGAAATAAGGTGGCGGAGAAGACCGAGGACCCGAAGAAGCAGAAGACGAGGCGGCTCCTCCTGGCGACCGCGGCGGCCGTGGTCGTCGCGGGCGCCGTCGTCGTGTTCATGGACGAGGGTGGGGACGTGGTCGTCGTTGTCGAAGGGCCATCGCCCGTCAACCCCAACAAGCCGAAGGGGGATCCCTTCCCCGAGGCGAAGGCGACCGCGACCATCAAGGGGCGCGTCGTCTTTGTCGGCGGCGAGTTCCCCAAGCCCGATCCTGAGAAGGTCCCGATCTCCGGAGAGGCCCATTGCGAGCAGGCCCACCCCGAGCTCCCCGCGAGCGAGAACGTCGTGATCGACCCGGCCACGAAGGGGATCGGAAACGTCATCGTCTGGGTCGAGTCGGAGACCTTGGCCTCGTTCGTCTATCCCGAGGCGGCGAAGTGGTTCGAACTCGACCAGAAAGACTGTCTCTATCGCCCCCATGTCTCGTGCGTCATCACGAGGCAGCCTATCCGCGTGAAGAACGGCGACCCGATAGGGCACAACGTCAACTACTTCAGCCCGGCGGGGCTCAACGCCGGCGCCAACCCAGACCAGCCGACGGGGGTTGATATCCCCATCAAGGACGGTTTCGCCCGGCGGGACGTGATGCGCTTCAAGTGCGACAAGCACACCTGGATGGGCGCGTGGATGGGCGTCGTGCCCCACCGGTTCTTCGACGTGACGGATGCCGATGGAACGTTCGAACTCCCCAAGATCCTCGTCGGTTCGGGGAAATGGACCATCCGGGCCTGGTGGGAGCCGCGCTCCTCGGAGGCGAAGCCGACCGAGGCGAGCGTGGAGGTGACGGTCGAGGAGGGAAAGACGTACACGATCGAGATCCCGATGAATCTGGACTGATCGCGGGCGGCGCCCGACGCGGCGCCGGTCGCGAGGAGAAAAAAAGGCGCCCGGCATGATGACGAACGCGGAGATCGCCGGAGTCTCCCCGGTCCTGGGCGCCTACGACTGGTTCTCGAACTGGGGGCTCCCCGAGAACATCTCGACCTACGGCGGCGATATCGACCGCCTCTGGGCGGTGATCCTCGTCATCACGGGGATCCTCCTCGTCGTGACCGAGTTCCTTCTCGCCTGGACCGTGTTCCGATACCGCGCGAAGAAGGGCCGGAAGGCCGCGCACGTCCACGGCCACCACCGACTGCAGGTGACCTGGACCGTTGCCACGGGCGCCGTGCTCCTCTTCCTCGCGATCTACCAGGCGAGGACCTGGGCCTACGTCAAGGCGAGGATGCCCGACCCGGACGGCGAGGACGTCCTCGTCGTCCAGGTCGCCGCCCAGCAATTCGAGTGGAACTTTCGCTATGCCGGCGACGATGGCGAGTTCGGCACGGAAGACGACGTGGCTCTCGCGAAGAAGCTCCACATTCCCGTGGGGAAGAAGATCCTCTTCGTCATGCGCTCGAAGGACGTGATCCACAGCCTCTTTCTCCCGCAGCTCCGCTTCAAGCAGGACCTCCTGCCCGGGGTGACGGTCCAGGGCTGGGTCGAGGCGACGAAGACCACGGAAAAGACCCGCGAGGAGCAGGGCGACCCCGAGTTCCAGTACGAGATCGCCTGCGCGGAGATCTGCGGGATGAACCACCACGAGATGCGTGGCTTCGTCATCATCCATCCCGAGGCAACGCTCTTCGAGGCCCAGAAGCCGAAGGACCGGAAGGACCCGGCGGCGTTCGCGAGGAAGTTTGGCGATTACGTCGACCAGCCCGGGATGTCCTTCGCCGACTGGGCGCTGCACTACGCGGAGTCGGGCCGGCTCTCCATCGCCGAGATCTGGAAGTCATGGGACAGATTCAACGCGACCGAGCGGCCGGCCGACATGCCGGACGAGGCGACCCCGGGTGGGTCCCCATGAGTAGCGCCGTGGTGGAGGGCGGGCGCACGCTCGACGCCGAACGAGGACTCGAAGCGGAAGGCGAACCTCGTGAGCCGAGTTTCCTCTGCAAGTACGTCTTCTCGACCGACCACAAGACGATCGCGATCCAGTTCCTCTTCACCTCCCTCTTCATGATCGCGATCGGCGGCGCCCTGGCGATGGGCATCCGCTGGCAGCTCGCCTGGCCGGACGATCTTCCGTACGGGGACCGCTTCCCCGAGTCGATCGTCAAGACGTCGACGAAGGAGACCGCCGCTGGAGAGAAGGTGACCGTGAGCGTGATGAACGGTGACACGTTCACGATGCTCACCACCATGCACGGGACGATCATGATCTTCTTTGTCATGCTCCCGCTCCTCACGGGGACCTTCGGGAACTTCCTCATCCCCCTCCAGATCGGGGCGCGGGGGATGGCGTTCCCGCGGCTCAACCTGCTCTCATTCTGGCTTGTCCCGGTGGCCGCGCTCCTCATGCTGGCGAGCTTCCTCGTCCCGGGCGGTGCGGCGGCGGGAGGATGGACGAACTACCCGCCCGTCGCCGGCCCGGCGGAAGACCAGACGTCCGCGCATCCGGCGGCGGGGGTCCCCGCAAGCGACGTCCCGCCGTACGACTTCATGAACTTCGTGAGCGACGAGAAGGACGTCCCGGGCCGCCCCCGCAAGGTCATGGGAGCGGCGGCCGCGCTCCTCGTCGCGCTCGCCGGGGCGCGCTTCCTTCTCTCGAAGCGCGCGAGGACGTCTCCGGGAGCCTCGAAGGCCCCAAATTACATTCTGAACGCGCTCCTCGTCCTCCTCGTGCCGATCGCGCTCCTCGTCCTCGTCGTCTCCGCGATCGAGCACGGCCCGGCGGCGCTGCGGAGCGGGCACACGCTCTGGACGGTGAGCCTCTTCATCGTGGGAATGAGCGGGGTCCTCGGAGCGGTAAACCACCTCACGACGATCGTCAAGCTCCGCGCCCCCGGAATGACACCGTTCCGCATGCCGCTCGCCACATGGTCGCTCGCGGTCACCTCGGTCCTCGTCCTCCTCTCGACGCCGGTGCTCGCCTCGACGCTCCTCATGCTCACGCTGGACCGGGTGGCCGGCACCAGCTTCTTCCGCCCGATGTACGGCGGCCAGCCGCTCCTCTGGCAGCACCTCTTCTGGTTCTACGCGCACCCCGCCGCCTACATCATGATCCTCCCGGTGATGGGGATGATCTCCGACGTGCTCTCGACCTTTGCCCGGAAGCCCCTCTTCGGCTACCACGCGATGGTCTACGCCCTCGCCGGCATCGGGGGGCTGGGGTTTCTCGCCTGGGGCCAGCACATGTTCCAGAGCGGCATGAACCCGTGGCTCGGCATGACCTTTATGATCCCGGCCATGATGATCGCGTTGCCGTCGGCGGTGAAGGTGTATGGCTGGATCGCGACCTGCTGGAAGTCCCGGATGCGCCTCACCGTGCCGATGCTCTACGCGCTCGCCTTCGTTTCCATGTTCATCGTCGGCGGGCTCTCCGGGATCGTCATGGCCGCGGCCCCGGTCGACATCTTCCTCCACGATACATACTTCGTCGTGGGGCACATCCACTACGTGCTCTTCGGCGGAAGTCTGTTCGGCGTCTTCGCGGCGGTGACTTTCTGGTTCCCCAAGATGTTCGGCCGGATGATGAACCGGGCGGCCGGCTACATCCACTTCGTGCTCACGTTCCTCTTCTTCAACTGGACCTTCTTCCCGATGCACCTCGTCGGGATGGCGATGCACCCGCGACGGATCGCGGTCGCCTGGGATTCCGTGAACAGCATCGGCTACCGATACCTGGCAGACATCCAGCCGATCAACGAGTTCATGACCTACGGCGCCCTGATGCTGGGGGCGACCCAGATTCTCTTCCTCGGGAACGTCATCGCGAGCGCCCTGTGGGGGAAGAAGGCCGAGGCCAACCCCTGGCAGGCGAACACGCTCGAGTGGTGCGCGGCTCCCAGTCCCCCGCCGCCCGGGAACTGGGGGCCGGCGCTCCCGGCCGTCTACCGCGGGCCGTACGAGTACGCCTCGCCGCTCGTCGAGGAGGACTACTTGCCGCAGAACCGGAAGCTCCAAGGGGATCCGGGGGACTGCGGGGCGCCCTCGCCCAGGCACGAGCCCCCGGAGGTCTCGTAGGGTCCCCGTGGCCGCGATCTCTTCCCCCTGGCCCGGACGGCTGGCCTTTGCGGTAGCCGGGATCGCCTTCGCCATGATCGTTGCGGGCGCGTTCGTGACGACGCTCGAGGCGGGCGACTCGGTCCCGGACTGGCCGCTCGCCTACGGGAAGATCATCCCGCGGGACGAGCTCTCCGGAGGAGTCGTCTACGAGTGGGGCCACCGCGCCGTTGGTGCCGTCCTCGGGCTCGCCGCCCTCGTCGCTGCCGTTCTCGTCTGGCGGTCCCGCGCGTCCCGCGGCGTGAAGGTGCTCGCCGCGGCCGCCCTCGCGGCTCTCGTCTGCCAGGGGCTTGTCGGCGGCCTCCGGGTGCGGTTCGTCTCCTCTCCCGAGGTGCGCTCGACCTTCTCGTCCCCGTTCGGAGGGGAGGCGAACGCGTCGGCCGTGCTTCTGGGCGTGACGATGGTGCACGCGGCCCTGGGCCAGACCGTCCTCGCGCTCTTCGTGGCCCTTGCGCTGGTCTCCTCTCTCCGGTGGAACGCGGGCGGAAGCGCCGTCCCGGCGGCCGGGTCGCGGAAGCTCCGCCGGCTGGCCGTGCTGACCACGGCGTTCGTCTTCGTTCAGCTCGTGCTCGGAAGCTACGTCCGCCACACGGGCGAGTGGGTCCTCGTGCATCTCGCCTGGGCCTTCGTCGTCGCGGCTGTCGCGATGCTTCTCTCCTCGCGGTCACTGGAAGACGAGGGGACGCCGCCCGCCGTCCGGCGGCCCGCAGCGGCCCTGGGCGTCGCGGTCGTCCTCCAGGTCCTCCTGGGGCTCGCCGCGTGGATGGTCTCGCCCGCGAACCTTGAGTCCGGCGCGCCGCCCCCAGCCTGGAGCGCGATCGTCCGTTCGGCCCACGTCGCCCTGGGCGCCGCGATCCTGGCGATCACGGTCGCGCTTACCCTGGCGATCTTCGGCAAGGTCGCTCCGGAGGGGCCCCTGGAGGCCGCCGGGCCGTGAGCGAGCTCGTGTCCCCCGTCGCGGCATCTCCGCTGGCCTTCCGGGCGAAGCTCGCGGCCTACGTCGAGCTCGCCAAGCCCCGCCTGACGTCGCTCGTCCTCGTCACGGTCGCCGCGGGGTTCGCCGCCGCCCTGCCCGCGGGCCCCGACTGGGTCCTCCTCCTCCAGACGGTCGCCGCGGTGGGACTCGTCGCGGGCGGAGGGGGGGCGCTCAACATGTACCTGGAGCGCGATCTCGACCTCCGCATGCACCGCACGCGCACGCGGCCGATCCCATCCGGGCGCCTCACGGCCATTCAGGCCCTCGCGTTCGGCGTCTACGCCTCGGTGGCCGGCCTTGCATGGCTCTGGGTCGCCACGAACGAGCTCGCGACCTTCTTCGCCGCGCTCGCGCTCACGAACTACGTCTTCGTCTACACTCCCCTGAAGGTGAGGACGTCCCTCAACACGCTCGTCGGCGCGGTGACGGGGGCCCTCCCGCCCGTGATCGGCTGGGCGGCGGCATCGGGCGGCATCTCCGCGGGCGCCGGACTCCTCTTCGCGATCCTCTTCGTCTGGCAGATGCCGCATTTCCTGGTGATCGCGTGGCTCTGCCGGGACGACTACGCGCGGGCGGGGATGAAGATGATCTCCGTTCTCGACCCGACGGGCGGCGCGACGATGCGGCAGATCGTCCTCTTCTCGCTGACGCAGCTTCCGGTCTCCCTCCTGCCGGTAGCTTCAGGACTCGCGGGGATCCGGTACTTCCTTGTCGCAAGCGCGGTCTCGCTCGCGATGGCGGTCCTCGGGGTCGCCTTCGCGGCGCGGCGTTCGAAGCGGACCGCGCGCTGGCTCTTCCTCGCCTCGCTCCTCTACCTCCCCCTTGTCCTGGGGACTTTCGTATGGGACAGGATCGGCGCATGAGCCCGGCCCGCGCTCGCGACCAGACCGACCCGATGTCCAGCGGTAAGCTCGCCATGTGGAGCTTCCTCGTGTCCGAGGCCATGTTCATCGCGGGGCCCGTCGTAGCGTACGTCGCGATTCGCACCTCGAACCCCGTGCGGTTCGATCCGACCTTCCTCGCGAGGACGTTCGGCTCCACGCTCGACGTGCCGCTCGCCACGGTGGAGACGCTCGTCCTCATCCTCGCGAGCTGGACGATGGCGCTCGGCACCGACGCCGTCTCGCGGAGGAACAACCTCGCGCTCCGGAGGTGCCTCCTCCTCACCGCGGCGCTCGGGCTCTCCTTCTGCGGCTTCCGGTGGATCGAGTACGGAGTCCTGCGGGATCGCTGGATCTTCCCGGGAACATCGATCTTCCACTCCTTCTACTTCGCCCTGACGGGAGTCCACCTCGTCCACGTGATCGGCGGCGTCGTCTTCCTCCTCGGCTTCTTCGTTGCCGCGCGGGACGGCCGGCACGTGAAGCCCGGGAACTCCAGCGTCGAGTGCCTGGGCCTGTACTGGCACTTCGCCACCCTCGCGTGGTTCTTCCTCTTCCCGCTCTTCTACCTCATCCGCTGAGAGACCGGGCAGAGCGTACGGTGTCAGCATGTGAGCCAGCGGTCGAAGTCGAAGACCTGACGAAACGCTACGGCGACCGGGTCGCCCTGGGCGGCGTCTCGTTCGCCGTGGAGAGAGGGGAGTTCTTCGGGCTCCTGGGACCCAACGGCGGCGGGAAGAGCACGCTCTTTCGGATCCTCTCCACCGCCTCCCTCCCCGACTCCGGGAGCGCCCGCGTCCTGGGGACGGACGTCGCCACGAGCGCCGCGAAGGTGCGCCCGAGGATCGGCGTCGTCTTCCAGTCCCCCTCCCTCGATCGGAAGCTCACGGTCGCGGAGAACCTGCGCCATCAGGGACACCTCTACGGTCTCTGCGGCAGGGAGCTTGCCGGGCGGATCGAATCCTCCCTCGCGCGGTTCGGCCTCGCCGACAGGGCGAAGGATCGCGTCGAGACCCTCTCCGGCGGGCTCGCGCGCAGGGTCGAGGTCGCCAAGGGACTGCTCCACCGGCCGGAGGTCCTCCTTCTGGACGAGCCGAGCACGGGCCTCGATCCCGGCTCGCGCGCGGATCTGGCGGCCCAGCTCGCGGAGATCCGGGGGAAGGACGGCGTGACCGTGCTCCTCACGACCCACCTCCTGGAGGAGGCGGACGGCTGCGATCGGCTCGCGCTCCTCGACCGCGGGCGGCTCGTCGCCTGCGGGTCTCCCGCCGCCCTCAAGGGCGAGTTCGCTGGGGAGATCGTCTCGATCGAGACCAAGGACACGGAGGAGGTCCGGGGTCTCGTCGCCGAGAGATTCGGCCTGGCGGCCCGGATCTCGCCTCCCTTCTCGGTCCGCCTGGAGCACCCGCGCGCCCACGAGATCGTCCCGCGGCTCGTCGAGGCGCTGGGCGCGCGAATCGAGTCGATCACGGTCGGGAGGCCCACTCTGGGCGACGTCTATCTCGCGAGGACCGGGCGGCGGTTCGCGCCGGAGGAAGCCCAGTGATGGGCCTCCTCGCGACGCTGTCTCTCTGCCGGCGGGAGATCGTCCGCTTCTACCGCCAGCCGTCCCGCGTCGTGGGGGCCCTGGGGACCCCGCTCGTCTTCTGGCTCCTCCTGGGTAGCGGCTTCGGGGAGTCGTTCCGCTCTCCGGGGGCGCCCGGCGAGCTCTCCTTCCTGGAATACTTCTTCCCCGGGGCGATCTTCCTCACGGTCCTCTTCGCGTCGATCTTCGCGACGATCTCGATCATCGAGGACCGGCACTCCGGGTTCCTCCAGGGGGTCGTGGTCGCCCCGGTGCCGCGGATCTCGATCGTCCTGGGCAAGGTCCTGGGCGGGGCCGCGCTCGCCGCCTTCCAGGGCGCCCTCTTCCTGGCGCTCGCGCCGGCGGCGGGGATCGCTCTCACGCTTGGGTCGTTTCTCCTGGCCACCGCCTGGCTCGGCCTCGTGTCGGTGGCGCTCACCGGGCTCGGCTTCGTCTTCGCCTGGCGCATGGAGTCGGTCCAGGGCTTCCACGGAGTGATGAACCTCGTCCTCATGCCGATGTGGATGCTTTCGGGCGCCGCCTTCCCGATCGGCGGGGCGCGCCCCTGGCTCCGGGGCCTCCTTCTCGCGAACCCGCTCACCTACGGAGTGAGCGGCCTGCGGCATATCCTCTATCCCGCCGACTCCGCTGTCCGGGGGGACCTGCCACCCTTCACGCGCTGCCTGGCCGTCACCCTCGCCTTCGTCCTCGCGACGCTCTCCCTCTCGCGCTGGGCCATGGCCGCCCGGCGCCTCGGCTCCCGCGCCTTGAAACGCTCGCTCCTCTGGGCGCTCCTCCTCGCGGCGCTCGCCCTGGCCGCCGCGGGCACCGCGCGCAAGTTCCTCTCGTCCCGGGAAGAGGAGTCGGGGAGCGCGTCCCCCGCGAGCGAACCGATTCCGGTCCTAGGAACGGTCCCCCCGTTCGAGCTCGTGGACCAGGACGGGAGGCCGGTGCGCGGCGTCGACCTCGCGGGGAAGGTCTGGGTCGCCGACTTCATCTTCACCCACTGCCCCGCCGCCTGCAGCGAGATGTCCTCGCGGATGAAATCGCTCGCGGGCAGGACCGCCACGGTCGAGGAGCTCATGTTGGTCTCCTTTTCTGTGGATCCCGAGCGCGACACGCCCGAGCGCCTCGCGGAGTACGCGCGGCGCTTCGAGGCGCCCGCCGGACGCTGGATCTTCCTCACCGGCGAGAAGGCCACCCTCCACCGGCTCGCCCAGGAGGGCTTTCGCGTCCCCGTCTCCGAGGTCCCGCCCGCGGAGGTGAAGCCGGAGATCGGTCCCTTTCTCCACAGCCAGCGGTTTGTCCTGGTCGACGCGCGCGGGAGGATCCGGGGCTACTACGACGGCACGGGCGCCGAGGACGCCGGCCGGCTCGAGCGCGACCTCCGGCGCGTCGCGGCGGAGTCGAAGCGGTGAGCTACGAGGATCTCCCCACGCTGAACGCCGCGCTCAACGGAGCGGCAGGCGCCGTCACGCTCGCCGGCTGGCTCTTCATCAAGCGCGGCCGGCGGGTGGGCGTCCACCGGACGCTGATGCTCGCCGGGATCGTCGTCTCGGCGGGCTTCCTCGCATCCTATCTCGCCTACCACTTCGGCCCGGTCGAGGAGAAGCGTTTCCAGGGCGAGGGGCTCTCCCGGGCTCTCTACCTCGCGATGCTCGCCTCCCACATCGTGCTCGCCACCCTCCTCGTGCCGCTCGTCTTCGTCACCGCCTTCTTCGGCCTCTCGGGCCGCTTCGAGAAGCATGTCCGGATCGCGCGGTGGACGTTTCCGATCTGGATGTACGTCTCCTTGACGGGCGTCCTCGTCTACGTGGTCCTGTACCTGTGATGGACTAGGCTCCCGCGTGATTGACTCGCTCCCGGCGGGGAGCTAGACTCGCCGGCCATGGCGGAAGAAGACAGCCCACCCGACGCCGGGTCCGCAGGAGCGAGTGCGCATCCACCGCCACCGCCCAAGAAGTCGCCCCCTCTCTGGCCCCTTCTCCTCGTCGCCGTGGCGGCCGTGGTCGTGCCATTCAAGTTCTGGTACGACACGTGGATGGGCCGGCGGCTCTCCGACGAGGATCTCCGCGAGGCGCTCGCCGACACCGAGAAGCCCCGTCGCGTCCAGCACGGGATCGAGGAGATGTCCAGGCGGATCGAAGAGAACCGCGAGAAGGCCCGGGAGTTCTACCCGCTCCTCCTCGATCTCGCGGACCACGAGGAGCCGGTCATCCGCTACCACCTGGCCTGGGTCATGGGCTTCGACTCGACCTCCGAGGAGTTCCACGCGGCCCTCGTTCGCCTCCTCGCCGACCCGGCGCTCATGGTCCGGCAGTACGCCGCGCTCTCGCTCTCGAACTTCCGCGACCCCGCCTGCCGTCCGGTCCTTGTGTCGATGCTCCACCCGGAACCCGTCGCGGCCAACCGGGCCGGGACCGTGGGAAACCTCCTCCCCTCCGGTACCACGGTTCGCGAGGGAATCGAACTCGCAAGGGTCCAGATCTCGGACTCGGACGGCTCGGCGGTGAGAGCCCCCATGCCCGGCCGCGTGGAAAGCGTCCAGGTCGAGGAGGGAGACGAGGTATCCGCGGGCGA
>JACQVV010000407.1 GCA_016209595.1 Planctomycetota bacterium
ACGTGACGCCGGCGATGAAGTTCGAGGGGTTCACGTTCAGCGACGCGACGGATCACTAGGCCGCGTGAAGCGACATCCTGTGCGTGGACGGAGTCGCGCCCGTGAGGGCGCGGTGGATCCCGCCCGTACGGGCGGGGATCCGTGAGATCCCGCCCAGACGGGCGCACGACTCCGCTGGTTCGAGCCTCCGCCCCAGCATCAGCCTCCGCAAGGGGTTGTGAGGTGGCAGGAAAAGACTTCATTCCTTTCCTGACGATCCGTTCACAATAGCGGCCGGGGGCGGCCGTTCTTCCGGGCAACACGCCTTTCAACGGAGGGAATCATGCGGATGTGGATGGGGTTGCTGTGCGCCGCGATGCTCGCCGCGCCGGCCTGGGCCGAGGAGGGACGCGACCGGGATCGGCGGCCGGACGGGCCGGACCCGGAGCGCGCGATGGAGGAGGTCCGCCGCCAGGTGGAGCGGCAGGTGGAGGAGCTGCAGAAGCACGCACGGGAGCAGATGGAGCAGCTCGAGCGCGAGAAGGCCGAGGTGATGAAGAAGTTCGAGCAGCGCGCGAACGAGATCCGCGAGCGGATCGATCAGGAGCGCCGCCGGATCCAGGAAGAGGCGCAGCAGCGCGGGCGCGAGATGCAGGAGCAGATGCAGCAGCGCGGACGCGAGATGCAGGATCGCCGGCGCGAGGAGGCCGAGCGCGGCCGCGACGGGGGCGACCGCAGGCCTCCGGAGGGGCGCGAGGGTCGCGGGCCCGACGGGGGCGATCGCAGGCCGCCCGAAGGCCGCGAGGGGCGTGGCCCCGACGGAGGCGACCGCAGGCCTCCCGAAGGTCGCGGGCCCGAGGGGCGCCGACCGGGCCGTGACAACGAGCCGCCCCGCCCCCCTGAGCCCCCGATGCCTCCCGATGCCCCGCGCCCGCCGCGCGGACCGGAGGGCCGTGACGGAGGCGACCGGCCGGGTCCGGACGGAATGCGCGGACCGGGCGGTCCGGAGGGGATGATGGACCTCCGCCGCCAGGTCGAGGAGCTGCGGGGCCGCGTGGAGCGCCTGACGCACATGGTGGAGAGGCTCCTGGGCGATCGTGGCGGCCGTCCCGACGGCGCGCGCGACGGCGACCGTCGTCCGCCGGCCCCCGAAGGTCGTCGCCCGGGCGCGAAGGACGGCGACCGCCGCCCGCCGCAGGCCGAGGGGCGCGGACCGGCGAAGGACAAGAAGCCGCCGAAGAAGCCCAAGCAGCCGAAGCGGCCGAAGACGGCCGACAGCGACTGGATCGCGTAGAATCGACCCGACTCACCTGGGCCGCCGGTCCCCCACGCAGGGGCCCGGCGGCCTTGTCGATTCCGGTGAGACGAGCGATTGACGATCCACGAATGGACACGAATCTCCACGAATTGTCTCGCGATCCGATGGGGAGAGACGGAAGGCGGCCGCGCGCCCGAGGAGAAGGCGCCTCCCTAAGGGCGGCGGAGCGGTGGGGCGAGGCATGGGGGGACAGAGGGCGTGGTGACATGCCCTGGCCAATCAAGCTGCACACCGCATGCACTTCTCGTGGCCTCCGCTACCTTCACCCTCTGTCCCCCATGCCTCGGCCCCACCGCTCGGCGCGCCCCTTCTCCTCGGGCAGCGCGGCCGCCGAGTTCTCTCGCTCCACCCGGTTCCACTCTCGATTCGTGTTCATTCGTGTCCATTCGTGGATCGTCCCGGGGCTTGCTCCACCGTCGCGAGCGGCCTACACTGACGGGCCATGACCTCCGCCGACGTCATACGAGTCCTCGGCCTCCACGCTCACCCCTGGGCGCGCGGAGACCGGCCGTGATCGCCGTCGCGACGATCCTCGCCCTCGCGCTCGCCCAGACGCCCGAGGAGCTCGTGCGCCAGCTCGGCCACGAGGAGGCCTCCAGGCGCGAAGAGGCGGCATCGGCACTCGAGACCCTCGGCGAGCGGGCCGTACCCGCCCTGGAGCAGGGGGCGAAGAGCGTGGACCCCGAGGTCCGCGAGCGGGCCGCCGAGGTCCTCTCGACGGTCCGCATGACGCTCATGGTCGGACGGAAGCTCGACCCCGACCGACTCGCGCAGGTCCGTGCCGCGATCGACAACTGGCGCACGCGCGTCCAGGGCGTGGTCGAGGTCCCCGAGCCCACAGCCTACGATGACCTGATCGAGCATCCTGAGGGCGAGCGCAGACCTGCGGACCTCGCCGACATCCCCTACCTCCTGGGGATCCTGTGGGACCCCGGCCCGGTCGACGGCGAGGTCGGCGGCCTGCCGCGGGCCCAGTACCTGCGCTGGCGCGCCCTCCAGGCCGTGCGGCACTTCCCGATCACCGACGAGAACGAAGAGCGCCTCATCGCCATTCTCCGGGCCGTCCTCCCCGCAGGCGATCGCCCGGCCACGGAGGCCGAGGACCGCTACTGGGGGGCCATGTTCTCGGATGCGGCCCAGGTCTCTCAGCCAGCTGTCCGCGAGGCGATCCGAGAGAGGACCCTCGCCGCGCTCTCCGTGCTGGCGAAGTCCTCCCAGGGAGAGACTCGCGCTCGTGTCGCTCGGGCGTTGGCGGCCTGGGACGACGCGGAGATCGTGCCCGTGCTCGCCCGTCTCCTCGAGGACGCAGATCCCGATGTCCAGAACTGGGCCGTGGCCTGCATGGAGGACCGGGACCCCGCTCCGTTCAAGGGGGCCCTGGCGCGGATCGTGGCGACCACCGACCGAGAGTGGATCCGCTACAACGCCGCCCGTGCCCTGGCGAGGTGCGGGGAGAAGGCCGGCGTCGACGCGCTGTTCGGGCTGGCTACCGGAACGGAGGGGGGACTCTGGAGGGAGGCATTCCAGTCGATCCAGGGCCTGATCGCCGCACCCGAGGGCCTGGCGAACCAGAACGAACGCGTCCTGGAAGTCTGGCAGGCCTGGTGGACCGAGCACCGGGCCTCCGCACGTTGGGACACCGATCAAGAGAGGTTCGTGACCGAGTGAGCGAATCGACGATGCGCATCCTGCTGACCGCCCTGCTCGCCGCGACGCCCGTCCTTGGCGAGGTGACCTTCTACGAGCCCGGCCTGACCGCCGGCGTCGCGATCGAGGACATCGACACGCCCAC
>JACQVV010000403.1 GCA_016209595.1 Planctomycetota bacterium
ACCCCGAACCCCGAACCCCGGTCTTTCCATGGCTTGCCTCCCGCGCGTTCTCCGTCCCAGGTCCGTTCCCGAGCCCGCTCGTATCTTTCCGGCTACATCGGGCCATGGTATACCGTCCGGCGATGCGCAACGCAGGAATCGTCCTTCTGCTCGCCTTGTTCGTCCCCCGTCTCCTCGCCCAGGTTCGGGAGATCGATTCCCCCGCCGCTCCGGGAAGCGCGGAACCCTCGCTCGCACGGGGAGCGGACGGCGCGATCTACCTCTCCTGGATCGAGAGGGAAGGCGGAGCGCGGCACGCGTTCCGTTTCTCGCGCACCCTGGATGGCTCGTGGACGGAGCCTCGCACGATTGCACGCGGCGAGAATTGGTTTGTCAACTGGGCCGACGTCCCGTCGATGGCGGCGCACGAGGACGGGACGCTTGCCGCCCACTGGCTGGAAAAGGTTGGGCCTGGGACCTACGCGTACGGCGTCCGGCTCTCGACATCTACGGACCGAGGGGAAACCTGGCGTGAGCCGTTCTGGCTCCACGCCGACGGCACCCAGACGGAGCACGGGTTCGTGTCGCTCTTGCCGCGCGCGGGCGGGCGTTTCGTGGCGGTCTGGCTGGACGGGCGGGCGATGGGCACGGGGGTCGACGGAGAGGGCGAGGGGGATATGTCGCTCCGGGCGGCGACGTTCGGGACCGCGGGCGGTCCGGACGGCGAGGCCTTGATCGACGCCAGGGTCTGTGAGTGTTGCGCCACCTCGGCCGCCCCGCTGCCGGACGGGACCCTCGCCCTGGTCTACCGGGACCGGAGCGAGGGCGAGGTCCGCGACGTGTCGATCACTTACCTCAAGGACGGGGCCTGGAGCGCGCCGCGAACGCTTCACGCGGACGACTGGAAAATCGACGGCTGACCGGTCAACGGTCCGCGGGTCGTGACCCGCGAACGGAGCCTCGCGGCCGTCTGGTACACCGAGGCGCAAGACGAGCCGCACGTTCGACTCGCTGTCTCGACAGACTGCGGCGAGAACTTCGCCCCGCCCGTGGACCTGGATGGGGGCCGACCCCTTGGGCGCGTGGATGCGTGCTTCCTTGCGGACGGCTCGGTCGCCGTCTCATGGCTCGAGCGCGTGTCCGAGGGGGCCCAGGTGCGCATCCGAAGGGTCGCCCCGGACGGGTCCATGAGCGAGCCCGTCGCGGTTGCGACTGTCTCGTCCTCCCGGGCAAGCGGCGTCCCGCGGATCGTGCCTTTCCGCACCGGTGTCCTCGTCGCCTGGACAGAGCCGAACGCGGTCTCACGGCTCCGGGTCGCGGTGGTGGAGTAGATCGGTCATGAATCGAGCGATTTTTCGCACGTACGACATCCGTGGCCTCGCGGACACCGAGCTCACAGACGAGGTCGTCGAGGGGATCGGGGCGTCCTTCGGGGCCTACCTGGGCGGGAAGGGCAAGGTGGCGGTGGGCGGAGACCACAGGCTCTCCACGCCGCGAGTGAAGCGCGCCTTCCAGGCCGGCCTGGCGCGCGCCGGGCTCGACTCACTGGACGTGGGAAGCGTCACGACCCCGATGGTCTACTTCGCGGCGCACCGCTACGCTGCCGAGCTCGTCGGCGCGGCGGCAGTCACCGCGAGCCACAACCCTCCCGAGTACAACGGCCTGAAGCTCATGAAGGGGACGGCGGCCCTCCACGGGGAGGAGATCGCCGCGCTCGCGGACGGCTGCGCTGGCGCGCCTCGCGCGGCTCGGCCCGGCAGGACCGTGTCCCGTGACATCCAGGAGGAGTACCTCGCGGATCTCGCAAACCGCGTGCGCCTCGCCCGGCCACTCAAGGTCGTGGTCGACGCCGGGAACGGCTCCGCCGGGCCGGTAGCCCCCGTGATCTACCGCCGCCTGGGATGCGAGGTGACCCCGCTCTATTGCGAACCCGATGGTCGCTTCCCGAACCACCCGGCCGATCCCACGAGGCTCGACGCGGTCCAGGAACTGACTCGGAAGGTCCTCGAGCTCCGGGCCGATCTCGGGATCGGGTTCGACGGCGATGGCGACCGGATCGGGGTCGTGGACGACCGCGGTCGCGTGGCCTGGGGCGACCAGCTCATGGCCCTCTTCTACCGGGAGATTCTCGCGCGCCGGCCGGGCGCCCCCTGCCTCATCGAGGTGAAGTGCTCGCAGGCCCTCGTGGAGGAGGTCGAGCGCCTCGGCGGGAAGCCCCTCTTCACGAAGACCGGCCACTCGCTCATCAAGGCGAGGATGAAGGAGCTCTCGGCTCCGTTCGCGGGCGAGATGTCGGGGCACATGTTCTTCGCGGACGAGTTCCCGGGCTACGACGACGCGATCTACGCGGGAGCTCGGCTCCTTCGCCTGGTCGCTGCCGGGAGAGAGCCCCTCTCCGCACTCGTCGACCGGATCCCGAAGTACCACGCGACGCCCGAGCTCCGGGTTGGCTGCCCGGACGCGGAGAAGTTCCGCGTGGTCGAGGCCTTCGTGGCCACGGCCCGCGCCGAGCACGAGATCCT
The DNA here is from genome assembly GCA_016209595.1 of Planctomycetota bacterium. GTDB lineage: Bacteria > Planctomycetota > JACQVV01 > JACQVV01 > JACQVV01 > JACQVV01. Next base: position 2,502 of record JACQVV010000403.1, read on the forward strand.
CGACGTGGACGGCGCGCGGGTCCTCTTCGGCGACGGCTGGGGGCTCGTGCGCGCCTCGAACACGGGCCCGCATCTCATCCTCCGGGCGGAAGGGAGGTCACCCGAGATCCGCGACCGGATTCTCGCCTACCTCCGCGACCGGCTTTCGCGGCACGCCCAGGTCGATCTCTCCCAGGTGGACCGGGAGCTCGGGCTCGACCCAGGGCAAGCCTGACGGCCCTCGTTTGGATCCAGACGCTCGTACTCGTGACCGACTCATCCAGCGGAGTAAGCCCAGGAGACTCAGAGTTCTAGCGGTCGATGACGACGAGAAGATCCTCAAGGTTATCCAGACATTGTTGCGACGATCCGGCCACCAGGTCGTTACTTCCGCGGATTCCGAAGAAGCCCTCAAGATGCTGGAGAGGGGGCGATCCTTCGACGTCATCGTCTCGGACATCATGCGACCCCGCATGGATGGTCTCGAGTTCCGACGCCGAATCCTCGCGCACCCACGCCTTCGACGCATCCCGTTTCTCTTCTACGCGGGTTTCTCGGAGCCCGAGATGTTAGTGAAGTGCGCCTGCCACGGCATCTGGGCCAGCGCATTCCTCTCGAAACCGGCATACGGTCGGCAGATCGTCGGGGCCGTGGAAGAGACGGCGTTGCTCGCTCTGGATCGTCGCGCTCGATTGCGGCCGCTTCAAGACCTCTTTCCCTGGATGGCGACGTACCTTCACGCGCCTCGTCTGCTTCTCGAAGATGCTGCTCTTCTCGTCGGGAGGATCAGCCGTCGGCGGCTGCCATCTCGAAGAGATCGCCGCTGAGGTGGAGCTCGCTGAACCCCGCCCTGGGCAGCGCGACCGCGTCCCCGGGTGACGGCACGCGTCACTCCGGACAAGCTCTCAATCGCCCTTCGGTTCCTCGCCGGGCGATTCCGAGGCCCGGTGGCGGGCGGCGTAGTCGACGACACGGGAGTAGGAGCGGACGCCCTCGGCCTTGCCGCCGGCCTTGAGATAGGCATCGTACCCGCTCCGCCATAGATCGCTTCCTGTGTTCGTTCTCTCGGCCGCCCAGCGGCGGGCGAGCTCGCGGTCGGCCAGCGGCCCGGCCTCCAGGATGCGGCCGAGTTCCCCCTCCTCGTAGGCCCCTTGAGACTCGAAGTAGAGGACGAGGGAGAGGTGCCCGCTGTAGGCGGAATAGGGGTCGCCCGAGGCCAGGCAGGCGAGCCAGGCGAGGAAGTTCGCCTCCGACTCGTCGGGGTATCCGGCCTGATGGGCGAGCTCGTGCGCGAGGACGAACGGAACGCGGCACGGCGGGAGAGAAGGGTTGGCATGGGCTTCGAGAGTCCAGGGCGAGCAGAAGCCCGCCACGCCGAGGAGATCCATGACTTTCCCGAGGATCAGGAACTCCTTGGCTGGCGGGCCGTCCCGGAAATCGAACCCCTCGTAGTCGGCGAGGACGGACGCGAGACCGCGGCGCGCGGCGGAGTCGAACTCGGCGAGCGGGCCGTTGGCGGGCGGGAGGTGGAGGAGATTCGCCCCGGCTGCCTCGGCCAGCGCGGCGGCGCGGATTTCCTCCGGCGTGGCGTCGCGCGCGAGCTCCGGGTGGCGAGCGGGAAGCGGCTCCCTGCGGTACCCGAGTCCCCAGTTGGCCGCGAAGAGAAACAGGATGGCGCCCGAGACGGCCGCCAGGTGAGCGAGGCCGCGAACGAGCACTCGACGGAGCCGCCCCTGCCTTCGCCGGACTCGCGCCAGACCCAGGACGGCCCAACCAGAAAGGAACACAAGCAGCGCCGCGCTTCCCGCCTCGAAGATCGACGCGTTCGTCCAGCCCCAAAGAATGTCGGCGGCCCGCACGAGGGAAGGGTAGGCGCCGCGCGAGTAGACCCGCTCGATCCATGACGGAGGGAGAAGGCGCAGGGCGAAGAGCGCGACCGCGCCTGCGGCGACGAGAGCCGCGTGGATCCAGCGCGACCGCTGGCTGAGGAGGGGGACGTGCTCCTTCCTTCTCTCGCCGGAGTTCATTGGTCCAGAGAGTATCGGGGCCCACGGGGGGCGGGCAAGCCGTCGCCCTTGACCGATCCTGGTCCGGGCGGTAGCGTAGCGCGCCACAAGGTCAGTCTCGGATCAGCAAGCAAGGGGAGGGGGCGGCTGGCACGCCCCTTGCGGCCCAAGGAGCGTGCCGGCCGTTCGCAGAGGAAGGGGGCGGTTCCCTTCCCCCTGACAAGGAAGAGCACGATGGCGGAAAGCGATTCGGTGGCGTTCGCCCCCGACCAGATCGACGTCTTCGCGCGCGGCCTCTACTGGCTCGCGGGGGTGGACGGGATCGACGACTCGGAGGTGGACGTGATCGGGGAGTTCCTCGCCGAGACGGGGAGCGAGTGGACGATCGAGCGCATTCAGGCGTCGGACTTCGACCCGCGGGAGCTCCCCGCGTTCCTCGACACGAGCTTCCTCCGGCGGCTCTTCCTCAAGGCCGCGGTCGCGCTGATCGCCGCGGACGGGAAGATCACCGAGCGCGAGAGTGCCGCGCTCCACCGGGTGGCTCGGCTTCTGGGTCTCTCGGACCTGTCGTATCGCGGGCTGGAGGAGGAGGCGCGGAAGCTCTCGGTCGTGAAGGCCGGGGCGGACGACGAGAAGAAGAAGCCGGCCGGCAAGAAGGCCGGCGGGAGATAGGTGCGAGCCATGGGACTTATCGACTTCATCAAGGGCCAGTTCATCGACATCGTCGAGTGGCTCGACGATTCGAATCACACGCTCGTCTGGCGCTTCCCGCGCTACGAGAACTCGATCAAGATGGGCGCGCAGCTCGTCGTCCGGGAGGGCCAGGCCGCCGCGTTCGTGAACATGGGGCGCCTCGCCGACGTCTACCAGCCCGGCATGTACACGCTCTCGACCCAGAACATGCCGATCCTCTCCGACATCATGGGCTGGAAGTACGGCTTCGAGAGCCCGTTCAAGGCCGAGGTCTACTTCGTCAACACGCGCCAGTACCTCGACCAGAAGTGGGGGACCTCGAACCCCATCATGATGCGCGACCCGGAGTTCGGACCGGTGCGAGTCCGAGCCTACGGGCTCTACGCCTTCCGGGTCACGGACCCCGGGACTTTCCTCCGGCAGGTCGTCGGGACCGACGGGAGCTTCACGGTGGAGAAGATCGAGGGGCTGCTGAAGCAGACCCTCGTCTCGAGCTTCACCAAGGCGATCGCGACGGCGAAGATCCCGGTCCTGGACATGGCCGGGAGCCAGGAAGAGGTGGCCAAGAAGGTCTGGGAGGTGATGCAGCCCGCGTTCACCGACCTGGGCGTGGGCCTCCCGCGGTTCGTGATCGAGAACATCTCGCTCCCACCGGAGGTGGAGAAGCTCCTCGACCAGCGCACGGGGGTCGGGATCATGGGAGGGCACATGGGGGCCTTCTCACAGCTCCAGGCCGGCCAGGCCATGCGCGAGGCCGCGACGAACCCGTCCGGAACCGCCGGCGCGGGCGTGGGCCTGGGCGCGGGTTTCGCGATGGCCAACATGATGGCTCAGTCGATGGTTCCCGCCGCTGCCCCGGCCGCTGTCACGGCGACGCCGGCCGCCGCGCCCGCCGCCGCCGGCGCGAGGCCCTGCACGGGCTGCGGCAAACCCCTCGCCGCCGGGGCGAAGTTCTGCCCCGAGTGCGGCGCTCGGCAGTCCGCGGTTTGTCCTTCCTGCGCCAACCCGCTCGCGCCAGGCGCCAAGTTCTGCGGGAACTGCGGCGCCAGGCTCGCGTAGGCCATGGACGCCACGGCGGAAGAGATCGCGCGGCTCCCCGGCGGGGGAGGGATGCGGGAGTCGCCCGAGGGCGGGCACCTGGAGTTCCCGTGCAACGGTTGCGGGGCGACGCTCTCCTTCGCCCCGGGAGCCCAGGCGCTTGCCTGCGCGCACTGCGGTCACAAGGAGGAGATTCCGCAGTCGAAGGAGGGAGTGGTCGAGCACTCCTTCGAGGACTACAGGCGCGCGAAGGCGACGGGCTGGGGGACCGAGACCAAGACCTACGACTGCCGCGGCTGCGGGGCGAAGACGACGGTCGAGGCCTCCGCCGCCGCGTTCACCTGCCCGTTCTGCGCCTCTCCCCAGGTCGATCCGACTCCCGACCAGGACCGTCTCCGCCCGGAGTCGGTCCTTCCCTTCGCCGTCGAGAAGAACCGGGTGCTCGACCGATTCAAGGCTTGGGTCTCGAGCCTCTGGTTCCGACCGAACGCCCTCAAGAAGCTCGCCACCCTCGACGCCATCCGAGGGGTCTACATCCCCCACTGGACTTACGACTCGGCGACGCACTCGTTCTGGGACGCGCAGGCCGGCTACCACTACTACGTGGACGAGACCTACCGCGACGCGCAGGGGAAGACGCAGACCCGGCGGGTCCAGAAGACCCGCTGGGAGCGCGTCTCCGGCACGCACGACGCCTTCTTCGACGACGTCCTCGTCCACGCCTCCCGCGGCGTCCAGAAAGGCCTCATGTCCGAGATCTACCCATTCGACACCAAGACCCTCGCCGCCTACGACCCTCGGTTTCTCGCCGGTTGGGCGGCGGAGGACTACCAGCGGGAGATGCCCGACTGCTGGCCCGAGGCGAAGAGCTACATCGACTCGCGGATCCGGAGCGCCATCACGTCGAAGATCCCCGGCGACACGCATCGGGACCTCTCCGTCCGGACAAGCTTCTTCAACCGGACCTGGAAGCTCTGCCTCCTTCCCGTCTTCGTCGCCTCGTACCGCTACGGCGGCAAGGTCTGGCCCTGCCTCGTGAACGGCCAGACGGGCGAGGTCGCGGGGGAAGCCCCCGTCTCCTGGGCGAAGATCGGGGCGCTCGTCGCCACGATCGCGGCGGTTCTCATCATCGTCCTCAAGCTCGCGAGCGGGTAGCGGCAGGCCGCGCCCGCAAGTTCAGAGATGCGATCGAACCGGGTTGGGAGAAGGGCATGACGGAGAGACCCTACTCTAGCCACCAAGGGCGGTCTTTCTGGTTCCTGAAGTTCTTCGGCGTGCCCGCGGAGATTCACGAGAGCAAGATGGAAGATGGGGAGACCAAGCTCGGGGTCATGGAATTCGCGCCGGTGGACAACGACCTGCTCGCGCGCCCCGGCTGGACATACGCCACCAACGGCATGTCGGAACGCCGGATGCCATGTCAAGAGGAGCCGCATGGCGATCCCAGCTTCCGTACGGAACTGGTCGTTCACACGGCATCACGCGCGCCCTGGGTCGTCGATCTTCTCGCCGAGATGGCACGCTACCCATTCGTCCACAAGAGTGGATTCGCTCCGAACCAGACGATCCCCGTGGGCAGTTCCCGCCCGCGCCTCTGGGACGGCTACCTGTTGCTGATTCCCCCAACCGAACCGGAGGAAATCAACCCGTTGGCCGTGGATATCGGGATCGGCGAGGATTTCGTGTTCCACCTTCAGGTCATCGGGCTCAAGCGGCGAGAGCTCGGGTTCGCCATGGAGCACGGCGGGCCGGAATTCGTGGAGCGGCACCTTGCTTCGCTCGGCACGGGGAAAGCGTTGAGGGAGATCCTTTACCTCGATCGGCTCAGGGATAGCCTTCTCTGAACAGAGCCCTCCTCGATGTCATGGAGGAGGTCGGTCACACAGAACTCCGGCGGCATGGCGCGCGAGACATCCCACCATGCGCGGACGGTTTGCCCGCCGTGCGGGGATGCACGGGTGTTTGTGGCAGAATCGCACGCTCGGCGCGGTGTTGGGGGACGGGCGGGCCCGCCCAACTCGAACGCGTGCCGGAAGTAGCGGGGATTCGGCGCCTCGCGGCGCGGGGCGGCACGCGGCATGCGCTTCGGGAGGGGATGACTCCCCTCGCCCACGAGCTCGTCCTGGCGGCGGCCGACGGCCGCCCGATCGCCCCGACCACGCGAATCCGCCGCGCCTTCGCCACGACGGCCGCCGAGATCGCGGGGGCCTTTCGCGTCCTGGTGTTCAACGCCCCGGATCATCGGGCGCACCTCGTCGCCGCATCCGAGGCCGAGGAGGTGGGAGTTCTCGCGAGACGCCTCGCCCGGCACCTCGGGTCCCGGAGCGCGGTCTCCCGCCCGGTCCTCCTGGAGCGCGCTGTGCCGGTTTGGAACGCCGCCGATCTCCGTGCGCGGATCGGCGAAATCCTCGGAGCCACGGCCGACCCCTTTCACGAGGCGAGCAACCTGCCGGATCTCCTGGGCCTGCGGGTTGTCGCGCGGGAGACGGGGGACGTCCTTCGAGACCTGCTCCCCGACCTCCCGGCCTCGGATCTCGTTCGCCATCTGGGAACCGAGGATCTCTCGCCGGGATGCGGGCTCGCGCTCCTCGAGGATTCGGCCGCGGCGGCGCTCGGGCTCTGGCGTCTGGCCGGGAAGGCAAGGATCGTGAGCCGGGCTCGAGCCGCGGCGGCCCACGCGGGGAGGGAATTCGGGGCCACCGAGCGCGAGCTCGCCGCGGCGCTCCGCCTGACCGTCCGGGGGGTCCAGGGGCTCCTTTCGGCCTCGCTCGAACCCGATCTCGTCCGCGCGGTGCGCCTCCAGCTCGGGCTCAGGGAGCGGCTACTCGGTCTGGCTCCGTTCGTTTCCGGCCGAACCGACCCGGGACCGACTACTCCTTGTCGGGCCGCTTCTCCACGAGATCGAGAAGGTAGTTGAGGAGCCGGCGGCGTTGCCGCTCCCGGGCGATCTTGCGCTCCTCCTCGATGGTCTTGCGCAGGCCTGCCTTGCCTCCCTCCTTCTTCTCAAAACAGGCGACGATCTCGTGAAGGAGGACCATCCGCACGAGATGCACCTGGAGGAGCTCCTCGCTCCACGTCCCGATGGCGTCGAGCGAGCCGGCATTGCCCAGCTCGAACGTGCGACCGTTGTGGATGCGCAGCTCCTGCGCGTATGCCAGGATCTCCGCGAGCTCCAGACGCCGGTCGTCGCAGGTCTCCTGGAGAGCAGCTCCCGTGCGATGGAGTTCCCGGATCGCGGTTTCGGCGAGCGGGTCGGCGAGCCACTTGTTCTCATCGCCGGCGAGCTTTCGCCAGTCCTGCCCCAGTTCCAGCCGATCGGCCGCGGCTGCAAGACCGTCCTCGCTGTCCGGGCGGGAGTCCCCGGGCGGCCGGCCGAGGCGCGCGATCTCGCGCTCGAGTTCCTTCGCCTCCAGATTCAGGCTCTGGAGGCGGGCGTTGAGCTGGTCGATCTGGGCCCCGATCTCGGCCTGCTCGGCCTGGATGTCGGCCTGGCGCTCGAGGAGCACGGCCTTCTCTGCCTCCTGGGCGGGCGCAACGGATGCGGCGGACACGAGGACGACGATGGGCAGCAGAACCACGCCTGCTCGGCCGAACCGATTCATGGCGAGACCTCCGAATCTACCAGGGGATATCATTCTGCCGGGACGTAGCCTTCCCAGACGATCCATTCGTCGGCTTCAAGGTAATGCGCGACGGTCACAGTGAGGACCGTGGTCGCGTTCCTCCAGACGTGGTGGGTGTCCGTGCGCGTCGCGTCCGAGTACGCGGCGGGCCGCGTCTCGCAGGGCGGGCCGAACCGCGCGGACAGGCGTTCGACGGAAGCAATCGCGTCCTTTTCGTTCGCGAGGCTGGGGCTCTCGAAGAGGATCTGCGTCATCTTCCCCTCGGCGTCGAAATAGACGACCGCACGCCAGCCGTCCGCGCGGGCGAAGACGACGTGCGTCGTCCCGTCCTTGGCCATGAACCGCTCGTCGAACCGGACCCCGGCACCGGCCAGCGCCTTCCTCGCCCCGTCGAGCCCCATGCCCCATTCGAGAGGGTCCCAGCCCTTCACACCGGCCCAGCGCGCCTTCTCGTCCATGCCGCCCGCTCCCACGCTCTCGAACTCGAGGATTTCGCTCACGACCTTCCTTTCGGATCGGATAGGCTACTCCAGCGCCTCGCGGATCGCGCGGGCAAACTCGGCGGCGGAAGCGTACCGCCGGCGCGGGGAGCGGGCCTGGGCCTTGAGGCAGAGGCGATCGGCCGCGGCGGAGAGGGTAGCGACGATCCGGCTCGGAGGGATGGGTTCGCCCGTCAGCGCGAGCAGCATCGCGGCCGAGGCTGTGGCGGCCTCGTAGGGGTGCCGCCCGGTGAGCATCTCGAAGAGGGTGACGCCGAGGGCGTAGATGTCGGTCCGCGCGTCGAGGAAACGGCCCGCGATCTGTTCGGGGGCCATGTAATGAGGGGAGCCGACCACGGCGTTCGTCTCGGTGAGGCGTTCCGTCCTACGACCCGTGGGGAGGACGATGCCGAAGTCGCCGACCTTGGCCCGCCCGGAGGCTTCGAGGAAGATGTTGGAAGGCTTGACGTCCCGGTGGACGAAGCCGCAGTCGTGGACGGCCTGGAGCCCGTCGGCCACTTCGGCGGCGATCGAAAGAGCCCGCCGCCACTCGATGGGTCCCGCGTCGATCCTCCGGGACAGGGGCTCGCCCTCGATGAGCTCCATGGAGTAGTAGGGGTGGCCCTGGAAGGAGCCCGAGTCGAGGACGCGCACCACGTTTGGATGGGAGACGAGCGTGAGCGCTGCAACCTCCCGGCGGAAGCGCCGCTCGGAGGTCTCGGCCTCCAGCGGGTCGGTGACGTGGAGGATCTTGATCGCGACGTCCGTGTCGAGCATCGGGTCACGGGCCCGGTAGACGACCCCCATGCCGCCCTTTCCGATCGGGCACTGGATCCGGTAGCGCGCGTCGAAGTCGAATCCCGGCGGGAGCTCCGTGATTCCCGGGATGGGAGATTTCGGCGCGGACCGGCGCAGGACCGAGCGGACCTTCGACACGAAGAGGGGGATGGAGACCGGCTTGACGATGTAGTCGTCGGCGCCCGCTTCGAAGGCCTGGAGCATGAGCCGCTCCTCGCCGTGGCCGGAGATCATGACGATCGGCGTGTCGGTGGAGGCCGGGCGCGCGCGGAGCGTCCTGCAGAGGTCGATCCCGCTCTGGGCGCCGAGCTCGACGTCGAGGAGGAAGAGGGAGGGCGGCCAGTCCCCGGCCAGGGCGACGGCCGCCGCGGGAGCGTCCGCCTGGACGCACGCGAGGCCCGCGTTCACGAGCGATCGGGCGAGGAGCCCACGGATCGCCGGGTCGTCGTCCACGATCAGGATCGGTCCCGCGGTCATCCGGTCGTGCGCCTCCTGGGCACTAGAGGACCCGTACCACTACGAGCGAAACGTCGTCGTGCGGGGGGAGCTCGCCGCAGTAGTCCAGGACGTCCTTGTGGATCGCTCGGACGATCTCGACCGCGGGCTCGTCCCGGTGCCGGACGAGAGCGGCCTGGAGCCGCTCCGGGCCGAACTGCTCGAGGGCCCTGTTTCTCGCCTCGCGGACGCCGTCCGTGGAGAACGCGAAAAGGTCTCCCGACTGGAGCTCGCCGACCTCGGCGACGGGGAAATCCTGGTCCTGCAGCATCCCCAGCGGGATCCCGGTCGACTCCAGGAGCCGGAACTCCCCCGTCGAGGGGCGGTAGTGGACCGGCTCGTCGTGGCCGGCGCTCGTGTAGCGGAGCCGCCGCTGCCGGAAATCGAAGGCTCCCAGGAAGAGGGTCATGAACGCATCGTCCTTGACGTCGAGCGAGAGCAGGTTGTTCACGCGGAAGAACATGTCGGAGAGGTCGGGCGATTGGGAGGCGAAGGCGCGGAGCAGCGCCCGCGCCGTGGCCATGAGGAGGGCTGCACCGACGCCGTGGCCGGAGACGTCCCCGATCGCGATCCCTACCTGGTCGGGCCCCAGCGGGATGTAGTCGTAATAATCGCCCCCGATCTCGTCGCAGGCCATCGACCACCCGGCGACCTCGAGCGATTCCATGCTGGGGGCTTCGCGGGGGAGAAAGCTCATCTGGATCTCGCGCGCGATTTCCAGGGCCTGTTTCATCTTCTGGTTCTCGACCCAGCTCGCCGCGAGCTGCGCGTTGTAGACCGCGATCGAGGCCTGGTTGGAGACGATCCGGGCGAGGACGAAGTCGTCCTCGGTGAAGTCCGCGCCGGCCCGCTTGTTGCTCAGGTTGAGCACCCCGAGGACCTGGCCCTGAATTTTCAAGGGCACGAGCATGGCCGACTGAGTGGTGTAGGAGCGCCCTTCGGAGTGCGCATGCGCGACTCCGGACGAGGAGCCCGCGCCCCCGTCCGCGCCCTTGAGGAAGAGCGGCTCGCCCGTGGCGAACACCTTGCCGGCCAGCCCCTCGCCCGGCTGGATGCGGACCTTGGCCACGACCTCCGGCGGGATCCCCCGCGAGACCTCGATCCGGAGAGCTCCCTCCTTGGCGTCGAAGAGGAGGATCGACCCCCTCTCCGCCAGGACGAGAGAAGTCGACTGCTCGATCAGCGAGGCGAGAACTTCCCGGAGGTCCGGGGAGGCGACGAGCTTGTCGGTGACGAGCGTCACGAGCTCCAGGGCCGCGAGCCGCTCCTTCATCTTCTCCTCGCGCCCGCGAAACTCAGAGAGGGCGAGCTCCATCCTCTCCTTTTCGCGCGCGCTCTCGACGAGGCGCGCGTTGTAGAGGGCGACCGAGGCCTGGTTGCCGATGAGGACCGCCAGGCGCAGGTCATCCTCGTCGAAGGACCCGTCCGACTTGTCGTTGAGGTTCAGGACCCCCAGGACCTCGCCCTTGATCTTGAGCGGTACGAGAAGAGCCGAGGAATCGCGGTAGCCGCGTTCACCTCCGGCCTGTGTCCCGAAGTCCTTGAGAAGCAGGGGCTCCCCCGTGGCCGCGACCTTGCCGGCGAGCCCCTCCCCGACCTTCATGCGGGCCTTCTTGACGATCTCCTCCGGCACGCCGCGGGCGACCCGCATTCTCATCTCCCGGGTCGCGGGATCGATGAGGAGGATCGACCCGCGGCGCGCCCGGAGGAGGTCCGTCGCGCCGTCGAGAATCGACGAGAGGACCTCCTCGACCGAGATCCCCCCGACGATCTTGTCGGTGACCCTGGAGATCAGATCGAGGGAGTCCGAGAGACTCACGGGCCGGCGGTCATCCGAGGTTCGAGACGATCGCCTTTCCGAACTCCGAACACTTGACGAGCGTCGCTCCTTCCATCTGGCGGTGGAAGTCGTAGGTGACCTTCTTCTGGATGAAGGTCTTCTCCAGCGCCTTCTCGACCGCCTCGGCCGCTTCCTTCCAGCCCATGTATTCGAGCATCATGACGCCCGAGAGGATGATCGACGAGGGGTTCACCTTGTCCTGCCCGGCGTACTTGGGGGCCGAGCCGTGGGTCGCCTCGAAGAGCGCGACCTCGTCGCCGATGTTGGCGCCGGGGGCGATCCCCAGGCCGCCGATCTGCGCCGCGCACGCGTCCGACATGTAGTCTCCGTTCAGGTTCGGGAGCGTGAGGACGTCGTACTCGTCCGTCCGGGTCAAGATCTGTTGGAGCATGTTGTCGGCGATCCGGTCCTGGATGAGGATCTTCCCCTTCGGGGCCTTGCCGCCGTGCTTCGCGAAGACGTCGTCCTCGGTGATCGTCTGGTCGGGGAACTCGCTCGCCGCGAGCTCGTAGCCCCAGTCGCGGAAGGCGCCCTCCGTGTACTTCATGATGTTGCCCTTGTGGATCAAGGTCACGTTCCGCTTGCCGTGCTCGATCGCGTAGCGGATCGCCTTCCTCACGAGCCGCTTGGTCCCGAAGGCGCTGATCGGCTTGATCCCCAGCCCCGAGTCCTCGCGGATGTTGGCCTTGAGCTCCTCCCTGAGGAACTTGGTGAGCTTCTTCGCCTGCTCGCTGTTCCAGGGCCACTCCTGGCCCGAATAGACGTCCTCGGTGTTCTCCCTGAAGATGATCATGTTCATCTTCCTGGGTTCCTTCACCGGGCTGGGCACGCCCTGGTAGTACTTGACCGGCCGGACGCAGGCGTAGAGGTCCAGGAACTGCCGGAGCGACACGTTGAGGCTCCGGATGCCGCCGCCGACGGGGGTCGTGAGCGGGCCCTTGATGGCGACCTTGTAGTGCTCGATCGCTTTCAGCGTGTCCTTCGGCAGATACTCCCCGTACTTCGCGAGCGCCTTCTCCCCGCAGAAGATCTCGAACCAGACGATCTTGCGGTCCCCCCGGTAGATCTTCTGGACCGCCCCGTCGAGGACGATCTTCATCGCCTTGGTGATATCGGTCCCGATGCCGTCCCCCTCGATGAAGGGGATGATCGGGTCGTTGCCGGGGACGGGCTTGCCGTTCTGGAACGAGATCGTCGTTCCCCCGGAGGGGGGCGTCAGCTTGTCGAATGCGGCCATGCGGGACTCCTCTCCGATGTCCTGTCTTGCAGGTGGTTCGAATCGTGAAGCGCTATCCATACCACAACGGCCGGAGTCCTGTCGAGACGCCTGGTCCGCCCGCACACCTTCCTCTCGCCCTTCCGCTCGGCGTCCTGTATCCTGGTGGACGTTCGTGCTTCTCCTGGAGATTCCGATGGCCGAGGAGGAACTGGTTCGTCTCCAGCCGGGCGCGGTCCTGTTCCGCCCGGGAGACACCGTGGCAGCCCTCCACATCTTGAAGGAAGGGGAGCTGGAGGTTCACGCGGTCGCGGACGACGAGAAGCTCGTGCCGGTGAGGCGGGTCGCGCGATCGGGGGCGCTGGTGTCGGAGTGCGTCGCGGACCTGTCGCGCCGGGCGAGCGCGGTCGCGGCCGTCGGAAAGGCCGTGGTCCTCTTCGTCCCGCTGGGTCCGCAGGGCCTCCCAGGACGGATCCACGAGCGGCCGGCGTTCGGCCTGGCGCTCGCCCGGTGCCTCGCGGAGGCGGCGAAGGAACTTGGGGAGCGGTACGGGGTCGAGTCGGGGAGATACCTCGCGCTCGCGGCCCCGCTCGACGACGGGTGCCGGACGTTCCGCCGGCTCCACGACCTGCTCAAGCGCCCTCTGGCGAAGAAGCCGGAGCTCGCCGCCGTGCTCCAGGAGATCGAGTCGACGTCCCTCTGGGCCCACGTGCGGGAGCTCCCCCCCGAGGGCACCAAACCGATCCGGCGGCGGGAGTTCCCGCGGCTGGGGACCGAGGACCTGGAGCGCGCGGGCTTCGACACGGAGGGGAAGCGGTTCCGCACCTACCCCCGGGGTGTCTCGATCTGCGAGGAGGGGGAAGTGGCTCACGACTTCTGTTTCCTCTTCCGGGGGAAGCTCGACGCGCTCGTGGGCGGGGTGCGGGTCGGCTCGGTGGAACCGGGCGAGTTCTTCGGCGAGACGACCGCTCTCCTCGACCTGCCGATCCGGACGGCGAGCGTCGTCACGGTCGACGAGAGCCGGATCCTGACGATCGACCGGCGAGGCTTCGAGCCGCTTATGACGAGCCAGCCGCCGCTCTGCGCCCAGCTCGTGCGGGCCCTCTCCCGGCGCGTCGAGGCCCTTGGGGCGGACCTCGCGAACGTGCGCCGGCGGCAGGAGACGCTGAAGAGTCTCTGGACCGATCCCAAGGCTGGTTTCCTGTCCACGATCCAAAGGTTGGGCGAGGCGGTGGAGTCCCTTAGGGAGCCCAACATGCCGCCGGCGCTTCGCGAGTCTCTCGACGAGCTCTCCAGGCTGAAGTCGGTCCTCCGCGAGCGGACGACGGGCCTCTGACGATGCCCGGAGACCACGCCTCGCGGGCGCCCCCCGCCGTCGTCGTCCTGCAGGGGGAGAACGTGGGGCGTCGCTACGAGATCCCCGAATCCGGGGCCCTTGTCGTCGGCCGGCGCCCCGACTGCGAGATCGCCATTCCGGATCTCTCGATCTCCGGGAGGCACTGCCGGCTGGAGGTTCGCGCGACGGGCGTCGAACTCGTCGATCTCGGCTCGAAGAACGGTTCGCGCGTGAACGGCGTGCCGGTGGCCAACCGCGTCCTTGCCGATGGCGATCGGATCCGGATCGGAGACACGGTCTTCCGCTTCGAGGAGGGGCGGACCGGGCCCCGGGCGAAGGTCGTGCAGGACGTGCCGGCGACGATCGGCCCGGAAACCTATTCGGTCCCGGCGGGGAAGAAGGCCGACACGGACCGCATCCTGCGCACCCACACCGCGTCGGACGCCGATGCGAACGACGTGCTCATGGCGTGGCGGATCCTCTACGAGTTCGCGACCGTGTCGGCCCGGACCCAGGACCCGGCCGAGGTCATCCGGAGCTGCCTGGAGGGCGTGGTCGAGGCGGTCGGCGCCGACCGTGCCTGTCTGGTCCTGAAGCCCCGGGAAGAAGGCGGGGACCTCCGGGTCGAGTTCGTGGTCGACCGCCTGGGCGAGGACGAGCCCTTCCCGGTCAGCCGGACGATCGTGCGCCATTCGATCGACCGGGGCGAGGCGGTGCTCACGCTCGACCGTTCGGCGAGCGAGATGTTCAAGGACGCGAAGAGCCTCGTGGACCAGGGGGTCCAGTCCGTGATGTGCGTGCCCCTGGAGACGGACACGGGCCCGGCGGGTGCGCTCTACGTGGATTCGGTGCGCAAGATGGGCGTCTTCCGGCCGGGAACGCTCCGCGCGCTGGCCGGCCTCTCGCGCCTCGTCGGGCTCACCCTGGAGAAGCACACGCTGGGGGAGCGGATCCGGCGGGCGGAGAATCAGCTCGCCGCCATAGACGCGAACGCGCCGGTCGCGATCCTGGGGCTCGACGCGGCCGGGAGGATCTCTCGCTGGAGCGACCACGCCGCGCGGCTGTTCGGTCACGCGGGCACCGAGACGATCGGCAGGATGGAGTTCCGCTCCCTCTTCGCCTCGCCGGGCGTGGCCGCGCGGATCCTCTCCCAGGTCCGCTCCCGGGGGACCTTCGAGGAGGAGTTCGCGGCGGTCACGAAGGACGGAAAACCCCTCGCGATCTTCGCCCGGTTCGTCCATCTCGACCCGTCCGAGGGGAGCCCCTTCGACGTCGCGGGATACCTGGTGGACGTCACGGAGCGGCGCCGCCTCCTCTCCTACGCCGTCCAGCAGGAGAAGATGGCGGGGCTCGGGCTCATCCTGGCCGGAGTTTCTCACGATCTGGGGAAGCTCGTCGGCCAGATCCACAATCTCTGCCAGCTCCAGGGACAGGCAAGCGACCCGGGCGAGGCGATGGAACGGGTCGGGGAGTTCGCCGACCAGGCGCGCGAGCTCCTGACCTCGCTCATGGACTTCGCGCGCCGTTCGACGAAGAAGGAGCTCGCCGATCCGGTCGCCGTCGTGGAGAGCGTCCGGAAGATGACCGCGACCGACCTGCGCATCTCGAAGGTGCGCGTGGAGACGGACTTCGCGCCGTGCCCGCCCGTCCTCGCCAACGTCGGCTTCCTCAAGGACGTCCTCCTCAACCTGATCGTGAACGCGCGGCAGGCGATGCCGGGTGGGGGCTCGATCCGGCTCATCGCCCGTCCGAAGAACGGCGGGGTAGAGATCGTGCTCGAGGACACGGGAGTCGGCATCTCGCCGGAGAAGATCGAGTCTCTCTTCGAGCCCTTCTTCACCGAGCGGGCTCACGGCGACACCGAGCAGGGGACCGGGCTGGGGCTCTTCATGGCGAAGCAGGTGATCGAGGAGCACTCGGGCACGATCCGCGTCGAGAGCGAGGTCGGAAAAGGGACCGCCGTCGTGATCGAGCTTCCCGGGGCTTCTCGAGAGACCCCCACTCGCCGCGACCTCATGACGGACACGCGGGACGCTTGAACGCCGAACGCGGACCGCCGGGCCTTCGCCTTGCTACGCGAGCGGAAAAATTGCATACTTCTCACGAAACCGGACCGTCGCTCCGAGCGAAAGGTGGAGAAGCCGTGACCCACGCCCGACCCCGCGAGTCGCTTGCCGTCCTCCTTGCGGCATCGTTCCTCCTCGCCTTCCCTTCCCTCGCGCGCGCCCAGGAGGACGACATGTCCGCCCTCCTCACGCCGGAGACGCGGCGATCGGTGGACAAGGGTGTCCAGTGGCTCGTCGAGAACCAGAACCGGGACGGCTCCTGGGGCTGCCAGATGAACCAGGCTCCGGCCACGGCGATCACGGGCCTCGCCTGTCTCGCCCTGATGTCGGACGGCTCGACCCCCAATCGCGGCCGGCACCGGAAGGCGATCGCCAAGGGACTCCGCTGGATCCTCTCTGTCGCGCGCGAGGACGGCTCGATCACCGCCAACGACGCCATCGGCCTGGGCCTCCTCTACGACCACGCGGCGGCGACGCTCATGCTCGCCGAGCTCTACGGCATGGATGCCGAAGCGAAGGAAGATAAGGAGATCAAGGACAAACTCCTCAAAGCCGTCCAGTTCATGGGCCGGAGCCAGAACGGCGACGGCGGGTGGGGCTCCCAGCCGAGCGGGACCTCCGACATCGCGATCACGGGCATGATGTTCGTCGCGCTTCGCGCGGCCCACAACGCCGGCATCGCGACCGACCACGCGAGCCTTGACCGGCTTCTCGCCTTCGTTCGCTCCTGCCAGGACACCTCCGGGACCTTCAACCAGTACCCCGGGATGGGCGATGGCGGCCGGCTCTTCTACCCCACCTCGGCCGGACTCCGGGTCCTCGTCGGCATGGGGGAGGGGGACTCCAAGAAGGTCCAGCAGGGCTGCGAGTGGATGGTCGCCCGGCGGCTCGGAGAGGACTACGGCGGCCAGGTGAGCGAGTGGGACTACGCCGGAGCCTTCTTCGCGATCCAGGCCGTCTTCCCGGACCGCGCGTACTTCGACAAGTGGTATCCGACGATGCGCGAGCAGCTCATGCAGATCCAGCACCCGACGGGCTACTGGGAGATCCAGTACTGTTCCTGCTGCCGGGCGTACGCCACGGCGATCTCGCTCATCCTCCTCCAGGCCCCGCTGAAGATCCTCCCGCTGTTTCAGTTGTAGGCACGGGAGGACTCGTCGCGCGGAGGGAGACCTTGCACGGTCCCGTCATTCGCATGCAAGTCGTGCTTTCGTGGTCGTGGTCGAACTACCGAAAGCCGGCCACGTCCACGACCACGTTCACGTCCACGACGGCTGAACGGGTCGATCTTGACGTAGCCCTGGAATACCTTGACGCCAGCGTGATGTCATCATAGCATCATGTTTGCCTCTCCCCCGATCGACCGCTTCCATGGTCCGCACCCAGATTTACCTCCCCGCCGCGCAACACCGGCTCCTCCGCCAGGAGGCCCGCCGGCAGGGGATCAGCCTCACCGAACTTGTCCGCCGCATCGTGACCCGTCATTTCGACGAACGAGACGCGGTTCGCGTGGTGGACAAGGAGGACGTGCTCCGCTTCGTGGCGATCGGGAGGAGCGGGCGGAGCAAGACGTCCGAACGTCACGACGAGGCGCTCGATCAGGCGTTCGCTTCTCGTGCTCTTCGTTGACACATCGGCGTTCTACGCCGTAGCCGACGAGTCAGACGTCCACCACCCGGCCGCAAGGGAGCTGTTCGAGGAACGCGCGCAGGCCGGAGAGCTCGTGACGACGGACTATGTGTTCGTCGAGACCTGGTGTCTCATCCGCGCCCGGTTGGGCCGGAAGGCCGCCATGGATTACTGGGACGCGATGGCGACCGGGGTCGTCCGCGTGCTCGGAGTCTCGTCGGCGGATCTCTCGAGGGCGAGGGCGATCGTTCGCGGATGGCCCGACCAGGATTTCAGCCTCGTGGACGGCACGAGCTTCGCGGTCATCGAGCGAGTCGGAATCCGCGACTCGTTCGCGTTCGATGTCCACTTCCGGGTCGTGCGACTCGGACCCGCACGCCGGGCGGCGCTGCGCGTCGTTCCCTGAACCCGGATCGCCGGGCAGAATCGAAAGAACACGAATGTGGAACATGGAACGTGGAACGGATACGCGACCGGTCAGCCTCTCACTCCACATTCCGGTTCCACGTTCCATATTCCACGTTGTTTCTCCCGCTCCCGCTCCCGGTCGTTTCTCAGGCGCGGGAGCGGAGAGGACCCGGCCTAGCTTGCTTGCTTCGTCAGGGCGCGAGGCACACCCGCTTCACCCCCCGGCCGGGACCGGCGATCGCACCTCGTAGAGGGCGAGGTGGCCGCCCCCTGTTCCGAGGGCCCAGAGGAATCCGGCGCGCGCTGGCTGCGCGGCTGGCCGTGAGGTAGGATAACGGTAGAGGTGGCTTCCATGGAGGTCCCAACCCAGCCCGACGTGCCGCGCATGGGTCGCATGGTCGACCTGGGCCGGACGGACGATCTGCGCTGGCTTCTCCGCTGGCACGATGCCCCGCGGATGGGCCGCTTGGTGGACCAGGCGTGCTCGAAGAGGACCTGCCCGGTGGTGGCGAGACCCGATGGCGGTCAGAGTTCCAGTCCGGCTTGAGGCGGTCCTGGGTGCATGCCCCGGGGGAACCCTGGAAACGGTGGCCCTGGCCAACACAGGGTACGAAGCCGGCTCGGCCGACTGCTCACTGCCTCAGGCGGTGGCCGCCCGCCTCGGTCTGTGGCCCTCGCCGCCCGGGTCCCACTTGCACACGGTCCGGGGCTACGGCGGCGTCTTGCAGGTCCACAAGCTCGCCGATGCGGTCCGTGTGCGCGTGATCCCGTCCGACCGGCAGGGGCTCGAGGCATTGGCGGGAGTTCTGATCACCGGCACGGACGACGAGGTCATCCTCTCCGATACGTTGCTCGACGCTTTGGGGATCGTGCCCTTGGTGCCGGGCAGGGGAATATGGCGCTTCTCGGATGAGCCCGACTCGCAGCGGCGACCCAGTTCCCCGCGCGAAACCTGGTAGGCGAGCCACCGCTGGGACCCGAGGATCATGCGACTCCGCTGGCTGGCGGGGGCCAGGCTGCGGGTATCAGGGGCCGCGGGCTAAACGAGAGGGCGCGATTCTGCACAACGCCTCGGCGGCCCTTGCCGCCGCTGGCGGCGCTCTCGGCCCCTCAATGTAGCTGCGCTACGGTTTTCGGGGCCGCGCCTTGCCAGCGCCGGCGATCATCCGCCGATTCATGGTGCCGATTCGCGCCCTCTTGTTTAGCCTCGGGCGGGGTCCCCCGGGACGCCTCGCGGAAGAAGAAGAGCCGCCGAGCCCCGCGGCGCACCGCCTCCTCGGTCTCCATCTCGGTGATCGAGAGCGCTCGCACGTTCGCGGCACCCCCTCCGGCATCGGGTGGCCGCCAGCCGTAGCGGCCGTCCAGGATGTTGACGAAGTACTGGCACTCGTGGACGGCCTCCAGGCACCAGTCCACGACCGGCTCGCCGGGCTTCCGGTCCCGCCACCTGAGATCGTAGGGGATGAGCGAAAGCCGGCGCTCCGCGATCCTCTCCTTCACACCCTCGAACGCCGCGTGAAGCTTGTCCCGCTCCTTTTCGAGGTCTTTGAACGTGGAGGAGACGAAGACCTTGAGGCTTTGCCACGGCTCGACCATCCGGCGCCCCGCGAGAAGGACGACCGTATTGTATTGCTTGGCCGTTGCCCTGTCCGGAACCCTTTCCCCCCCTTCCCTCGGCCTGGATGGGCCAGGGGACGGGTAGCGGCGCGATGGCGGCCAGGCATGGCGTGCCCTCGCGCGATGTGCATCTGGTTCCTCGAGACCGGGACGAGGGAGCACCGACTTGCCGCGTGCATCCCGGGTGGGTTACACTCCCATCCCATGGAACGTCAGGTCTCGATCCGCCTCCCCGCCCGTCTGCTGGAAGAGATTGACCGGCGCGCGAAGCGCCGCCGGTGTCCGCGGGCTGGCGTGATCCGCGCGGCCCTCGCCGCCTACATCGAGCTTCCCGACGGGGCGCTGGAGGCGCGCCCGGCCGACCGCGTGCGCGACCTCATGGGCTCGGCCGAGGGCCTTCCCGCAGACCTGGCGACGAATGCGGACCGCTACCTTGCCGACCTCGGGCGCCGCCGGTAGTAGCTGGTTCTTCGACACCGGTCCGCTGGTCGCGCTGCTGTCACGCGACGACGCGGCGCACGAAGGCTGCCGGACGGCCTTCGAGGCGTTCCGCGGCCACCTGCTCACCACCGAGGCGGTCCTCACAGAAGCGATGCACCTCCTCGGGCGGTGCCGCGGTGGCCCCGCGGCCTGCCTCGCGTTCTTCGAGCGGGCCGGGGCGCTGCTCGTGCCGATGAGCGCCACGCGGCTCTCGCGCTGCGGGGAGCTGATCGAGCGCTACGGCGATCTCGCTCATCCTCCTCCAGGCGCCGCTGAAGATGCTCCCGCTTTTCCAGCTCTGAGTTTCGGAGGACTCGTCGTGGTGAATCGAGTCCTCTCCCGGCTATAGTCGCAGCATGCCTCAGGCGAAGCCCCGGGTCGTCCGTCTTGCGATCCTCGACAGCTACGGCGTCCGGTGGTCGCGCGAGACTTTCGCTCGCGACCTCCTCCAGAACTTCTTCGACTCGGGCGAGGACTTCCGCCAGATCGATCTCGATGTAACGAAAGAGGCGTCCCGGGTCGACATTCGCGGGCCAGTCACCTTCGACCTCGACCTCCTCGCCTTCATCGGGGCGACGACAAAGAACGACGGGCGGACGGTGGGCGGGTTCGGCGAAGGGTTCAAGATCTGCGCCCTCATCGGCGTGCGCGACTTCGGCCTCAGGATGAGGGCGGGCTCCGGACAATTCGACCTCGATGTCTTCCTCGATCCGGTCGCGCTCGGCCGCGAGCTCTGCTATCGGGTGACCCGGCGCGCGAAGCCGTTCCCCGGTTCGTACGTCCGGCTCGAGGAATGCGACGCCGAAATCCTGTCCGCCTTCGAGGCGTCGCGGGCGATGTTCCGCCATCCCGACAACCCGAAACTCCGCGAGCTCCTGGTGGAAGACCCCGCATCCGGCGTCGCCATCTTCGCCTCGCCCGATCGAGAAACGGGCGAACTCTACTATCGCCGGCAGCTCCGTGGCACCGTCCGGTTCGGGAGCGGAAAGGCGGTGACGCTCGCATGCGACTCGGTGGTCGAGGAACTCGAAGGCGATCGCGACCGGAGAGATCTCGACGCCTATCCGCTCGCGCTCGCCGCGGGAAGCAAGCTCTCGCCGGCGGCGCTTGAGAAGACGTTCCTCTGGCTAAAGCCCTACTGGAAGTACGGCCACGATGTCGTGAGTGGACTCGCCCAGGCCGCGAAGGAGCGTTCCCTCCGACTGCGCTGGCCGAAGAGATGGCTGGCGCGAGACTCGGGAGATCTCGGACTCCTCCATCTGGCGGAGAGGCAGGGATACGAGATCGCGATCTGGCAGTTCGGGGATCTCGGCATGCCGCGGCCCCGGGACATCTATGGCACCGACCTTGAGACGCGCCGGCCCACGCCGCTCGAACGCGCCCGCTTCGAGGCGATCTGCGATCTCTACCTTGCGCTTCACGGCCAGCGATCGAAGACCGAAGACCTCGAGGTCTTCAACCTCGCCGGCGCGGCCGTCCGGGGCCAGCACCTCGGCGGAAAGGTGATCGTCGCGGCCGAGCTCCTCCGCGGAATGTTCGAAGACGCCGCCCCCACGGCCCTCCACGAACTCGCCCACGAGGCCGGCGAGGAGGAATCGGATGCCTTCCTCAATCGCTTGCGGAAGCTCATCGGGCGAGTCCTCTCCGAGCCGAAGAAGGTCGCCGCCGCCCGCCGGGCGTTCGCCGCCGCCCGGAAGCCGCGGCCGAAGAGAGAGGCAGAAGCGAAGGAGAAGACGATCGAGGCCTACGAACCCCGGGCAGGGTTCAAGGGGATGAGAGACTGGAGGCATTGCGTCCTGGTGACGCTCGTCGTTCCGCCCGGCTTCCCGCCGTCGGAGGAGGTGATCGACAGGGTCCAGAAAGCGTCGAAGAAGACGGGGATCGCGGTTAATCTCTACATCGAGGAGGTCTCCGGGCCGGTCGGCGCCGTCAGGGCGCTCGCGCCCGGCCTCCCCACGCTCTTCGTCGGAGTGTCCGATGTCGAACGGGGCGCCGAGGAACGGAAGCTCGGATACCGGGTGCGCACGTACGGCAACGGTTCGCTCTGCCCGCGCGGCTCCGACATCGTTCGGGCGCTCCGGCGAGCTGCCCAGGGGAAGAGAAAGCGGAACGACGCGTTTCGCGACCGCGACATCAACATCGAGCTCGGCGAAAAGCGAGTCCGGGAGCTCCTGGGCCTCTCCCTCTCATCCCCCGTGAAGCGGCCGGACCCACGCGCCGAACGTAACGAGGCGCTCCAAAGCGAGCTCGCGGATTTTGCCGGGTACGGAGGATACAGGCTCGGCGGTCTCTGGTCGGAGGGCATCCGGGCGGCCGGCGAGTACCTGATCAAGAGATGCCCTGGCACGGAGCGAGATGTGGGACGCATCTGGCCGAAAATGAAAGCGGCCCTCATGCGCGGGATCGAGGCCGCGCGCGCTCTTCGCGGGAAGGACAAGACCTTCGACGAAGGCGACGTCTTCGAGCGGGACGCGATGGACGCCGCGCAGGGAGCGACCGTCCTCACCCACATCCAGGCCGGCGCGCTCGCGGCGAGGCGCGTGTTCCGGCTCGTCCGCGAGGCGACCGAGGAATCCCTCGACCTTCCCGTAGATCTCGAATACAAGCCGGCTCTCATCGAGCACGCGCTCGAGGCCGCGGGGCTCTCGCACTCGCCCTCGCGTCGCGGCGCCCGGTTTCGCCCGGCCGTCTTCCGCCGGGAGTTTCGTCGAGGGGTGAGGATGGCGCTCGCCTTCCAGAAGAAGGTGGACGCGGGGGAGAGGTACCCGTTCCGCTACGATATCCAGAGGGCTCTCCAGGACACCCCCCGGAAACGCGAGATCGACGCTCGCCGGAACAAGAAGCATGAACGCTGGTCGACCGAGCGCGCCCGGGGGACGCTCGCGGTCAAGGGCGCGTACGATCGGACGCTCGCCCGGGGCGGGACAGAGGTTGAGGCGGCGTCGCGGGCTCTCGCCGTGGCCCGCCGGTTCTTCCCCGACCTCACGGGGAGGCGGCTGGGGAAGGGGCGCCGATGATCGCCCGGCTCGCGATCCTCGACAGCTACAAGGTCCGTTGGAGCCGCGAGACCGTCGCCCGAGACGTGGTCCAGAACTTCTTCGACGAGGTGAAAGACTTCCGCCGGGTGAAGATCGAGGTCGACAAGAAGCACCGGACGGTCGAGATCGCGGGGCCTTCGTGCTTCCACTTCGACTACCTGCGCTACCTCGGTGCGACGACGAAGGCCGCCCCCACGCGTCGGGCGGCGGGAAGCTTCGGCGAGGGGTTCAAGATCTGCGCCCTCGTCCTCCTCCGCGACTACGGGGCCCAGATCGTCGCCGGCTCGGGCGACTGGGAACTCGTCCCCTTCCTCGACCCGATGAAACTCGGGCGCGAGCTCTGCTACGAGATCCGCCGCCTCGAACGGCCGCGCCCGGGGAGTTTCGTCCGCCTGTCGAACACCGACCCCGCCCTTCGCCGTGCGTTCTCGGTCTCGCGCGAGCTCTTCCGCCACCCCCAGAACCCGCGCCTCTCCCGGCCGATCTACGAGAACCGCCGAGCCGGCGTCGGAGTCTACCGAGCGCAGGATGAGCACCGGGCAGACCTCTTCTACCGCCGCCAGCACCGCGGATACCTCCGCTTCTCCCGCGGCAATGGGCTCTCCTTCGCCTACGACGACAGGATCGAGAAGCTCGAACACGACCGCGATCGCCGCGACATCGAGGCGGGCGCGCTCGTCGTGGCCGAGGTCGCCCGCCGCCTGCCGGACAAGCAAGTCCTCGAACTCATCCGGCGCCTGCGAGTCTACTGGGCGGGAGGGAACCGCATCCTCCAGGTGGTCCTCTCCGAGGCCAGGTCTCGCGGGCTTCGGATGGAGTTCCCCCGGCGCTGGCTCGCCAGGACCCAGGGGAGCTATCGACTCTCGCGCTACGCGGAGAGGATCGGCTTCCACCTGGGCCTCCCCCAACTCGCCGCGCTCGGGATGCCGGCCGTCACGGAGCGCCTGGGGAAGGCCGAAGAGCCGCGCGCGCCCACGCCGCGAGAGGCCGCCCGCCTCGAAGTGGCGCGCGAACTCTACGTCCACCTCGCCGAGGAACCTCCCCACCAGAAGATAGTGAAAGTCACCGACATCATCGGGGATGACTACGCGAGTCTCAGCCGTTGGAACGCGAAACCCGTCGTGCCGGCGCGCGCGCTCGCGGGAAAGTTTGCCGACGGGATCGCTCCCTGCCTGGCCGCGTTCGCCGTGGAAAGCGGCCTGGGCTCGCGGAAAAACGCCGATCGCCTGACGGCGATCCTCGACGGCGCGATCCGGCGCGCGGGCACGGTCCGGCGTTTCGAGCGCCGGTGGGATCGTCCCCGCTCCCGCTCGGGGAAGGGCGACGCGCTCATCCTCGTTCCCCCGGGCGAGCCGTTGCCGAAGTCTCTCGGTCTATGGTTCCTGATCGAGGTCCTGGCTCCCGATGGCTTCCCGCCGGCCGATGACCTGGTCCTTCGGCTCGAGGCAATGTGCGAGCGTCTCGAGACGGAACCCCGGGTGGTGCGCGTCTCCGTCAACAGCCCGAAGGACGCCGCCAAGGAGTTCGCCCGCGGCGTCCCCTCGATCTGGATCGGCGGGATGGAGCTCGAGCCCAGGTCTCGCGCCGTTGCGGCCTTCGAGGTCCGGACCTTCGGTCCCGAGGGAGCACTCCTACCCGACGAACAATCCCTCGAGGGATTCCTCCGCGCCGGGGCGGCGAGGCTCTTGAAACTTCCGCCCCGGCGTCGGTTCAGCTTCGATCGAAGGAAAGAGGGAGGACGGGCACTCGATTCCTACCTCGCCGCCCACGCGCCGGAGGAGTGGCGACACTTGCGCATCGATCGGGCGCTCAACAAGGTCCCGACCGGCGACGGCGTATCAGAAGAGCCGTGGTACTGGCCGCTGCACGACCTCGTCTACTCCCTCGCCCGGAGGACGATTGCCGGGGAACCCTGGGAGCTCTCGAGCCTCGACGACCGCGCTCGTCTTGCGCTTCTTGCCGCGACCGCCGAGGTCCGGGGGTTCTTCGATTCGCTCAAGCTCGTCCTCCCCGGGGTAGCGACGGCCAGAGTCGAAGACGAGGACCAGGACGAGGACGATGACGAAGGCAAGGATCTCCTGAAGCGGATCGGAGACCGGGCCGCGCGGGCCGTCAAGCGAGGTGTCCCTTTCGAAGAGGTCGCCCAGGACGGGGTCCAGATCGCCCCGCGCTTCGCCGAGGTCGCGAAACTCTCGAAGGGCCTCCCCCTCGACGTTACCTGCATCAAGATCTCGCTCGACGTCGCGATCCATGCCTTCGAGACCGCGTTCGATCGGAACCCCGGGACGGCACTGGCCGCCGCTCGGCGCGCCCATCGCGAGGCCGTTCGCCGGGCAGAGGCTTTCCACGCGGGGCTCGACGAAGGTGCCCACGTCTGGTGCTGGGATCTGCAGAAACACGTCCGCGATCTCCTGCCCGAGGGGGCCGACCCGGAGGAGCGCAAGGAACAGATCGCCGGACGGGTGCGGCGAGCCTGGGAGGAGGCGCTCGCGGCTGGACTTCTCCCCGGCGAGGCCGCGGGACGCGCTCTCGATGCCGCGGCGCTTGAGGACTCACGGCCGCTGGAGTGACGGGAACCCCCCTCCTGCCTGCGTGGACCTGGACCTGGACGTGGACCTGGACCTGGACCTGGACCTGGACGGCTGTTGAACGACCGACCACGTCCACGTCCACGACCACGACCACGTCGAGGCGGGGTACCGCCCCCGTGGGCTGAGTGTCCGACCGCCTTGAGCAAGCCTCCCCCCGCCAGAGGACTCACGGCCGCTGGAGAGACGGGTACCCCCCTCCTGCCTGCGTGGACGATGACCTGCTCGAGGCCCAGTACCTGTACTTTGACTGCTGTTGAACGACCGACCACG
>JACQVV010000419.1 GCA_016209595.1 Planctomycetota bacterium
AAGGCGCCTTCCTTGATGAGCTGCTCGAGGTTCCGGTTGGTCGCGCAGAGGATGCGGACGTCGACCGGGATCGGTGTCTTCCCGCCAACGCGCCGGACCTCCCCTTCCTGGAGGGCGCGGAGGATCTTCTTCTGGTTCTCGAGGTTCAGGTCTCCAATCTCGTCCAGGAAGAGCGTCCCGCCGTCGGCTACCTCGAAGAGGCCGGGCTTGGTCTCGTCGGCCCCCGTGAACGCGCCCTTCTCGTAGCCGAAGAGCTCGCTCTCGAAGAGGTTCTCGCCGATCGCCGCGCAGTTCTCGCTGACGAAGGGCATCTCCTTCCTCTTCCCGTTGTAGTGGACGGCCTTGGCGATGAGCTCCTTCCCGGTGCCGCTCTCCCCCTGGATCATGACCGGGAGGTCGGAGTCGGTGACCTTGTCGAGGATCGCGAAGACTTCCTGCATCTTCGCGCTCTTGCCGACGATCCGGTCGTAGTTGTACTTGAGCTGGATCTCCTTGCGGGAGTTCTGGAGCTCGGAGGCCATCCGCTTGATGCGAAGCGTCTGCGTCTCGATCTGGCGCTCGAGGACCTTGTTGAGCTTCTCGATCCGCTGCTTCTTCTTCTCGTGTTCCTGGTAGATGCGCGCGGTGTCGAGAGAGGCGCCCAGATGCGTGGCGAGAGCCTCCAAAAACCGGAGGTCGGCCGGGATGGGGCGCTCTCCCGCCAACCCCTCGAAGTAGCCGCCTCCCAGGCCGCGATCGCGCGCCGGGACGGGGATCCAGAGCGCCCATCCTGGCCAGGAGTCCCCTGTCCGCAAGGGTCCGAGAGGGTCCTCGCCCTCCACGATCGCCGGCCCCTTCGACCGCACGAGGATCTCGTGGATGCGGTCGCCGAACGGCTCGGGGGGCACGCTCGTACCGTCGGCGAAGAGGCCCTTGCAGCGGACGATCTTGAGCTGGTCGTAGAGGTCGAAGAGGAGAAGGCACCCCCGCTCAGCCTGCGCGGCCTGCAGGATTCTCCGGAAGAGGATCTCCTGGCATTCCTCCTCGTCGAGCGTCTTCAGGGCCTCGCCGACCGCCTCCAGGAAGTAGGCGAGACGATCGCCGGCCGCTGCGTGTGAGGGATGGGGCGCCAATCTGATCCCGGAGGATTCGAGAGAAAGATCGAATGATAGGCCCGCCGTGCCGGGAGGTCAACTATCGGCGAACGGCGATGTGGCGTCACTCGAAGCGCTCGAGGATCTTGTTCTCGATGCAGTACTTCGCCCGCGCGTGCTCGGGAAGCTCGGCGACGAGTCGCTTGAGGAGGGCAACTCCCTTTGCGGTCTCGCGCCGGTGGAGCTCGACTACCGCCAGGCCGAAGAGCGTCTCGCCGAGTAGATCCGGGTCCTTTACGGCCGCGGCGTCGAGGTCGGCGAGCAGCGCGCCGAGCTCGCCCGAGGCCCGGGCGCCGTCCTTGTCCATTTCGTAGCGATAGCCCGCGAGCCTGAAGCGCGCCCAGTCCCGTTTCCCGGTCCTGTTTTCGGGGTCGAGATGGATCGCCGCGTCGTAGTGTGGGAGAGCCTCCGCGTACGAGCCGGCGGCCGCGATGATCGCCTCGGCCGCCCGGTAGTGCAGAAGGGCGTCTTCCGACGCGGCGAGAGACTCGCCTGTCAGGCGCTCGGCCTCGACCTGAGCGGCGGCGTAACGGTCGAGCATCCCAGAGAGCCTCCGCGCGAGCGCCTCCGGATCCTCCTCGTACTCGACCCGGTCGAACGCGCGGCCGCTTGCCGGGTTCACGACGACGCCCGCGGGGATCGCCCGGACCCCGAGGGAATCGGCGATCTCCTCCTCCTCTTCGAAGTCGAGGCCCACGGGGATCGTTCGCTCGTTCAGGACGTTCCCGACCGTCTCGGTGGAGTACGCAGCCGCCTCCATTCTTTGGCAGGACCCTCACCAGGGGGCACTGAACTCGACGTAGACGGGTTTCTTTTCCTTGAACGCCCGTTCCAGGGCCGCCTTGTAGTCGTGCGTCCACTCGACGCCCCCCGCAAGCGCTGCCGGGGCGAGCACGAAGAGGAGCGCGGCGAGAATGGAAGCGCTTCTTGTCATCTCTATTCCCCTGTTTCTTTAGGTAGTTTCTGTTGCGAAATATCTCTAAGGAACCCAGGAACCCAGGAAAGGCCAGCCCGATTCCTGGTTTCCTGGGTTCCTCATAGTTGTTTTTCCGGCCGATCTCGAATGATGCACCAGGAACTAGGCACTTGAAAAAGCACGCAGGCGCAGCGCCAGGGCCGTGCGGGTTTCGGGCTTCACCCGCACCGACTCGTCGGGCGGCAGGCCGGCCGCCCAGACCGGGCGGTCGTCGAGTGTCACGACGGGAAGGACATCGCGTACCGGGTGGGGGATCTTCTTGTCGGAGAGGGCCTCCGCGAGCGCCTTGGCCCCCGGCGCCCCGAGCGGGCGGTAGCGGTCGCCGGGTTTTCGCGGCCGGAGTTCGAGGTGTCCGGGCGCCGGCCCGGGATCGATGACCGCGGCGAGCGGTCCCCGGTCGAGCGGCCCGGGCGGGGTTTCCGCGCGGCACTCCAGGACCAGGCCGAGTCTCTCCAGGAGGACGTCGTCTCCCGCCACGAAGGCGCGGGGTTCGAACCCGAAGCGCTCGATCGGGTCCTCCGGGAAGGGGCGGGCAACGAGGTGGAACCATGCGTCCTCCAGGAGGAGCTTCACCCCGCCGGGAAGGTCCGCGCCAACTCCCCGGGAGAGGGCCCGGTCCACCTTCTTCTGGAAGAGCTCGCTCGGCGGCGAGCCCCCGGCACGAGCGAGGGCGAGGGCGAGGAGGGGGTGGACGAGCGCGGGCTCGAGTGCTAGGTAGCCCGCCCGGTCGAGCGTCGTCCAGCCCTCGCCGACCAGGCGAGGGGGCCAGAGGCGGCCCATGACCGAACCTTCGGGCGGCGGCTCGATCGCGAGTTCCGCGAGCCTCCTCTCCGCTTCTTTCATGAGGTATCGGGTGGTTTCCCAGGCCTTTCGCGCGAGCGCGGAGATGTTCTTGGAACCGACCGGATAGAGGGCGGGAGGAAGGCCGGCGAAGAACTCGTGCCGCAGCCAGGCACGTGCCTTGTGGCGGTCCTCGTTGGTGGGATCCTCGCGCCACCGCTCGCCTTCGGCCGAGAGCCAGGCGCGGATCTCGGCCCGCGTCGCGAAGAGGAGCGGGCGGACGAGCCGGAAGCCTTCCGTCTCGTAGACCGGGTGTATGCCGGCCAGGCCGAAGATCCCCGTCCCGCGGAGCGCCCGGTGGAGGACCGTCTCGGCCTGGTCGTCGGCCTGGTGGCCGAAGGCGATGGTGGTCGCTCCAGCCTCGCGCGCCGCGCGGCGGAGGAATTCGTGGCGAGCCTCGCGGGCGTCCGCCTCGCCCCGGAGGGCTCCGGACTCCGCGTTCCCGGCGATGAGACGGCGCCCCAGCCTGGCGGCGAGCTCCTCGATAAAGACGCGATCTTCCTCGGATCCGGGGCGCATCCGGTGGTCGAAATGGGCGGCCACCGGCTCGAGGGAGAGTAGATCCGCCCGCGCCGCGCGATCCAGGGCGAGGAGGAGGGCTACAGAGTCGCCGCCGCCGGAGACCGCGACAAGGATCTTCTCGCCGCCGGAAAAGAGGCTCTCCTCCCGCGCGAACTCGACCAAGCGCAGGACGAGGTCCCCCCCGCGGCGCCACCTACCCGTCCATCTCGTGGACATGCTGGCTCCAGGCCTGTTCGAGGAGGGAATCGTCCGCGGGCGCCTGTCCCGGGTAGAACTCCGCGAGGATGGACGGAAGGCCCTGGTCGGGGCGCTCCTTGATCGCCGCGAGAAGGCGGGGCAGGTCGAGAAACTCGTTCGCCTCGAGATAGTCTACGAGCGTGTAGGACTCGCCATAGAAAAGGTCCACGCTCGCGGGGTCGGACGGGTACTCATCGCGCGCCACGAGCGAGCGCAGGGGTTCGATCGCCCCGGACGAGATGCCGAGGCGAACGATCCGCGCGAGGTAGGCGCGCTTGGCCTGCGCTTCGGAGCGAACGGCAAGTCCCTCCTCCAGCCAGCGGGGGAGGGAGGTTCCCGGCGAGTATTCGGCCGCGAGAAGAGCGTGGGTGAGCTCGTGGGGGAGGACCGAGCTCAGGAGTTCCCTCGCGGTCTGGTAGGTCGAGATCCGGATGCCGGAGAGGCGGCGGTCGAGGAACCGGGTCTCGGTCAGGCCGCCCGACCAGACCGGCTGTCCGGTCCCTTCCTGATAGGCATCCCGATCGGCGTAGACGAAGACCTCGCACCGTCCCGGCCACCGCTCGCCGGCCCGGGGGGCGATCCCGGGCCCGATCCTCTGGAGTTCCCGTTCCAGGGCCACGGCCACACGGTCGCCCGCGTACGGGTTCCGGTGGTGGACCATGAAGTGCGCGGTCGGAATCGTCTGCCAGTCTCCCGCCGCGGCCTCGCGCCAACGGCGGCTCTCCTCGACCGGGCGGACGAAACCCTCCGAGAGCCCGAGCGACCGGCGGGCTTCCTCCCGCACGGCGTCGAGCGCCCCGGAATCGACTTCTGCGGTCGCCGCGGCGTCTCCCAGGGCGCGCCGGTACGCCGCGTAGGCCTCCGGGTCCCGGTCGAGTTCCTCCAGTGCGAGCCCGGAGAGGAAGGCGAGGAAGCGGTTCCCCGGAAACGACTCTTCTCCTCGCGCGAGCTCCGCGAGGGCGTCACCGGGTTTCCCCGCCAGGATCGAATCTCGGTAGACCCTGACTCCGAGCGCCGCCGTCCATCGGTCCTCGAGCTCACCGCTCCGCCGCGGGGCCGCGGCGAGCGCGTGGTCGTAGTCCGTGAAAGCCCCTGTCGGATCCATGGCCTGGAACCGGGAGTCCCCCCGGGCGACGTGGGCCTCGAAGTCGAGGTCGGCGAGCTCGATGGCGAACCCCGGGGAGCGCGCGAGGAGGCGCTCGACCGCCTCGGCCGCCTCGTCTGCTCGTCCCGCCGCCAGATCGCGCCGGGCGGCCGCGGTGGCTTCCTCGACCTCCCGCCGCCGCCCGCGGAGCCCTACCAGCCCCTCGGCCGCCTGATCGCCGAAACCGAGCTGGCCGGCCCGCTCGAAGGCGCGCTCCGCCCCATCGAAGCCGCCTTGCTCGACGAGGTAGCGGCCCTGGCGGAGGAGGACGTTCGCCACGCGTTCCCGGACCTCGACGGATTCCGGCTCGACCGCGAGGGCTTGCTCCGCCAGCCGCCGCGCGAGGTCGTAGACGTGCGCCCCCGCGAGCTCCTCGGCCTGCCCGAGAAGCGTCTCGGCGGGGCTCTCCCGCCGGATCTCGACAATCTCGCTCCTCGGCACCTCGATCACGCCGTAGGGCATCCGGACACGGACGACGTCCGCGCCCTCCTCGATGATCTCGCCCCGGAGCTCGTTCCCGTTGGCGAGCACAATCGTGTCGGCCGCGGCGGGGAAAGCGGCGGCGAGGAAGAGAAGAGGGAGAGGAAGATACGCTCCCACTTACGAGCAGCGCCCGCCGGACATGTAGTAGTCCCAGGGCACGAGGAGGACGCCGAGCTCCCGCGCGCGTGGGTGGGCCCGCCAGGGGCAGCGGGGGCCGAACATCACGGGGAAGACTTTCCGGCCCGTCGCCTCGGCCACGTCCTTTGCCTTCTCGTGGAAATACTCCACGTCCCGGACGTCCACCGTCCTCTTGGCCTCGCAGAGGACGAGGATCTCTTCGTTGCCCCGCCGCCCGTCGCCGGTGAGATCGACCTCGAAATGGCTTTCACCGATCGTGAAAAACTGCACTTCGAGTCGATCGACGAGGATCCCTTCCTCATGTTCCAGGTAGTGAGGGACGACGTATCGTGCGATCTCCTCCACCGTCTCGCCCATCATCTTGTAGATCTTGCCGAAGCCGCTGTTCATCGTGCGGGCGAGTTCCTGGAGCCGTTCATCGGTCGATCGTTGAGCCTGGGCGAGGTCGCTCAACCCCTTTTGGAGCAGGGTCTGGCCGTGGGCGAGCTCCTTGTGCGATGCGGCGAGCTCCTTGTGCGATGCGGCGAGCTCCTTGTGCGATGCGGCCAGCTCCTCGTGAGATGTGGCGAGCTTCGTGAGGGCCTGTTCCGTCTTTCTCTGCGCGAAGGCGAGCTCGCCCAGCCTCTCGTCGGTTCGGGCCTGCAGCTCCATGAGGCCCCTCTGGAGGGCGGCCTGTCCCTCGTGGATGTGCAACCGGGAACCTTGGTAACACTTTGGACCGGGAACCTGGGTTACACATTTGAGCTGTCGGGTGACGAACTCGCGATGGTTTAGTGACAGTTGT
>JACQVV010000411.1 GCA_016209595.1 Planctomycetota bacterium
ATGTAGGCCTCGGGCTGGTAGTAGTCGTAGTAGCTCACGAAGTACTCGACGGCGTTCTCCGGGAAGAACTCGCGGAACTCCTCGTAGAGCTGGGCGGCGAGCGTCTTGTTGTGGCAGATGACAAGCGTCGGGAGGCCGAGCTCCTGGATGACATGGGCCATCGTGTACGTCTTCCCGGTCCCGGTGGCGCCCAGGAGGCACTGGTAGCGCCTCCCCGCGCGGAACCCCTCGACCAGTGCCCGGATCGCGCCGGGCTGGTCGCCCCGGGGCGGGAACGGGACGCGGAGGGCGAACGACGGCATGAATATGGGATTCTAGCACCGGCCCGCGCGGCCGATACAATGACCGGGTGAACGAGAAGCCCTCCCGTCGCGAGGCCATCCGATACCACCGCGAGGCGACCGAGGCGCTCGAACGAGGCGAGCCCGAGGACGCGCTCGCGCTCCTCTCCTTCGCCTTCGAGCGCGACCCGGACTTCCGCCCCGCCTACGAGACCGCGGTCGCGGCGCTCGAGGAGCTCGAACACGTCGAGGAGGCGGATCTCTTCCGTCATGCCCTCGACGCCTTCGACGACCCCCGGGCCCTCTACCGGCTCGGCTACCATTTCTTCGACGAGGGCCATACCCGGCTCGCGGTCCCGTTCCTCTCCCGCTCGGACCGGCTCCGGCCGCTCTCGCCCGATACGCTGATCGCGCTCGCCGTCTCGCTCGCCGCCGAAGGGCGGTTCCGGGAGTGCCTGAAGACCCTGGAGCGGCATCCGGAGCTCGAGACCCAGTTCTGGCCCTATCACGAGTACGCGTACGCGAACTTCCTCCTCGGCCGGATCGACCGCGCACGGACCGCGGTCCGGCGGATCCGCGCCCGGGAGGACTCCTTCCGAGCGACCGTCACCGAGGACGAGACCGCCGACTTCGAGGCCTCGATCGAACGACTGGAAGGAGGCCTCGCGCGGTACGGGAGGGTCCCCGAGCGGGACGACGCTTCGATCCGCGACTGGCACTTCATCCAGTACGGGGCCGCGCTCCTGGAGCGCTTCGACGACCGTTTCGGCCCGGGCGCCGGGACGCTCGCCGGAGGGCGGTTCCTCTCGTTCCACTCCTCTCCGGGGCTCGTGCGCGGAGTCCTGGACGGGCTCGTCGGGCTCCTCGGGCAGCTCGGCATCGCTCCCGCCACCGTGCTCTTCGCGCCGGACGACGATTCCGAGATCCTCGCCCTTGCTCTCGGGGTCCTCCTCGACCTCCCCGTGGATTCGATCGACGACGCCCTGGACCGGCAGGACTCGCTCGTCGTCGCGGCCTCCTCCGAGGCGCTGAACGACTTCCCGGAGATCGCCGATCGCGAGGCTGGGGAAACGCTCTTCGCCTACCAGCTCCTCTGGACGAGGGACTGCCTCGTCGTTCCGGACGTCTCCGGGCTCCTGGCCCAGCTCCACGTCTTCCCCTGGCAGGAAACGCACCCCGACCTTGAGGAGCCCGCCTTCGACATCCCCGCCGACCCGCGTCCGTTCGAGGAGATCGCCCACTGGATCCTCGAGGCGGCGCCGTTCCCGCCGCCGGCCTCGCGGGAAGAGGACTTCGCCTTCTACGTGCGGCACCGGGCCGACCTCGCGGCCGGCGACTGGATCCGGCGGCCGCACCGCGAGCGGTACTTGACCAACTCGCCGATCCCCGGCTGGAGGTACGCATGACGCGGTCCCGCCGTGGCGTCTTTCTGGCCGCCGCTATCGCGCTGTCCGGTTGCGGCTTCTCCGACAAGAGCGCCGAGTCGTTCGACCACGTGGACCCCTTCCACGACAGATTCCAGGAGGTGAACCGCCTCTACATGGAGAGCCCGTTCGTCGAGTACCCGACGAAGTTCGGAAACGTCGTCCTGTGGCTCGCGGCGAGCCCTGTCTGGGGACTCACGGCGGTCGGCGAGGACATCGCCTCGGGCGACGGCACCCATCCCGCCGCCCGGTCCATCATGGCCGGCGCGGGATACGGCGGAGGCGCGATCTTCGGCTCGCCCTTCCTCGGCCTCTACTGGGGGTTCTTTTCCTGGTGGTGGGATCTCTTCGTGGAGCCC
This sequence comes from Planctomycetota bacterium, assembly GCA_016209595.1. Classification (GTDB taxonomy): domain Bacteria; phylum Planctomycetota; class JACQVV01; order JACQVV01; family JACQVV01; genus JACQVV01. The sequence goes on from JACQVV010000411.1 coordinate 2,065, forward strand.
GGACGCGCGGGAGGATAGGATCTCTCCGTGGCCTCCCGAGTCCCCATCCTCGCCATCGTCGGGCGTCCGAACGTCGGCAAGTCGACGCTCTTCAACGCCTTCGTGGGGGTCCGCGTTTCGATCGAGGACCCCACGCCCGGCGTCACGCGGGACCGCGTCTCCGCCTGGCACGAGCACGAGGGCCGCACGATCGAGCTCGTGGACACGGGGGGGATCGGGATCGAGGACATCCCGGAGCTCGCCCTTCGCGTCGAGGCGCAGATCGCGGTGGCGCTGGAGGAGGCAAGCGCGATCCTCTTCGTCGTGGACGTGCGGGACGGGCTCACACCCCTCGACCGGCACGTCGCGGACCTCCTCCGGCGGCGGAAGCAGCCCATCCTTCTCGTCGCCAACAAGGTGGACGACCGGAAGTTCGAGCCCCAGGCCGCCGAGTTCCACGCTCTCGGAATGGGCGAGCCGATCCTCGTCTCGGCGCGCCAGAAGTACGGCGTCCGGGATCTCCTCACCCGGGCGGTCGCGCTCCTTCCGCCGGCCGAGGCGGACGAGAAGCTCGGCGAGATCGAGATCACGATCGCCATCGTCGGCAAGCGAAACGCCGGCAAATCGAGTCTGGTCAACGCCATCGCCGGCTCGGAGCGCGTGATCGTGAGCGAGGTGCCGGGCACCACGCGCGACTCGATCGACGTCCGGTTCGAGCGCGACGGCCGGGTCTTCGTCGCCATCGACACCGCCGGGCTGCGGCGCGAAAAGTCGCTCGCGAACTCCATAGAGTTCTACGGCCAGGCGCGCGCCGAACGCTCGATCCGGCGGGCGGACGTCGTCCTCTTTCTCATCGACGCGGCCGTCCCGATCGGGCTCGTGGACAAGAAGATCGCCCACGCCATCCGCGATGCCGAGAAGCCCTGCGCTCTGGTCGTCAACAAGTGGGACCTCGCGCGGGCGAAGAACCTCGCGACCGGGACCTACGAGGAGTACCTGGAGAAGACGCTCCCCGGGATGGGCCTCGCGCCGATCGCGTTCGCCTCGGCGAAGACCGGCAAGAACGTCCAGGGCACGCTCGATCTGGCGGAGACCCTGTTCCGGCAGGCGGGGACCCGGGTCTCCACGCCCGAGCTCAACCGGGCGCTCCGCGAGGCGCTCGAGCGTCACCCCCCCCGCACCCGGAAAGCCGTGCAGCCGAAGATCTACTACGCGACCCAGACGGGCGTGCGTCCGCCTTCAATCCTCGTGTTCTGCAATTCCCCCAAGGCCTTCAGCGCAGGCTATCGGCGCTTCCTGGAGGGCTTCGTGGGCGAGCGCTTCGACATCGCCGAGGTGCCGATCCGGTTCAACCTCAAGGCCAGGCCCCGCGGGACCGGCAAGGACCGAGCCATGACCGAGCCCGTCTACCGGCCCGGGCGCGCGACACGCCGGTGAAAAACCGCGCCTGGAGCCCATTGCGGTTTGTCATTTAGCGAAGCTTCGGGTCGAGAGCGTCGCGGAGGCCGTCCCCCAGGAGGTTGAAACCCAGCACCGCGAGCGAGATCGCGAGGCCACTGAAGACCGCCAGCGAGCTCGAACGCCGCCAGAACGAGTAGCCCTCGTGGAGCATCGCCCCCCATTCGGGCGTCCCCGACTCCACGCCGAGCCCCAGAAACGAGAGCCCCGCGGCGGAGAGGATTGCCCCGCCGATCGACAGCGTCCCGAGCACGATAAGGGGTCCGAGGGCATTGGGCAGGATGTGGACGAAGAGGATGCGGGCGTGTCCGAATCCCAGCGCCCGGCTGGCCTGCACGTAGTCCAGCTCCTTGATCGAAAGGACGCTCGCCCGCGTCTGGCGGGCGAACTGGGGGATCCCGACGACTCCCACGGAGATGACGACGGTGTCGATCCCCGGTCCCATGGAGGCGGCGATGGCAATCGCGAGCAGGATGCTGGGAAAGGAAAGGAGGACGTCGACCAACCGGCTGATCGCGGAGTCGACCCAGCGCCCGAAGTATCCGGCCAGCGCGCCCAGAGGGATGCCCACCGCCGCCGAGCCGGCGACGCAGGTGACGCCGATCGCGAGCGAGAGCCTCGCTCCGAAGAAGACGCGAGTGAAGATGTCGCGGCCGGAAGCGTCCGTGCCGAAGAGATACTCTCGCGAAGGCGGCCTCATCGCCTCCTGAGCCCGCCACTCGTTGGGGTCGTGGGAGGAGAGAATCCCGATCGTCGCCGCGAGGAGCACGAAGACGGCGAGGATCGCCAGGCCGACCCGGGCGCTCCAGTGAGCGAGAAGCGCGGCGAGCGGTATCTTACCCATACCGGATCCTCGGATCGAGCCAGGCGTAGAGGAGATCGACCGCGAGGTTGACGAGGACGAAGATCGCTGCGAGCACGAGGAGCGCGCCCGAGACCGCGAGGTAGTCGCGCGCCGCGATCGAGTCGAGGATGTAGCGCCCCATCCCGGGCCAGGCGAAGACCGACTCGGTCAGCACCGCGCCGCCCAGGAGGTAGCCGAATTCGAGGCCGCCGAGCGTGACGATCGGGAGGGCCGCGTTCTTGAACGCGTGTTTCATGACGACGCGCTCCTCGGCCAGCCCTTTCGCCCGCGCCGTCCGCACGTAGTCCGAGCCGAGCACCTCGAGCATGCTCCCTCGCGTGATCCGCGCGATCATGGCGAGCGGGATCGTGGCGAGCGCGGTGGCGGGGAGCGCGAGGTGGCGCAGCACGTCGAGGAAGGCGCCGAACTCCCCGGCGAAGAGCGTGTCCAGGAGGAGGAAGCCGGTCCGGTCGGGGATGGAGTACTCCGGCGAGATCGCCCCGCCCACGGCGAAGACCTCCCCGAACGCGATCAGTAGGAGCAGGCCGAGCCAGAAGACGGGGACCGAGACCCCGAGCAGGGCAACCGCCATGCCAAGGAAGTCGTCCCATTTCCCCCTGCGGACCGCAGCGCGGACGCCCAGCAGGATCCCGCCGAACGTCGCCAGGAACATTGAGGCAAGCGTGAGTTCGACCGTCGCCGGCAGGTATCGAGCGATCTCGCGCGAGATCGGCTGCCCCGACCGGACGTAGGACTCCCCGAAGTCCCCCCGCGTCAGGATCCCCTTCATGTAGATCCCGTACTGGACGAGGACCGGCCTGTCGAGCCCCCAACGTTCGGTCACCTGACGCCGGATGTCCGCCGTCGCCTTCTCGCCGTAGATGGCGTCCACCGGGTCGCCGGGAACGCTGCGCATCAGGACGAAGACGATGAAACTCGTCGCGACCAGGAGCGGCGGCAGGGCCAGAAGCCGCCGGAGGACGTACGCCGTCATTCGCCGGGTTCGAGGGACGCCTGGTAGATCCGGTAGTCGATCGGGTGGGGCACGAATCGGACGCCCTTGCGCATGGCGAAGACGCGCTTGGTATGGACGAGGGCGAGCGAGGGCTTCTCGTCGCGGTAGATCCGCACCGCCGCCTCGTAGAGGGGCTTTCGCTCCTCCCATTCCACTCTCGAAGCCGCCTCGGATACGAGGCGATTGAACTCCGGGTGGTCGAAGAAGGTGATGTTGTTGTCTCCCGCCGCGCGGCCGTGGAGGAGCGCCCCCAAGAAGTTGTCCGCGTCCGGGTAGTCGGCCATCCATCCCAGGAGGCACATGGGGTGGGCCCGGTCGCGATAGCGGGTGGAGTAGGTGCCCTTGTCGAACGACTGGACCCGGACGGCGAGGCCGATCTTGGCCAGCTGGTCCTTCAGGAATTCGGCGACCCGGTCCGGATAGGGCATGTAGTCGCGGGGGAAGTTGGGGTGCCAGATCTCCGCGACGAAACCCTCCGGCAGCGCCACCTGGGCGAGCTCCGCCTTCGCCTTGTCGAGATCGTACTCGTACTCGGGGAGCGGCGCGGCGTCGCGCCACAGGATGGGGGGAACGATGTTGGCCGCCGGGACGGCCTGGCCATAGTAGACGAGGTCCACGAGGACCTTGCGATCGATCGCGTAGGAGACCGCGCGGCGGAAGTGGATGTCGTTGTAGGGGAACGCCGCGCGGCCTGCTGTCATGTTGAAGGCGAGGTAGGCCACGTTCGGGCTCGCGCTGATCGCGACGGTGAGATCCGGCGTCTTGGCGATCTCCTCGACATCCGCGGGCGACGTCAGATCGATAAGGTGACACTCCCCGCTCTGGAGCTTCTGGATCGCGGTCTGCGTGTCCTCCACGGGGACCATGACGATCTTCTGGAGCGCGGGCCGCTTCCCCCAATAGTCGTCGTTACGTTCCAAGACGATCTTCTCCCGGGTCTTCCACTCCGCGAGGCGGTACGGCCCGGTCCCCACCGGGTGGCGTGCGAATCCCTCCTTCTCGAACTTCTGGACGGCCGCCGGACTGGGGATCATCGCCGGGTGGATGGAAAGGAGGTAGAGGAACACCGGGCTAGGAGTCGCGAGGCGGAGGACGACCGTTCGCGAGTCCGGGGTCTCGACGGCCTGGACGAGATCCTCGTACATGGAAGCGTACGGTCGGAGCTTCGGCGCATGCGGGAACGACGCGTTCAACAACCGGTCGAAGGCGAACCGGACCGCGCTCGAGTCGAACTCGGTCCCGTCCTGGAAGCGAACGTCCGCCCGGAGGTGGAAAGTCCACGCCAGGCCGTCGGGGGAGGCTTCCCACTTCTCGGCGAGAACCCCCTCGACCTGGGTCGGATCCTGCGCGAAACGCACCAGCCCCTCGTAGATGTTCTCGGCAACCTTGACGTCCGAGCCCCACTCGATCTCCTGGGGATCGAGCGTCGTCGAGTCGTCAGTCCGAGCATAGATGAGGGTCCCCTCGCCGGCCGGCGAATCCGGCTTCGTGACCACGAGAAGAACGGCGAGCCCCACGAGGAGGCCCACGACGACAAGAGCAATCGCCTTGGTGTTCATCGCGTTTCTCCGTGGGTTCTCTCGCGCTTTAGAAGGTCGCCGGCGCCGCGCAGAGCGCGGATCCTAACAGCCCGCGGGGGAGCGTTCAACGCGCCCGCCGTCGCGCGGGCGAAAGTCCTACCCCGTTGACTCCACGGGCCGGTGCGGGTTGAATGGCCGTCTTTGCCCGTTCGCACCGCACAGGAGAGGCCCGGCATGAAGAGATCTCTTTGTCTCTCGTCCCTTCTCGTCCCCCTCGGACTCCTCGCCGCCGGCTGTTCGGACACCGAGTTCACCGTCGGCGACCCGATCGCCAAGCCCAGGGCCCGCATCTGGGAGGCCGTGCAATCGGTTATCGAACGCCGGGAATACCCGGGATACAAGGAGTTCGACGCCGACGAGTACACCC
>JACQVV010000430.1 GCA_016209595.1 Planctomycetota bacterium
CCCCCAACCCCCGTCTCCCGGAAAAGGAGGGAGCGCATGACGTCCGAAGCAGAAAACGCGAAGCGCCAGGAACGGGAGCAGAAACATCGGAGCCTCTACGGGCTCATCTTCGTGGCCGTGGTCTACGTCGGTGTCCTCGTGATGCTGGGCGTGGCCTGGCCGCGCTTCGTGGAGGATATGCTCGCGCCACGCTTGCGCCGCGACGAGGCCCAGGCGAAGGAGCAGGGCGACGCGAGCGCGCCGGCGCCCGCCGGCGAGAAGAAGGAAGTCGAGGCGGGGGACGTGGAGCTCCCTCCGGCGATCGGGATCCTTTACGCGGGGGCGACGCGCGTCCAGAAGCCGCTCTGGTGGGGGCCGCTCGCCATTCCGCTTCTCCTGGGGATCGCCTTCGAGGTGCTCGTGAAGAGCGACCGGACGAAGACCTTCACCTACTACGCGACGAGCGCACTCGTGGGGGTCGCGATCCTCGTCGGGGCGGGCCTGGTGATTTTCGAGGTCCTCGGCCTCGTCCAGCCGTCGGGAGGGGCGTGAGGGCGGTCGTCCTCGGCTCCGGCACCGGGATCCCGACGGCCCGGAGAGGACCCGCGGGATTCCTCATGATGGACGGGCCGCGGACGATCCTCGTCGACTCGGGTTCGGGGACCCTGGGGCGCATGGCCCGCGCGGGGGTCCTGCCGGAGAACCTGGAGCGCGTCCTCTACACCCACTTCCACCCGGACCACGTGGCGGACCTCGTTCCGATCCTTTTCGCTCTCCGAAACACGCCGCGAGAAGGGGACCCGCTCGCCGTCCAGGGGCCGCCCGGGCTCGCGGCTCTCTTCGAGAAGTTCCATGGCATCTTCGGCCACTGGATCGAGCCCGGGGACCCGCCCCGCTGGCGGCTGGAGGAGATCCCCCCCAGGCGGCACGAGTTCCCCGGCCTCGCCGTGACGCCCGTCAAGACCGCCCACACGCCCGAGAGCCAGGGATACCGTTTCGAGCTCGGGGGCAGGGTCGTCGCGGTCTCGGGCGACACGGGACCGTGCGGCGCGCTCGAGGAGCTCGGGCGGGGAGCGGACCTCCTCGTCCTGGAGTGCTCCTTCCCCGACTCCCGGCCCCTCGAACAGCACATGACCCCCTCGGCCTGTGCCGAGGTCGCTCGCCGGGCGCACCCGCGGCGGCTTCTCCTCACGCACCTCTATCCGGAAATGGACCGCGCGCGAGGCCGTGCCCGCAAGGCGTTCGCCGGGCTCGCGTGCGAGGTGGTCTGGGCGAAGGATGGCATGACGATCGATCTCTAGAGTGACCACTGACCACTGACTACTGGCCACTGCCCACTGGCTACTGACCGCGGGTCGCTGGTAGGCTGTCGGGCGCGAGTTTTCCCGGTTTTCAGGAGTCGACGCTTGCCCCAGCTCGTGGAGGTCGAAGGCCCCAGCATGGGGCGCTCCTACGTCCTGGGGGAGCTCACGCGGATCGGGAACGGGCGGGAGAACGAGGTCGTTCTGACGGATCGCCGCGGACCGACCTGCCATGCCGTGATCCGGCGGACCGAGGACGGCTTCGTCCTCCAGGGGCTTCCGGGCGCGCGAGGGATCGCCGTGAACGGCGAGCCCGTGAACCGCGTGGCGCTCCAGCACGGCGACATGATCACGATCGGCTCGACGAAACTCCTGTACTCGGAGGATTCGCCGCAGGGAGGGCCCCGCGAGGTTTTCAAGGGAGAAGGAGAACTCGATGAGGAGGCGGCGGAGCCTGCCGGCCCGCAGGTCTCTCAGATCGTCTCCCGCCGCGAGCACTATCGGGACGTCGCGAGCGTCCTGCAGCAGATCCAGCTTCGAGACCGGTCGAGCCACCGGCTTGCCACCCTCTACCGGGTGGCGTCCGTCGCGAGCGAGGTGCACGATCTGGAGAGCCTGCTCGACCGCGTCATGCAGCTCATCTTCCAGGACCTTCCGGCCGACCGCGGAATCGTGATCCTGTGCCGGCGGGGGAACGGGGACCACCCCCAGGAGCTGGCCTGGGAACGGCTTCGCGGGCGCGTCCAGGGGGACGTGGTCTACAGCCGGACGATCGTGGAGCACGTGCTGGCGACCCGGGAGTCGATCCTCTCCTCGAACGCGATGGACGATTCGCGCTTCCTTTCCGGGCAGTCGATCGTGGACCAGTCGGTAGTTTCGGCCATGTGCGTCCCCCTCCTCTGCCAGTCGAACCTCCTCGGCGTGCTGCAGCTCGACACGGTCTCGAGCGTCAAGGCGTTCTCGCAGGACGACCTCGACCACCTGACCAAAATTGGGATCCAGGCGGCGGTCGCCATCGAGAACGCGCTCACCCACGAGGAGCCGAGGATTTTCAGCGAGAACCTGAAGCTCCTGGGGCGGGCGACCCAGTTCCTCTCCTCCTACCTGGAGCGGGAGCCCGTCCTGAAGGAGGGGGTGGAGGTCGCCCGGAACCTCTTCAAGTACTCGCACGCCTCGATCCTCCTCCTCGACGAGGAATCCGGCACGCTGTCTCTCGCCTACGCCAAGGGGATCAAGCGGGAACTCTGGGAAAAGATCGTCGTGCGGGTGGGCGAGGGGCTCTGCGGGAAGGCGGTGGGCGAGAACCGAACGATCCTCTGCCCCGACCCGGAGACCGGCCGGCCCCCGGAGGGGATCGAGCCCACGGGCCGGCCGAAGTACAAGACGGACTCCTTCCTGATCGTGCCCATCCGGTCTCGCACGGACGAGCTCGACCAAGAAAAGAAGGTGATCGGGGTCCTCAACGTCACCGACAAGCTCGACCGGTCGCCGATCACGCGGATCGAACAGGAGCTCATGACGATCCTCGCCAACCAGATCGGCATCGCGCTCACGAACGCCGACCTCTACGAGAAGGCGACCGTCGACCCCTTGACGCGCCTTTACGTGCGTCGATACTTTTTCCAGCGGCTGGGGGAGGAGATACAGAGAGCCCGCGCCAGGGAGGCGCCCCTCTCCCTCCTGATGCTCGACCTGGACCATTTCAAGAGGGTGAACGACACGTATGGCCATCCGACCGGCGATGTCATCCTCCGCGAGATCGGCGTCCGCGTGAAAACGAGCACGAGGCCCTCCGACGTCGCGGCCCGCTACGGGGGCGAGGAGTTCGCGGTCCTCCTCCCGAGGACCGAGGTCGAGGGCGCCGCGGAGGTCGCGGAGAGCGTGCGCGTCGCGGTATCCGGAAGCCCCTGCCCCGGAGGTCCGGACGGTCCGATCCCCATGGCGGTTTCCATCGGAGTGGCAACCTTGCGCGAGAACGACAGCCCGGAGACATTGATCAAAAGGGCGGACGCGGCCCTCTATCGGGCCAAGGAGAGGGGTCGAAACCGCGTGGTGACGCAGAGGTAACGTGAGACGCCTAGCGATCGTGGTCCTGCTCGCCGCGTTGGGTCTGGTCGGCTGGGACGCCCAAAGGAGGGGAGAGTGGGCGAGGCATGGTGCGGCGGCCGGGCTCCTCGCGGTGGCGGCCGGGGCGCTCGCGGTTCCTGGACTGCGGCATCGCCGCCGCCGGCAGAGGAGTCCCGAGGTCGCCGCCACGAAGGTGCGGATCGAGATGCCGGAGGGGCCGATCGAGCTGGGAAAACGGGTGACGGTGAAACTCGTCGTGACCGCGCCGCGAGACGTACGTCTGGACCATGTCCTCGTCCACCTCGTGAACCGTCGTTTCGAGAAGAAGGCGCCGCTCGACCGGGTCGTTTCCCAATCGACGTTCATCTATCGCTTCGCCGTGGACTTGTCGCTTTCGCGCGGCGGGGAGAAGTCGATCGACCTCCCGATGCGAACCCTCTCGTGCCGCGAGCCGACTCGCGAGTCGAAGTACGTCTCGATCAGCTGGGAACTTGCACCCGTCCTCTACTTCTCGAATTCCACCGGCGAGAAGGCGAAATACGTCTACGAGGGGACCCCGGTGCCGATCCAGTTCACTGGGCCGCAAAGCTTCTGAGGGGAGGGGCTAGATCATGGCAACCGAAGCGAGAACCGACGCCGTCATCGTGGTCGGCGACCGGCCGGCACCCCCGGCCGCGCGCCCGCCCTTCGCACCTTCCTTTTCGCGGACCATCTCCGCTGTCGGCGCGACGCTCCTTTTCGCGTCGTTCGTACTCCCCGCCTTCCAGGGGCCCCCTCTGCGGAAGCTCGTGGGGGAGCGGCTGGAGTCGATCGTCGAGGCGAGAGGGTCCGAATCCCAGAGGACCTGGGAGCGGGCCTTCCTCCCTCCCGAGACCTACCACGTCTACCAGCGCCAGGAGGCGAGTCCGCCTCCCGAGTTCCTCTCCGGCGTCGAGACGGGCGACGGAGGACGGGCGACGGGCGACGGGGGGCGGGGGGAGGGGGAGAGCGGCGGTCTCGCGATGGACCGCGAGGCGGCAAGAGGCGAGCGATACGACCGGGTCCCCGGCACGGGAGCGACCACGGGGCAGCTCTTGGGGGGCCTCGCCATCGCGCTCGCCTGCTGGAACGACCGGGCGCCGGGCGACGGCTCGAACCACTTCATTCTCGCCGCGGCCGGGTTCGCGCTGCTCCTCGTTCACGCGTTCGCCGCGCTCCTTGTGGGCCTCTCCGGACGGGGGCGGCCGATGGGCTCCGTGGCTGCTGGTTCGCTCTTCGGCCTCTCGCTCGCTCTCCTCTCGGCCGCCGTCGCCTCGGGCGTCTACGTGTGCGCCCAGGCCGATGAGTACCGCACGCTCCTCGACTCTCGAGGCGTTTCGTTCCTCGTCGGGGGACTCCTTCTCATCCTCATGGGAGGCGCGGCGGCCTTCCGCCGCGAGTCGGGATGGAGAATTTTCTCCGTGATCCTCGTGATTCTCGCGCTTGCCGGCGGGGCGAGCTGGGCGATCCTGGCCGAGAAAGTCGTCGTGTAACGGGATCGGGGACTTTCTACCCCAACGATGCATTGTTGCTATAGGGCGGAGGTTTATCCCTCGCGGCACCAGGGCCGGGATAAACCCGGCCCCTACTCCACCTTCACCGTCGCCCCAATTGCCTGGAGGCGCTTGGTGATGTCGTCCTTGTCGATCGCCTTGAGGTAGGCCTCCTGCGGTTCGACGATCCTCTGCTGGACGAGCTTCTGGAGGGAGTCGTTGAGGAGGAACATGCCGTACTTGCCGCCGGTCTGCATGGCGGAGCCGATCTGGTAGGTCTTTCCCTCACGGATCATGCTGGAGATCGCGGAGGTCACGACGAGGAGCTCGAGGGCCGCGACGCGGCCGCCGCCGATCTTGCGCAGGAGCGTCTGGGCGACGACGCCCTTGAGCGAGGTCGAGAGCATCGTCCGGATTTGGGCCTGCCGGTCGGCGGGGAACTGATCGATCAGGCGGTCCACGGTGCTCGCGGCGGTCGTGGTGTGGAGGGTCCCGAAGACGAGGTGGCCGGTCTCGGCCGTTTCGATCGCGATCTCTATCGTCTCCAGGTCGCGCATCTCGCCGATCAGGATCACGTTCGGGTCCTCGCGGAGCGCGGCGCGAAGGGCGCGCTTGAAGCTCTGGGTGTGGACGCCGACCTCTCTCTGGTTGATGAGGCAGCACTGGTTCTGGTGAACGAACTCGATGGGGTCCTCGATCGTGAGGATGTGCTCGTAGCGGCTCTTGTTCACCCGGTCGACCATGGCCGCGAGCGTCGTGGACTTGCCGCTCCCGGTCGGCCCGGTCACGACGACGAGCCCCTTGGAGAGGTCGCAGAACTGCAGGACGGGCGGGGGGAGGCCGAGGTCCTCGACGGTGAGGATGCGCGACGGAATCGTGCGGAAGACGGCGCCGATCCCGTAGCGGTCGCGGAACACGTTGCACCGGTAGCGTCCGATTCCCGCGAGCTCGTAGGCGAAGTCGGTGTCGTTCGTCTTCTCGAACTCCTGCCGGTTCCGCTCCGACATGATCTCGAAGACCATCTCCTGGAGCGCGGCGGTGTCGTTCGGGCCGGCGTCGGTGTGAGGGACGATCTGCCCGTCGATGCGGAACATCGGCGGGCTGCCCGAGGACATATGGAGGTCGGAGGCCTTCCAGTGGACCATGAGCTGGAACAGGTCGTCGATCTTCGCCATAGCTGTACCTGCCTCGATCACGGATCACTTAGAGGAAGGAAGCTTTTTTCCTTCACTGGCCACTGGTCACTGATCACTGGTCACTGATTCTTGAGAGGGCTCTTCCTGGGAAAGACAAGCCGGAACGTGGTCCCCTCGCCGGGGCTCGAGACGACCTCGACCCGCCCGCCGTGGGCCTCCATGACGCTCCGGACGATCGAGGTCCCCAAGCCGGTGCCGCGCCCCTCCTTGGTGGTGAAGAACGGATGAAACACCCGGGCGAGGATCTCGGGGGGCATCCCGCAGCCTGTGTCGGAGAGGAGAAAAACGACGTCGTCTCCCTCCACCGCCGTCGCGATCCGGAAGCGCCCGCCGCGCGGCATCGCATCCCGGGCGTTGGAGGCGAGGTTGAAGATCGCCCGGCGGACCTTGTGCCGGTCGAGCTCGACCTTCCCGCGGTAGACGAGATCCGTCGAAAGCTCGATCCCCGCCCCTTCGAAGTCGCGCTCGAGAAACCCGGCGATGTCCTGGACGAACTCAGGTAAGTCGAGCTCCTCCACGTCGACATTCTGGACACCCTTGGAGAAGTCGAGGAGCTCCTGTGTCATCCCCACCAGCCGGTCGATCTCGCGGATGATGATCTCCGCGTAGCGCCGGTTGTCGGGCGATCGGTTGGCCAAAAGCTGCGCGAACCCCTTGATCGCGGCCATGGGGTTCTTGATGTCGTGGATGATGGAGCTCGCCATCGTCCCGATCGTCGCCAGGCGGACTTCCTCGCGGCGCCTGGCTTCGCGCTCTACGTGTCGGATCGCCGCGCCGGCGTGTTCCGCCATCGCCTGGAAGAAGGTCCGGTCGTTCTCGTTGAAAGGCCGCCGGTCCTTCTTGTTCAGCACCTCGATCACGCCCAGGAGCTCGCCGTCGTCGGAGAGGATCGGGACGGCGAGCACCGCGCGCGTCTGGAACCCCATCTCCCGGTCGATGTCCCTCTGGAAGCGCGGGTCGTGCGCGGCCTCGTTCACCAGAGCCGACTCGCGGTGCTCGGCCACCCAGCCTGCGATCCCCTTCCCGTACGGGAGCGCGCCGTAGCTCATGATCCGCTCCTCCTGCCCTCCCCTCGCCGAGTGGAAGTAGAGGAGCCGTTTCGCCGGATCGGCCTTGAGGAGCGAGCAGGCCTCGGCCCGGAGCGCGTCGCGGCTGATCGCGACGATCTCGTCCAGGAGGTCGTCCAGGTCGAACGGGCGGCGGAGCCTCTTGGCGATCCCCAGGAGAGCGGTCAGCTCGTCGACCTGGCGCTGGAGCCGGGTCGTCTCCGGGTCGGTTCGGGGGCCTCTCGCGGTCTCGGGGTTCTCGTCCATCGCCAGCGCGATTCTAGCGCAAATCGCGCGCTCCCAGCACTTGTCGCCCGACCCCGGCCGCCGTACGCTCTTGCCAGGCTTCAGGCTTCAGGCTTCAGGCTTCAGGCTTCAGGCTTCAGGTTTAGGCTTCAGGCTTCGGGCTTCAGGCTTCAGCGGAGGGGAGAATCCTTGAAAAGAATCGGAATCGCCGTCAGCACGCTCTCCGGCGTCCTCTTCTTCTTCGCATGCGAGCCGATCACGGTGAGCGTCGCTCCCGACGGGCGGATCGCGTTCACGCGCGAGGAAGGGGTCTTCGCCGTTGACCTCGCGGGGCAGAAGCTCACCACGATCCACGGGACGATGGGCCCGGAGCCCGAGCTCGCCACCGTGGTGCGCTGGTCGCCCGACGGGTCCCGGGTGGCCTACGTGCTCCTCAAGGGGAAGGGCTTCGGGGAAGTGTACGAGCTCTGGGCCGGCGACCCCGCGACCCAGGAGAGAACGAAGCTCCTGGAGTCGCAGACGCCCATCCTCTATCTCGGCTGGTCGCCGGACGGGAAGAGCGTGACGGCGGCCCGCGGGATGCAGGATGACAAGGCCAAGGGGGCGGAGATCCTCGTCGTCGAGGCGGCGGGCGGGGAGGCGAAGACGCTCGCCCGCGAGGTCTCCGCGGTCCACCACTGGACCGCGGAAGGGAAGGTCGTTCTCTTCCAGGTCGCGCGGGAGCACGGCGAGAACACCCGCTTCTACGTGGGTTCGATCGCGACGGTGGACCCGGGGAGCGGGACCGTGACCGGGCACGTCAACGCGGCGAGCGGGCAGAACGCCTGGCTCTGTCTCTCGCCGGACGGCAAGAGGGCGGCCTTTCTCGCCGTCGCCGCGGCGGCGAGCGAGGAGGGCCTCGACCTCCCCGCGCCGGACCAGGGGATCGACGCCGACAAGACCTACGCGTTCACCTACGACTTCGAGTCGGGGAAGCTAGAGAAGTTCCGCGACGACTTCGTCCACTACGTCCTCTACTCGCCGGACGGCGCCAAGGCGATGTTCGTCACGACCCAGGAGGACCGGAAGGTGCTCCAGGTCCGGAACCTCGCCGCGCGCGCGGATACGGTCCTCGACCCCGCCGTCGTCACGAGCGCCAGCCGCCAGCTCGTGAGCGTCCCCATGTACCCCGTCTGGCTCGACGACGACCGGATCTTCTACTGGAAGGAGCGCGTGATCTACGGGCGTTCGGCCACGTCGCTCTCCGCTCACGTCGTCCAGCTCTCGACGGGCGAGCGGAAAAACGTGCAGCACGTCATCGACCGGCTCGTGGACGAAACGACCAGTGGCCAGTGATCAGTGGTCAGTGGTCAGTGAAGGAAAAAAGCTTTTCTTCCTTCACCGGTCACTGATCACTGGTCACTGACCACTGATTCCAGGAACTGGAGGAGCGCGAAGCGCACCGCGTAGTAGCAGGGCTCGGGCTCCTTCCCCTCGAATCTCCGGGCGCCTCGCTGGGGGTCGAAGACCACCTGGGCCCCGGAGAAGACCGTCCAGGCCGTTTCCTCCCCTCGCGCGACGAGGCCCGAATCGCCGCCCCGCCGGAGCGCGAACCGGAGCGTCGCGACGGCCGCGCGGCGCCCGTCTGGACCGGTGAACCCGGAGATCTCGGTGCGGAGCTCGAGCACAAGGAGCTCCGCGTCGATCAAGAGGTCGGCCGGGTCCTTCTCCGCGACGACCTCGAAACCAGACGCGCGGAGCTGGTCCTCCACCGCGCGGGCGACCTGCTCGGGAGGGATCTCGGCGAAGAGCTCCTGGCGGTCTTCACGCGGGTTTCCGACGTTCCTCTCCTGGCGGTGTATCCAGAGGACCTGAGGCCCTTCGAGCGCCGAGGCGCTGCCGATCCGGAGCTCCCCGATCCGGGCCGTTCGCCCGCGGCCGATCGCATCCTCCAGCGCGAAGAGGTCCGATTCGGTCCTCGCCGACTGGCAGGCGGCGGCGAGGACGGCGAGCGCGACGAACGAGAGCAGGCGCGACATGGGGAAGCCATGCTACGGGGGAGGGCGCGAGCGGACAAGCGTCGGGCAGCATACAATGGAAGAGATGCCCCGGCCCGCACTCCTCCCGTCCCTCGCGGCTGCCCTCCTCTTCTTCTCCTGCTCGCCTTCGGCCGAGGAGCCGCTTCCCGAGGAGCCGGGGGTCGTGGAGCCGGGCGGGGAAGCTCCCGGTCCGGCGGACGCGGCGCCCGCCGCGGCGCCGGCCGGGCCTTCGATCGAGGATCTCGGCCTGGGTTGGGTTGCCGGGGAGCCGTACCGGGTGGACGTGTACGTCGCCTTCGAGGACTTTCCCGCGCGGACGGCGGAGACGGACGGGCTCCTGTCCGGCGTCACCTCGGCGCTCGCGTCCTCCTGGGGAGAGAGGGTGCGCTTCCGGGTCCGCCGGGTGGGTCCCGGCTGGACGGGGCCGCTCCTCTCGGCTTCGGGGTACTGGGACCTCCCGGAGGCACTCCGCGCGGAGCTCGCCTTGGGCGATCCCGATCGGGTGGCCGTCTTCCGCGTCACGAGGAAGGGCGGTGGGACGGTGCTGGCGTACCGCGAGGTGAATCGGCGGGAGGGCTCGCTCTCCGTCCTGGGAGCGGAGTCCTCGCCGTCCTTCGCCGACGTCGTCCACCGCTGCCAGGCCGCGTTCGAGGCGCTCTTCGGCCAGGAGGGATACGTGATCTCCGGCGGGGACGACGCCTCGCGAGAGGTGCTGCTGCGCGGCGCCAAGATCGAGGAGGGCACGATCGGAGTCGAGCGGGGCGCGGCCTTCCAGGTCCACCGGCGGGTCCTCTCTCCGGACGGCTCGAGCGTTTCCTATCCGCGGGTCCGCGGGACGTTTCTGGTCGTCGAGAGAATCGGCATGTCGGGGGGACGGATCGAGGTCCGGGGTCGCGTCGTGGGCGAGAAATCGCCCGACCCCGGGGACAAGGTCGTGCGGCTGTTCCTCCCCGGAGGTCCTCGGACGATCGAGCTTGCCGATCTCGACGGGCACCCGGTCGAGGGGTACGCGGTTCTCGTATCTCCCGACGGATTCTCGACCGATCCCCGCCATTTCGCCGGCGTCTCGGACTCCCGGGGAGCGGTCGAGATCGACGATCCGCTGGGCCGGCTCCAGCACGTCACCGTCCTCCGAACGATCCGGGGCACGCCGTACGTGTTCGCCCGCAAGGTCGAGTACACCGGATGCGGACTCGCCCCGGCGCGGATCGTGCTGCCCCAGGTCGACCGCGACCTCGTGGAGAAGGCGGGGGAGCTCGCCCGGCGGCGCGTCTCGCACGAGGAGCTCGAGTCGCTCCGGCGGCGGGCGAGCATGTATCTCGTCGAAGCGGAGCTCTACATCCGGCAGGGCGAGTATCGGCCGGCGCAGGAGGCGCTCCGCAAGGGAATCGAGATCCTGGAATCGCTCGACAACCCGGAGGTCGCCGACGTGAAGGAGGCGCTCACGCGGCTCGCCGAGAAGTTCACCGACAAGGTCCTCCGCGAGGAGGGGCTCCGGTCGCTCGAGGAGGGGAAGGCCCTCGTCGAGAAAGCCGACCGGGCGGTCGCGTCCGGCGAATTCGACGTCGCCGTGCGCTTCCTCGATGGGGCGGCGAAGATCTGGCCCAGGACCCACTTCCCGGAAGCAGGACTGGAGGTGGACCAGAGGCTCGCGCGGGCGCGGAGCCTCGTCGCCGGACAGGAAACGCCTTTGGGCCGCGCGAGGAGGCTCCTCCTCGTTCGTGTCTCGTTGCTCGATCCCGATTCCGTGGACGACGAGTTCCTCGCCCAGGCCCGCGCGGCGTTCGAAACGCTGGGGAAGGACGGAGTCCTCGATCCGCAAGTCTTCTACAGCGACATCGAGATCCTCGTCTACGCCAAGCGCCAGCTCGATCTCCTCGCGGAGAGGGTCGCCGCGCGGGCGGCGCGCGCGAGGGAGGAGTACGACGCCGCGGAGTCGGTCGTGGATCGCCAGCGGCTCTACGACCAGCAGCTCCTCTTCCTGGAACTCGCCCGCAAGGTGGACGACCTCATCCGAGCCATCCCCGGGCGCATGGAGGGGGAGAAGCGGTGAGGCGCGCCTTTCTGGTCCTCGCACTTCTCGGAGCCGCGGCCGCGGCCGACGAGGCTCCCTACGCGCCTGGGCCGTGCCCCGCGTTCGTGGCGCGGATCCGTTCGTGGCTGGCGGCACTCCCCGCGGCCGCCCCGCGCGAGCGCGAGGTCATCGTGGCGCGCCTGGTGCGGGCCGGCGAGGCCGCCTGGCCCCTCCTTGCCGAGGCGCTCGGCGCGCCCGAGTACGAGACGCAGACGGGCGCCGTGCGCGCCCTCGGCCGGGGACGCTGGCCGGAGGCCGTGCCGCTCCTTGCGAAGGTCGCGGCCGACCGGCGACGCGTCCTGGATGTCCGGATCCTGGCACTCGCGGCCATCGGCGAGCGCGGGGAAGCGGCCGGGGTGGAGTGGCTCCTTTCCTTCGCTCGCGGCCCCGAACCGGAGTTGCAGGACCCTGCGTTCCGCGCGCTGGGGAAGATCCGGGAGCCCGAAGCGGTGGAGGCCTTGCTCCAGATCGCGCGCGCGAGCCCTGGGAAGCTTCGCGGAACGGCCTTCGAGGCACTGGTCGAGCTCACGGGGCGATTCCGATCGTCCGAATCGCTTGAAAGCTGGGAGAGGTGGTGGAGAATCGAGAAATACCAGGACTTCTTCGAGAAGAGGGAGTGACGTGAAGCTCGACAGGGCTGCCTTCCCGGCCGCGCTTTTTGCCGCGGTCGCTCTTGTTTGCGTTCCCTGCTGCGTGAGGGAGACGGAGTTCGATCGTAAGGCCCGGGAGATGGCGGCGAAGGAAAGAGAACCAGCCCAGGCAGCCGCCCAGGAGGAGGACGAGGGAAAGGACCCGTTCGTCCAACTCGCGGGGACGATCTACCTCGCGATCACCTATGCCAAGAGCCACAGCGCGGACTCCCCGTTCCATCTCGTATTCGACGAGGCGGCAAAGGAAGTCAGGCTCGAGGCGAAGGACGGCGAGGAAGTGGTGGAGCGCTACGAGGTGCCGCCCGAGCTCATCTTCCTCAACCACCCGGGCAAGATCACGTTCCATCGCGACGGGCGAGTCACCTGGCCCGTCCCCGACACGACGCTCCTCGGGGAGAAGGCGCGCGACGCGACGGCCTCCGACATCACGGTCAAGAACACGAAGACCGGCGACCTGTGCGCCTACGACCTCGACCCTGGCGATATCATCAACTTCATGATGAAGGACACTCCTGCGAGGAGGTGACAGGTGCCCGGGGAACGATTCGCGGGGCTCGACGTCGCGTCGCTGGGACTTCGACTTCTCCTCGCCGCCGGGGTTCTCGCGCTGGCGATTCGGTTCGTCTGGACCGGCACTCTCCGCGCCGGCATCGACCTCGAAGGGGGAACGGAGCTCATCTACGAGCTGCCGGTCGATCCGGTCACGGGCGAGAGGGGACGGGCCGAGGTCGTCGCCCAGTGCTGCACGGTTTTCCG
>JACQVV010000431.1 GCA_016209595.1 Planctomycetota bacterium
AGCGATTTCGGCCGAGATCGAGGCGCGGACCCGCTTCGCGGGTGCCCCCCAGGCGTAGCCCTGCTACGCCGCGCCCGAGCAACGAAGAGATCGGCCGAAAGCGCCCCGCGCAGCCCGAATGGCTTACCGCGACAGGCTGCTAGGCAACGCAGTCTACCACCGCCCGCGGGGAGCTTCGACCTCGACGCGTGCCGCCTGCGACAGGTTGTCCTCCGACCGCGCCAGAAGATCGGTCATCCACTCGCGCTTGAAGGGCGCCACCACGCGATCGCGACACCTTTCGGGCCGTGACGCCCGGGCTTCCCATGACGGAACAATCATCCAGGATGAGAACCCGTCCCGGGCCGGGGCGATCCGGCGACCACCATGGGGAGGGGGAGAAGATCGCGGCGGATGGCGTCGAGGAGGAACCCGAGGGCTCGTGGGCCACTGCGAGAGAGCTCGGCCCGCCGCATTCACCTCGACCTCGGCCTCTCGGCGGGATCTCCCTCCAGACGTTTGGGTGCAAAGCGGAAGCTGGATTCCCGTGCAGCAGAGGTATGCCATTCCGATCAGGGCCTCGGCGGAGTGGAACCCGAACGCCCTGTGGCTGAGGAGACGGAGCTTGTTGTTGATGCCCTCGGCACGGCCGTTGGTCAATCCTTGGCGAATGAAGCCGACGATTCGCTCGAAGTGCGTGCGCAGGGTCAGGGCGACCCTCTTGAACGGCTCGACATCCGTGGCGACATCCGTGGTGACATCCGTGGTGCGTCGCGGAAGCGCGGCCACGCGGAGTCGGCGAAGGGTCTGGATGAACTGCCCGCCGCTCTGCCCAAACCCGGGTGCTGGCAGCCCCGCCTTGCGGCACCGTGCGATCATGTCGAGGATCCCGGTACCCGCCCTCTCGGCGTACCCGGCCAGGAACATCGGCTCGGCGACCAGCGGGTTGCGGGGGATCGAAGCGTGCGGCTGCCGTAACTCGGCCAGAGTAAGTGAAGGTGGCAGCTCGCCCGGCTTCCAGACCTCGAGCCGATCCGCGAAGAGCATCACCTGCACGCTCGCGTTGCTCGTGTAGTCGCGGTGCGTCACAGCGTTGACGATCGCCTCGCCAACCGCCTCTCGAGGCAGCTCGTAGTCGACGGGTGCCCGAGGTCCCAGCGCGCGCGTGCCCACACGTCGGGCGATCTTGGACATGACGAAATCCAGAGCCTGGTCCACCAGCTCGAACACGGTGCCCTTGTAGACCTGGTAGGACGGGATCGGCTTCTGCACCTCGGTGCCGTGAAAGTGCAGGCACTTGACCTCGGAGGTCAGCAGGAACCGCTGCGGCTCGTGCCCAAGAGTACCACCGCGGCATGACTGGGCTGTCCCGCGTCGAACAGGTTGAGATGCGCTAGCGCGGTCTTCATCGCGGTCGACGGCGGAAGCGGGTAACTCCGCACGGCCTGCGCGCGCGAGGAGAGGAAGACTCTAGCCGTTCCATCAGGGCGCGGAGTATCATGCACGCGTCGTGGCCCGAGCTGCGCAGGTAGCGGGCGGAGGAGGCGGCGATGGCAGACATCGGAGCATTCGACCGGAAGAACTGTGGAGGCAGAGAAAGATCCGCTTCCGGTGCAGCGCCTGTCGAAGCCTGTTGAGCGTCCCCGAAGATCGGGCTGGCCGGGCAGCAAAATGCCCGTCCTGCGCGGCATCGATCGCCGTCCCGACCGCGCACAGCACGAGTGAGCCTGCGGCCCTGTACTGCGACCTTGGGCCTGCGCTGGACCGGCCCGTGGCCAGGACTCCGCCAGCAGTCGTACCCGCCGGCAATCACGACGCAGAGGAGGAGATCAAGGAGGTCGCCAAAGACGCGTGGATTGACGAGATGCGGGACAGACCAAATCTGGAGAGCTGCCCCGACTGCGGTAGCGCGATCTCGAAGAGCGCTCCGAGCTGTCCGAAGTGTGGCTGGGCGCGGTCACCGATTCCCGCTCGGAGGCCGACCGACACTCACGGAAGGAAGCGGCATCGACTTCGTCGGGGGAGCAAGAGCGGCATCCGGCATGCGCCAGGCTACCCGGTCGAGTCCTTCCACGGAAAGGCCTGGGTCACATTCTTCTTCTACGGGTTCGGCTGGGTCTTCGGTGCAATTCTCAACTTCGTCTTCCTTAGCGAGGCAAAGTCGGTCAAGCGGCAGACGGGCGTCGAGCCCCGTGGCATGGGGTGCCTTCAGACGATGATCTGGGCAAACATCTACTTCCCCGCCGCCCTCGGGCTGTTGATCGTGGTTGTGGTCTTCGTGATCGTCCTGTTCAACAGGTTGAGCGGAGCGCCCTCGCAGGGTCCGGCGACCGAAGCCCTGGAGGATCACCGGAGCGCGCCGTCACAGTCTGCCGAACCTGATGACGTGAAACAGCCCGGAGGGCAACCGACAACACCGGATCCCGGGCGATCCTCTCAGATCAGACAATGTTCGACATGCGGTGGGTCCGGGCAACTTTCTGGCGCTTCCGACGCGGAACTTGACCTACGCGCCCTCGAGTCGGCCCACAGACAGGCCGAAGCGGCGGCCGCCCTCGACTCGACGATGGACGATCGGCGGAAGGAGGCGGTCTATCGCGCCCTCTACGAGAATGAACTGAATCGTCTGAAGAGCGAACGGGACCGCAACTCTGTCTGTCGCGCCTGTGGAGGGACGGGCAAGGTGAACGAATAGGCCCCCGGGGGGCGGTGTCACCTCCCCGAGTGACCCACTGTTCGAAGTTGTGAGAGGGCTTGCCCGCTATGTCGTCACGAGGTCATCTCTGCGCGATGGCGCCCGCCACGATGCGGTCAAGAGGGCTCGGAACGGGCGAGGGGGGAACCGTTGAGGCTTCCTGGAAGCGCGGAGCGTCGAGGATGGCAACAAGCTCCCCGGCGTCGTCGTGCGCGCTGTCCTCGACCTCGTGGACTACTGGGAGTGGCCCAGGGCGTCAGGCCGCCCCGCGCCACCAGGGTGGGAAGCTGCCCAAGGGGAACTGCACGTCCCTTTCGCCGGCGCGATACCTCGCCGACGCCTGCCGGTACAGCGCGAGGAAGGCCTGATATGCCTGGCGGTACTCCTCGCGGGCTTCGGGGGTGGAGGCGTGGCAGAGGGGGCGAGGAGAGTGCTTCGTGTTTTGGGGCCGGGCGAAGGGATCCTGCCGGAGGATCGCCTGGACGCCAAGGACGGACCGGCCCTCTTTCCTGCGCTCTGCTCGAAGCGTGCGTTCTTGCTCGGCCACGAGCTCGCGGAACCTCCTCGCCCTCTCGCCGCTGGAGAGATGCGCCCAGGCCGGGAGGACCGGGAGGCGGAGCGCGACCTTGCGGATGAAGGGCTTTCGATCCTCGGGCCGTCCGGCGGCGTGCCATGCGGTGCGATCGACGACGCGGAAGCTTCGCTTGCGGTTCGGACGCTCGGGTGTCAAGCACTCATGGCCAGTGTCAGGCACTCATGGCCAGGGTCGAGGTGCCATCCGCCTCCACCCCGGGCAAACCGTTCTAGGCGTTCTCCTCCAGCCAGCCAGCCGTCTGGACCAGGAGGCCGCGAAAAGCCTCGGAATACGCCTCACCCCGGCTCCGCTCAGGAGCGGGATGAGGAATCCGATTCCAGCGGAACGCCTCCCGGTGCTCCACGTAGAGGTCGCGCATCCGGGAGGCAAGGACGTAGGGGGACCGAGGCAGCTCCTGGCGTCCGTCGAATCGGAGAGAGACGGCGGCGACGAAACGATAGAGCGGCGCCCAGTGTTTCCAGTTCGGGAGCGACTTCCAGCCGAGGAGTTCGCGCCAGGGCGCGGGCTCCGCGCGGTAGGCGGCCGGGTGGTCATCGAGCGCTTCGAGGAATCGCGCCTTGGACATGTCCCCGGCGGAGTTCTGGATCGCCTTTCGGGTGTATCCGGTAGCCCTCGCAATGTCCCGCACGCTGGCCGATGACCCGTGGGATCCCAACAGGAAGCAGAGAAGGTCCGACTTGCTCCCGACTCCGAACCCGACCCGGAGTCGCACCATGAGCGCCGGCGGTTCGATGAACTGGAGGTCCGACATGAGGTGCTCGTGCCTTCGGGGCGCGAGAGCCCCGGCGCCCGAGGCGAGCGAGCGCCACCGAGCGTCGCGACCGAGTTCCAGCGCGGCCCTCGCGAAAGCGGCGAGGCCGCGCTCGATGAGTTCGCTGGGACCGAACGTGCGGGCCAGGTTTCGGATCCGTTGGACGCTCGTCACGCCGGATCCTGCGGCCGCCCACCAGTGAATCTCGTCGACAAGCCGGCGGTGGTAGGGAGTCAGGATGAACGAAAGGAGGAGGAGGGCTTCCGGGTCGACGATGCTCTGAGCCCTTCGCGAGGCCGATGCCATCGACCCGAGCGCCGCCCATTGGCGCCACATCGAAGAAATCGCCGCTTCCCGGAGGCTAGCGGCCGCTTCGACCAAGGTCTTTGCGGACATGCTCGATGACATCCTGAACCAGCTTGGGAAAGGCGCTTCCGATGTCCTGCTTGCGCACCCATCCGGCCGCCCACTCCAGCTCGGTGTCGGAGGGCCCCAGGAAAAGGAGATCCTGGTAGTGGACGCTTTCGGGGCCCTCGCGATCGACCGCCGCGTGGAGCTTGAGGGCGATCAAGTCTTGGCGCGCAAGGAGGCCGACAGACAGGCCGCCATAGCGACGCCACACGAGGCGTTCCTGCATCCCTGGCGGGTAGTCGCCGGACCACTTCTTCCCGACCTGGTTGTTCATCCAGTTCGCCTCCCTCAGGCCAAAGTCGCGGTGGACCCTAGCAGCCTGTCGCGGAAAGCCATTCGGGCTGCGCGGGGCGCTTTCGGCCGATCTCTTCGTTGCTCGGGCGCGGCGTAGCAGGGCTACGCCTGGGGGGTACCCGCGAAGCGGGTCCGCGCCTCGATCTCGGCCGAAATCGCTCCC